>CALIXC010000093.1 GCA_938046755.1 uncultured Lautropia sp. | reverse complement strand
TCTCCGCCCGTGCCGACATCAGCTCGCCTGCTGCGGCTTCCGCAGGAAGACATGTGTCAAGCGCTGGGCGTTCCTCCGCATCTGAAGTACGAGTCGGACGGTGGCCCCGGCATGGATCACATCCTGTCGCTGCTGCTCCACTCGGACAACGCAAAACAGGACAGGCTCACGTTCTTCCAGGCACAGATCCTGTTCTGGATGCTGTGTGCCACCGATGGACATGCCAAGAACTTCAGCCTCATGCTTCTGCCGCAGGGGCACTACACCCTGGCGCCGCTGTATGACGTGATGTCGGCCTACCCGGTCCTGGGAGAAGGTCCTGGAAAACTCTCGCCCCATCGCGCCAGACTGGCCATGGCGGTACGTGGCAAACAAGCCCATTGGCGCATGCGCGACATCCTGCGTCGCCACTGGATAGGACTGGCCGAACGACATGGCGTCATCGGCATGAACAACGAATCGGCCGCCGACATCATCGACACGCTGGCGGTCCGGACACCGACTGTCATCGAGAACATCAGGAACCGACTTCCTCCCGGCTTTCCACACCCGGTGGCCGCCAGCATCCTGCAAGGGCTGCAACGTGCAGCAGACCGGTTGCTGCAGCAGCATTGAGCCTCGCGCCCATGACATGCCCTACCGCCCCGGGACAATGCCCCAGTCGGCAAGGAGTACCATGGACGCTTCCATGACTCGACCGGAGACCGCCATGAAGCTCTATGTCAGCCCCACCTCGCCCTATGGGCGCATCTGCCTGTCCCGCGCACTGCTGCTGGGTCGCAACGATCTGTCGCTGCAAATGGTGGACCCGTGGCAGAACCCGCCGGAGCTGGAGGCCATCAACCCACTGAGCCAGATTCCGGTGCTGGTGCTGGATGACGGCAAGACCGCTGTTCCGGGCACGCTGCCCATCTGCCTGTACCTGGGTGGTGCCATGCCACCGGCGGCCGAGCTGTCGGCCGTCTCGCAGACACATGCACTGCTGGAGATGCTGATCCAGATCGTGAAGCTGGTGCGCTTCAAGGCGCCGGACACGGCCGACCATCCGCTGGTGGAGCGCTGTGTCACGGCACTGAAGCGTGCGCTGGCGCGGGTGCCCGCCTTTGACGGCAACAGCCAAGCCTGGCCGGACGTGATGCTGGCCGTAGTGCTGCTGACCGTGAAGCTGCGTCGCCCCGAGGAATTCGAGGCGGCTGCACGGCCCGACACGAAGGCGGCCGTGGAAGCCTTTGCGGCAACGCCGCTGGCGAAGAAGACCAGCCCGGAGGCCTTGGCAGCGACCAAGGCCACGACGGTCGGCGAGCTTTGACTCCAGCCGGCCAGTGTCATGCCCAGCACTGCAATACGGCCGAGGCCGATACTCCGTCCGTCCGGCCGTGCATGCTTCCCGTGAGGTGACATAGCCTGTATCTTCCCGTCACCGTCGGTGATGACGACACGCGCGTCATCACCGACCCTGCACCAGGAACGACAGGAAGCTGCCATGTCAGGAGCCCGAGGAATCCGAACCCGCCTGAGCCTGCTGCTGGGCCTTGCCCTGCTGCCCTTTCCGGTCATGGCGGATGCCCTCGCCCTGCCTGCCCCAAAGCCCCAGCGCATCGGTCAGGTGCAGTTCGAGCCCTGCGTCCTGCAGGCGCCCTCGGGTCTGGAGCAACGCGCCCGTGCCCTGTGTGGTTCGCTGAAGGTGCCCGAGAACCCGCAGCAGCCCCAGGGACGACAGATCGAACTGAAACTGGCGTGGGTGCCGCCGCTTAAGCCCTTCATGGCCCAGAAGGATCCGGTCTTCCTGCTGTCGGGCGGTCCGGGCCAGGACACGCTGCAGACCTATGCAGCGCTGGCACCCAGCCTTGCCGAGACACGCCAGCGCCGGGGCATGGTGCTGGTGGATCAGCGCGGCACGGGGGGGTCGAACCGGCTGGACTGCCCGATGGCGCCCGGTACCGACATGCTGTCGATGCCGCCCCAGCAGCTGGTGGCGTTCACCCAGGCCTGCCAGAAGGCGCTGGCGGACAAGGCGGACCTGCGCTTCTACACCACCACAGACGCGGTGCGGGATCTGGAGGCCGTGCGCAAGACCCTGGGGCTGGAGCGGATCAACCTGCTGGGCATCTCCTACGGCACACGGGTGGCGCTGCAGTACGCTCGGCAATATCCGCAGCAGACGCGGGCGCTAATCCTGGATTCCCCCCTGCCCAACGGGCATTATCTGGGCGAGCTGGATGCGCGCCAGCACGAGGATGCGCTGAAGCGCCTGCTGGCACGCTGCACGGAAGACGCGGCCTGCCACAAGGCGCTGGGCGATCCGTACCCGCAGCTGCTGCAGGTGCTGGAAAAGCTGCGTGCCAGACCAGCGGAGGTGAACCTGAAGCTGCCGCCCCGGGGCGAGTGGGTACGCCAGCGGTTGACGGACGAGACGATGGCCTCGCTGGTGCGCCTGCTAGCCTATTCGCCCGAGACGGCCAACATGCTGCCGCTGCTGATTCATCAGGCTGCCCAGGGGCACTACGAGGTGCCCGGCTATCTGGCGCGGCAGATGAACGAGCAGCTTCGGGAGATTCTGGCGATGGGCATGTACACCGCCGTGGTCTGCACCGAAGACATCGACAGTCTCCAGAAACCCACAGGCCAGCCCGACCCGCTGCTGCTGAATGCCAACATCAGGGCGATGGCCCAGGCCTGCCGCAGCTGGCCTCGGGGCGAAGTCCCGGCGGGGTTCAACAAGCAGATTTCAGCGAACATCCCCGTGCTGGCGCTGACCGGTGAATTCGACCCCACTCTCGGCCACCCCATGGGCGAGGCGGCCGTGGCGGGGCTGAAGAACGCACGTCATCTGCACCTGAAGCATCAGGCGCACAATGTGATGTCTGCGGGCTGTGTGCCCGATCTGATGGCGGAGTTTCTACGACGCCCTGACGCCGCAGCCCTGGATGTTAGCTGTCTGGACGAGCTGAAGCCCGTTCCGCCGCTGCTGCAATGGCCGCAGCCGTCGCGCTGACAAAAGAGAGATGGTGCCCGGGGTCGGACTCGAACCGACACGCCTCGCGGCGGGGGATTTTGAGTCCCCTGCGTCTACCAGTTTCACCACCCGGGCATGGCTGCTGCCATGAAGGACGGAGCCGCTTCCTGTAACATCGGCGCCCGGCCGGCATTATGGCCCAAGTCTGTGGCCTGCGGCAACCACCCTGCCCCCAGATAATAGGGCAGGTACGCCGCCTCGCACCCTGCGCCCCTTGCAGCCCGGTTCCCGGCTTGCGTGGCCCCGCCTGACTCCTGCTGTTTCCTTTTCCGCCTTTCGTCATGGGCTCCTCACCTTTCCCGCACCATCGTCTGGGCCATGTGCCCGTACAGATATCGCCGCTGGAAGAATCCCACCTGCCGCAGCTGATGCAGGTGCAGACGCAGGCCTATGCCGGCCTGCCGGTGCTGGAGCCGGTGGCGTTCTTCCGGAACCGCCGGCAGCTTGCGCCGCAGGGATGCCTGGTGGCGCTGGCCGGCAACCGGGTGGCGGGCTATCTGGTCTCGTATCCGTGGGACGACGGGCTGCCGCCCGCACTGGGGGTACTGCTAGATGCACTGCCCGAACCGGGCCGGCACTGGTTCGTCCACGACTGCGCCGTGAGCCCTGAATGGCATGGCCGGGGTATTGCCCAGCGCCTGCTGGCAGCCACCGTGGCGACCGCCCGCCGGCAGGGTCTGAGCAACCTGCGGCTGGTGTCGCTGGCCGGTGCGGTGCGCTTCTGGCAGCGTCATGGCTTTCAGGACGTGACGCCCACGCCACGCCTGCAGACCAAGCTGGCCAGCTATGGCGCCGGCGCCCGACTGATGCAGCGCCGGATCCTCGCAGAGCCCGGCCCTTCTGCATGAGGCCATCACGTGACGCGGCACCTTCCCCCGCCCTGTGATGTCCACCCCTTTTCCTGAACCATCCCGATGAAGCTGTCCGATTTCGACTATCACTTGCCCGAGGAACTGATTGCACAGTACCCACCCGAGCAACGCGCCGGCGGGCGACTGCTGGATGTGACGACGCTGATGCGGCTGCCCGAGGCCAGCGCTTCCCCGGTGGCCGGTACGGCTGGTCCCGGCGTCGATGCCCCCACCGTGCAGACCCATGCAAACCCTCAGGCGGCAATGGACACGTCCCTGCAGGCGGCCACTCCCACCGCTGCCGACCGACGGCTGGCCGATCTGCCGGAACTCATCGCACCCGGCAGCCTGCTGGTGTTCAACGACACCCGGGTCATCCATGCGCGGCTTGCGGGACGCAAGGAGAGTGGCGGGCGCATCGAGGTGATGATCGAGCGCATCGACGGCGAGCACGAGGTGCTGGCGATGGTGCGTGCCAGCCACCCGCCCAAGGCAGGCAGCCGGCTGTACTTCGGGCCGAAGGACGCCACGGAGACTGCCACGGTCGTCTCGGCGCGCGAGCCGGGCAGCATGATGCTGCGCATCCGCTTCGACGCACCGGCAGCCGGGGTGCTGGAGCAGCTGGGTGAGCTGCCGCTGCCGCCCTACATCCAGCACCAGCCGGATCAGGCCGACGAGGCGCGCTATCAGACGGTGTTTGCCCGCGAACCGGGTGCGGTGGCGGCCCCCACGGCCGGCCTGCACTTTGACGAGGCGCTGCTGGCGGCGCTGGGGGCACGCGGCATCGAAAGCGCGCATCTGACGCTGCATGTGGGTGCGGGCACCTTCCTGCCAGTGCGCACCGAAGACCTGTCGCAGCACCACATGCACAGCGAGCGCTACACGCTGTCGGCCGAGACGGCGCAGGCCATCGCCCGCGCCAAGGCCGAGGGACGGCCGGTGGTGGCCATCGGCACCACGGCGCTGCGGGCACTGGAGGCCAGCGGCGGCGTGGCCGGCAGTGGCGAGACGGATCTGTTCATCACCCCGGGCTACCGCTTCCGGGTGGTGGACCGGCTGTTCACCAACTTCCACCTGCCCAAGTCCACGCTGCTGATCCTGGTGAGCGCCTTTGCCGGCCGCGAGACGATTCGCCGCGCCTACGCGCACGCCATCGCGCAGCGCTATCGCTTCTTCAGCTATGGCGATGCCATGCTGCTGGATCGTGCCCCCGTGGAGGGAGACGCCTGACCTGCCCCCCATCGGGGATCGCCCTGGATACCCCGGGATGGCCCCGGCCGTTCCAGGTGCCTAGGGTGCCGAAGGCGGCCTGCCTGGCGGGCGTGACCGGCCCCGTGGGCCCTGGCCCAGCGTGATCCGGCGCCCCCTTTCACCCTGCCGGTACCTTACACTCGCTGCCGCGGCCCCGCCTTCTGCAGCCGCCTCCCCGAATCACCTCCTTCCATCATGTCATGCTGCACTACACGCTGAACCACACCGACGGCCTGGCTCGCCAAGGCACGCTGCGGCTCAACCACGGCGAAATCGAAACCCCGATATTCATGCCGGTGGGCACCTACGGCGCCGTCAAGGGCATGTCGCCGGCCGACCTGGAGGCGGTGGGCGCGCGCATCATTCTGGGCAACACCTTCCACCTGTGGCTGCGGCCCGGCACAACCGTGATGGAGAAGCTGGGCGGGTTGCACGGCTTCAACGGCTGGCAGCGTCCCATCCTGACCGATTCTGGCGGCTTCCAGGTCTGGAGCCTGGGGGATCTGCGCAAGATCTCGGAAGAAGGCGTGCGCTTTGCCTCGCCCATCAACGGCGACAAGCTCTTTCTCACGCCCGAGGTCTCGATGCAGGTGCAGCGGGCGCTGAACTCGGACATCGCCATGGTGTTCGACGAATGCACGCCGATCGAGATCGACGGCCGCCCCACCACCCATGAAGAGGCTGCCCGCTCGATGCAGCTGTCGCTGCGCTGGGCGCGCCGCAGCCGCGACGAGTTCCTGCGCGGCAAGAACCCCAACGCCCTGTTCGGGATCGTGCAGGGCGGCATGTTCGAGGACCTGCGCGACGAGTCGCTGGCGGGTCTGACGGACATCGGCTTCGAGGGCTATGCGGTGGGCGGCCTTTCAGTGGGCGAGCCCAAGGAAGACATGCTGCGCATCCTAGACCACATCGGCCACCGGCTGCCCGCTGACCGGCCCCGCTACCTGATGGGGGTGGGCACACCCGAAGACCTGCTCGACGGCATCGCCCGCGGCATCGACATGTTCGACTGCGTGATGCCCACCCGCAACGCCCGCAACGGCTGGCTGTTCACCCGCTTCGGCGACCTGAAAATCCGCAACGCCCGCTGGCGCGACGATGAACGCCCGCTGGATCCGACCTGCCCGTGCAGCACCTGCCGCCACCATTCGCGCGCCTACCTGCACCACCTGCAGCGGGTGGGCGAGATGCTGGGCGCCCACCTGGCCACCGTGCACAACCTGCACTTCTATCTGGACCTGATGGCCCAGGCACGGCAGGCCATTGCCGAGGGACGCTTTGCGGCCTTCCACGCCGCCTTCCTGAAGGACCGCCAGCGCGGGCTAGACGGCTGAGGCGAGACCCCCTCACGGCGCCTACCGGCGCCGTGACATACGAATGATGCCTGGGGCGATCGCTTCGGCGGCCCCCACGCGATACTGCAGCGCCGGCCATGGCAGCGGCCGCCCGGCAGACGGCCCGTCGCTATAATGACAGGTTCACCCATCCATCCCTTCAACCCTGAAAGGAACCCTATCGTGATTTCCACCGCCTACGCGCAGACTGCCGCCCCCGCCGGCGCCGAGAGCCAGCTGCTGGGCTTTCTGCCCATCATCCTGATGTTCGTGGCCATGTATTTCCTGATGATCCGTCCGCAGATGAAGCGGGCCAAGGAGCATCGGAACATGCTGGCAGCGTTGCAAAAAGGCGATGAAGTGGTGACGGCTGGTGGGATCGTCGGCCGGGTCACCAAGGTCGGCGACGCCTATGTTACCGTCGAAGTTTCTGCTTCTGGCGACAAGTCCATCGAAATGAACTTCCAGAAATCCACCGTCCAGACCCTTCTGCCGAAGGGCACCATCAAGGCCATCTGAGTGTGAATCGATATCCGTTCTGGCGATATGCCCTCATCGGGCTGGCACTGATCTTCAGCCTGATCTACACCCTCCCCAACTTCTACGGCGAATCGCCAGCGGTTCAGATATCGAGCCAAAAGGCGACCATCAAGGTCGACGCGACCACCGAAAGCCAGGCGCTGGCCGCGCTCGACAAGGCCGGCATCCCCAACACGGGGGTGCTGCGCGACGACAACTCCGTCAAGATCCGCTTCGAGTCCACCGATACCCAGCTGCGCGCCCGCGACGTGCTGGAGAAGGCGATGAACCCGGATCCGGCCGATCCGGTCTACATCACCGCACTGAACCTGCTGTCGGCCTCGCCCACGTGGCTGAGCCACCTGCGCGCCCTGCCCATGTACTTGGGTCTGGACCTGCGCGGCGGGGTGCACTTCCTGATGCAGATCGACACCACCGAGGCGCTGAACAAGCGCCTGGACAGTGCAATGGCCGATGTGCGCACGCTGCTGCGCGACCGCAAGGTGCGCCACAGCGGCATCAAGCGCAATGGCAGGCAGCTGGTGCTGGACTTTGCCAGCGAGGATGCCCGCACCCGCGCCCAGGAGCTGCTGCGTGACAACCAGGCCGACCTGGCCGTGCAGGAACGGGGCAATGGCGATCACTCGCAGCTGCTGCTGACGCTGACCGAGTCCGCCATGCGCACCTTCCTGGACAACTCGGTGCAGCAGAACATCACCACGCTGAACAACCGGATCAACGAACTGGGCGTGGCCGAGCCGGTCATCCAGCGCCAGGGCGCTGACCGCATCGTGGTGCAGCTGCCCGGCGTGCAGGACACGGCGCGCGCCAAGGACATCCTGGGTCGTACCGCCACGCTGGAAGCCCGACTGGTGGACATGAGCCCCGAGGCCCAGCGCGCCCTGACCAGCGAGAGCGGTGTGGTGCCCTTCGGCTCCGATCTGTTCCGCCAGGGTCGTGGCGCCCCGGTGGTGCTGCGGCGTGAGCCCATCTTCACCGGTCAGCAGCTCACCAACGCCTCGGCCACCTTCGACGAGCACCAGCAACCTGCCGTGGCCGTGAGCCTGAACGAAGCCGGCGGCCGCCACCTGCGTGAAGTCTCTCGCAAGAACATCCACAAGCCCATGGCCGTGGTGCTCTTCGAGAAGGGCAAGGGCGAGGTGCTGACGGTGGCCACCATCCAGTCCGAGCTGGGCAGCCGCTTCCAGATCACGGGCATGGGTTCGGCCAAGAACGCCGGCGACCTGGCGCTGCTGCTGCGCGCCGGTGCACTGGCGGCCCCGATGGACATCATCGAGGAACGCACCATCGGCCCGAGCCTGGGTGCCGAGAACATCTCGAAGGGCTTCCAGTCGGTGACCTGGGGCTTCCTGGCCATCGCGGTGTTCATGATCGTCTACTACCTGCTCTTCGGCCTGTTCTCGACCGTGGCGCTGGGCTTCAACCTGCTGATGCTGGTGGCGGTGCTGTCGCTGCTGCAGGCCACGCTCACGCTGCCCGGCATCGCGGCCATCGCGCTGACGCTGGGCATGGCCATTGACGCCAACGTGCTGATCAACGAGCGCGTGCGCGAGGAGCTGCGCAAGGGCGCCTCGCCGCAGATGGCCATCAGCGCCGGCTATGAGCACGCCTGGGCCACCATCCTGGATGCCAACATCACCACGCTGATCGCAGGCCTGGCGCTGCTGGCCTTCGGTTCGGGCCCCATCAAGGGCTTTGCCGTGGTCCACTGCCTGGGCATTCTCACCTCCATGTTCTCGGCGGTGTTCGTCTCGCGCGGGCTGGTCAACCTCTGGTATGGCGGCAGGAAGCGCGTCAAGCACCTGTCGGTCGGTCAGAGCGACTGGCACCTGGATGATCCGAAACCGGCCAAGCGCTGAGGGAGCAAGCACACCATGGAACTCTTCAAGATCCGGCGCGACATCCCGTTCATGCGCCACGTGACGATCCTGAACGCCATCTCGATCGTCTTCTTCCTGCTGGCGGTGCTGTTCCTGTTCACCCGCGGCCTGAACCTGTCGGTGGAGTTCACCGGCGGCACGGTCATGGAGTTCAGCTACGCACAGCCGGCCGACCTGGGCAAGACCCGCCAGGCCATCGAGGAGCTGGGCTTCTCGGAGCCGCAGGTGCAGAACTTCGGCACCTCGCGCGACGTGCTGATCCGCCTGCCACTGAAGGAAGGCGTCTCGGCTGCGAAGCAGGCCGAGCAGGTGCTGGCTGCACTCAAGAAGCATGACCCGTCGGTGGAGCTGCGCCGCAACGAGTTCGTGGGCCCGCAGGTGGGTCAGGAACTGGCTACCAGCGGCGCCATGGCGCTTCTGGTGGTGATCGCCGGCATCGTGATCTACCTGGCCGTCCGCTTCGAATGGAAGTTCGGGGTGGCCGGCATCATCGCCAACCTGCACGACGTGGTAATCATCCTGGGCTTTTTCGCCTTCTTCCAGTGGGAATTCTCGCTGTCGGTGCTGGCCGCGGTGCTGGCGGTGCTGGGCTACTCGGTCAACGAGTCGGTCATCATCTTCGACCGGGTGCGCGAGAAGTTCCGCGAGCGCCATGCCCGAAACATGACCACCGCCCAGGTGCTGGACCACGCCATCACCACCACCACCTCGCGGACGGTCATCACCCACACGTCCACGCTGATGATGGTGCTGTCGATGCTGTTCTTCGGCGGCCCCACGCTGCACTACTTCTCGCTGGCCCTGGCCATCGGCATCTGCTTTGGCGTGTACTCCTCGATCTTCGTGGCTGCTGCCATCGTGATGCGGCTGGGTCTGAAGCGTGAGGACCTGGTCAAGCCCGTGAAGAAGAAGGACGCCACCGAGGTGGAACTGCCCTGAGAACGGAAAAGCCGGCCCCAGGGACCGGCTTTGCGGGAGCCCCCAAGGCGCCAGAGACTTCGGTCCTGGCGCCTTTTTCTTGCCCGACGGATCAGTGGCGGAACCACTGTCCGTAGATGGGTCGGCCGAAGTGGGCCAGCACGGCGATCATGCAGATCTCGATGGAGACCGACCAGTAGACGTGGCCGAGGATCTCGCTCCACAGCTCGGCAGCGTTCAGGTTCCACAACCAGCCGGTCAGCCCCTTGGCGTAGGCCGGATTGCGAAAGCCGAACACCGGAATCAGCAGCCCGTGCATGACCACGGTGATGATCAGGCCGTAGAAGGCGCCGTACCACAGACGGATCCGGGGCCACTTGATGGAGCCCCACACGTACACGTAGGCGAACACGAAGCTGAACAGCCAGTGATAGAGCGTGACCGCACCGGGCACGTTCACGCCCTGGTAGATGTAGTCCAGAGAATGGGAGTTGAAGCCCAGCCATCCCAGCCACGCATCGATGTTGGCCCCCGGGGGCGAGATCTCGCCCGGCATGCGCGGCGGCATGTTCACCTCGGATCCCCACTTCACCAGCGAGCTGATAAAGCCCCCGATGATCGTCGTCCAGAGGATGATCTGGCTGTTGATCTGGCGTTCGTGGACGGTGATCTTCTGCGGATTCTCTTGAGTCATGTCTGCTCTCCTTGCGATGCACCGGACGCGTGCCCGCAGCAGACATCCTGCCCAGCCCTTCCCCTAGGGATCCTCTGAACAAGTCCCCGCGGCC
>CALIXC010000092.1 GCA_938046755.1 uncultured Lautropia sp. | reverse complement strand
CCTGACCGCGCCGAGCACAACGCCTTCTTCCCGTCCGAGTACTCGCTGTCGCAGTACACCAGCAAGAAGACCGACTATGACGGCCTGAAGTTCAGCAAGCCCTATACCGGCGGCAAGCACAAGGTGCTGATGATCGCCACCGACGAACGCTATCTGCAGATGCAGAACGGCAAGTGGTTCTCCACCGGCAACCACCCGGTGGAGACCCTGCTGCCCATGCTGCACATCCACAAGGCCGGCTTCGAGATCGACGTGGCCACGCTGTCGGGCAACCACGCCAAGTTCGAGATGTGGGCCATGCCCGCCGAGGACGAGGCCGTCAAGGGCATCTATGAAGAGTACCTGCCCAAGCTGGACAAGCCCGCCAAACTGGCCGACACCATCGATCAGGTCACCGCGCCGGATTCGCCGTACATCGCAGTGCTGATCCCGGGCGGTCATGGTGCCTTCAACAAGCTGCCCGAAAGCCGCGAGATCCAGCGCGTGCTGGACTGGGCGCTGGCCAACGACAAGTTCATCGTGACGCTGTGCCATGGCCCGGCCGCCCTGGCCGCTGCCGCCATCGGCAAGGATGATGCCGCCTTCCCGTTCAAGGGCTACGAGCTGTGCGTCTTCCCGGATGCGCTGGACGAAGGTGCGAACATCGAGATCGGCTACATGCCCGGCAAGCTGCCCTGGCTGCTGGCCAAGCGCCTGGAAGAGCTGGGCATGAAGGTGATGAACAAGGGCATCAGCGGCCAGGTCCACAAGGACCGCCGCCTGCTGACCGGTGACAGCCCGCTGGCCGGCAACAAGCTGGGCATTCTGGCGGCCGACGAGCTGCTGAAGGCCGTGGGCGTGGCCTGATGGCGATGGGGTCTGGTCTCAGTCGGCCAGGCCCAGCAGGCGGCGCACATACACCGCCTGCCCCGAGTGCATCGACGCATCGTCGATGATCGACACGAGCCGCACCGCCCGGGTCACGGGCGGTGTCCAGTTCCGGTCGATGACTTCTTCCAGTGTTTCCGGCTGAACCTGTTCCAGGTAATGGATGGTGGCCTGGGTGGCTGCATCCAGATACGCGCGCAGCAGGTCCAGATCATGGACCACCACCTTGGCGGCTTCCTCGGGTGTATGTCGCCAGTCC
>CALIXC010000091.1 GCA_938046755.1 uncultured Lautropia sp. | reverse complement strand
CCTGCCCCTTCCGGTGCAAGGTCCGCTTCCGACCACATCCCACCCCTGAATGCGCTTCTTCGGCCGCACGCGCACCCCCTGGGAAGGCGACTTCCCCCTCACCCGTCGACGGATCTACGTCCTGCCGTCCCGGATGGGGCTGATCTTTGCCGGTGCGCTGCTGGTCATGCTGGTGCTGACCATCAACTACGGGCTGGCGCTGGGCTACGTGCTGGTCTTCGTGCTGGGCGGCGTCTTCTGGGTGTCGCTCTTTCATGCGTGGCGCAACCTGGCCGGGTTGGTGCTGCGACCGGGCCGCGGCGATCCGGTGCACGCCGGCGAGACGGCAGAACTCAACCTGAGCTTCCTGAATCCCACCCGGCTGGCGCGCTACGCCATCCGCCTGGACACGGGCCGCGATACCGAGGCGCAGGAAGTGGACATTGCCGCCGAGGCCGAGCAGATGGTGTCGGTGGCGCTGAAGACCGAGAAGCGCGGCTGGCAGCCGGCCCCGCTGCTGCGGCTCACCTCCGACTTCCCGCTGGGCCTGTGGCGGGTCTGGACGCTGTGGTATCCGGCCGCTGGCGTGCTGGCCTGGCCGGCCCCCGAGAATCCGCCCAGCCCCCTGCCCCAGTCCCATGACCCCACCGGCCATGCCGAGCAGCATCAGCATGGCGGCGATGATTTCAGCCACCTGCGCCCCTACCGCCCCGGCGATTCGATCCGGCGGCTGGCCTGGCGCGCCATGGCCCGTCACCCCCAGGGTCTGCCCCAGACCCGGGAATTCTCCGACGGCGGCGAAGGCGGCGAGCTGGTGTTCGACTGGGAGCAGCTTCCGCCGGGGCTGGACGAAGAAGCACGCCTGTCGCGGCTGACAAGCTGGATCGAACTGGCCGAACAGGCCGAGCAGCCCTATGCACTGAAGCTGCCGCGCCGCCATTTCACCACCGACCGGGGCCCCAAGCAGCGCGCCGCCTGCCTGGAAGCCCTGGCCCGTTTCGGTGAGGCCCCCGCACCATGAGCCAGGCCCCGCATCGGCCGCAGCCAGCCCGTCCGTTCACGGCAACCCCCGGCAACAGCGCGAGCCGTGGATCACGGAATCCCGACGCGCAAACACGCGGCGGCCAGGAAAACGCCACCCTGAACCCGCGTCTGCGCCCCTCGTTGCGCGCGCTGGGTGGCCGTCTGGGCGGCACCTGGGAACGCGACCGGCGCGACACGCTCTTCCTGCTGGCCGTGACGCTGCTGGCCGTCCTGCCTCATGCCCTGTACCTGCCCTTCTGGTGCACGGCGGGCTTTGCCATCCTGTTTGCCTGGCGGCTGGGCCTGCTCGTTTCAGGCCGGCCCCTGCCGGGACGCTGGATCCGCATCCTGGCCAGTCTGGCCGTGGTAGGCGCGGTCTACGCCCAGTTCCGCACCCTGGTAGGACAGGAAGCGGGCGTGGCGCTGGTGGTGCTCTTTCTGGGGCTGAAGCTTCTGGAGATGCGCACCCGGCGCGACTTCTACATCACTGTCTTCTTGGGCTTCTTCCTGCTGCTGGCCGCCTATCTGCACTCCCAGAGCATCCTGATGGGTGCCTGGACGCTGCTGGCCATTCCGGCGCTGCTGGCGGTGCTGCTCACCATCCAGTACCAGCAGGCCGAGGTGCCGCTGCGCACCCGGCTGCGTCAGGCCGTCGTGCTGCTGCTGCAGGCCCTGCCGCTGGCCATCATCCTGTTCGTGCTGTTCCCGCGCCCGAGCGGGCCGCTGTGGGGCAACCAGAACCAGCAGGACGCCAGCACCACCGGCCTGTCGGACTCGATGGCCCCCGGCGACTTCTCGAAGCTGGCCGAATCCAATGAAGTCGTGATGCGGGTGGAATTCCAGGGCGACGCGCCCGCCCCCAGCGACATGTACTGGCGCGGCCCCAGCTTCGGCCACTTCGACGGCCGGCGCTGGACGGCCCTGCCGCCCTCGGCCGAGCGCAGCCTGCC
>CALIXC010000090.1 GCA_938046755.1 uncultured Lautropia sp. | reverse complement strand
GCAGCCCAGCTGGTACGCGATCTGGGCCGCGCCGGGGCCCAGGTGCAGGTGGTGATGACCGAGGCCGCCACCCGTTTCGTCGGTGCCGTCACCTTCCAGGCACTGTCGGGCAACCCGGTCTACACCGATGCCTTCGATGCCCGCATCGACGACAACATGCCGCACATCGAGCTGAGCCGTCAGGCCGATGCGATCCTGGTGGCCCCCGCCACGGCAGATTTCATCGCGAAGCTGGCCCATGGCCACTGCGACGACCTGCTCTCCACGCTGTGCCTGGCGCGTGACATCCCGCTGCTGGTGGCCCCGGCCATGAACCGGCAGATGTGGCAGAACCCGGCCACCCAGCGCAACATCAACCAGCTGCGCGCCGACGGCATCGGCGTGCTGGGCCCCGACGCCGGTGAGCAGGCCTGCGGTGAGGTGGGCGCTGGCCGCATGCTGGAGCCGCTGGATCTGATCGAGGAGCTGAACGCCTTCTTCACGCCCAAGCTGCTGCAGGGCAAGCGCATCCTGCTTACGGCCGGCCCCACCTACGAGGCCATCGACCCGGTACGCGGCATCACCAACCAGTCCTCCGGCAAGATGGGCTATGCCCTGGCCCAGGCCTGTCGCCGCGCCGGCGCTTCGGTCACGCTGGTCAGCGGGCCCACCCAGCTGCCGCGACCGGCCGGCGTGCGCTTCATCGGCGTTCAGAGCGCCCGGCAGATGCTGGACGCCGTCACCGCCGAGCTGGATCTGGCGGCCTCGACCATCAGCATCGACTGCTTCATCGCCGTGGCCGCTGTGGCTGACTGGCGACCGGCCCAGGAAGCCACGCAGAAGATCAAGAAACCCGCCATCCAGCCGCCGCTCGTCGAGCCGCATACGCCCATCAGCCCGGCTGACGGCCACGACGCGTCGGCACTCGCAGGAACGGAAGACACACCGGCGGCCGGCGTGCCCTCGATCCCGCTGGTCGAGAACCCCGACATCCTGGCCACCATCGCCCGCCGGCACGATGCACCCTACTGTGTGGGCTTTGCCGCCGAGACCGAGAACCTGGTGCAGCATGCCACCGAGAAGCGCCTGCGCAAGGGCGTGCCGCTGCTGGTTGCCAACCTGGGGCCCGCCACCTTCAGTCAGGACCACAACACCCTGCTGCTGGTGGACGAGGCCGGGCATCACTCGCTGCCCCCGGGCAGCAAGACGGCACTGGCCCGCCGGCTGGTGGAAGAGCTGGCGCAGCGGCTGCCGGCGTGAAGGCAGGGCAGTCTTTCTTCCGTTGAAGCGCCGGCAAGCCCCCAGGCTCCCCGCATCGAGCGGCCCCGGCCGCTTCCGCCCCGACACCTTCGAGACCCTCGACCGATGACCCAGTCCTCCGCCCCCCAGATCGACCTGAAGATCCTTGACCCTCGCATGGCAGAGCAGCTGCCTGCCTACGCCACGCCCGGCAGCGCCGGCCTGGACCTGCGCGCCTGCCTGGATGCGCCGCTGGTGATCGAACCCGGCGGCACGCACCTCATTCCCACCGGGCTGGCCATCCACATTGGCGATCCGGGCCTGGCGGCCGTGATCCTGCCCCGCTCGGGCCTGGGCCACAAGCACGGCCTGGTGCTGGGCAACCTGGTGGGCCTCATCGATTCCGACTACCAGGGCCCGCTGATGGTCTCGTGCTGGAATCGGGGCAACACCGCCTACACGCTGCAGCCCTTCGAGCGGCTGGCCCAGCTCGTCATCGTGCCCGTGGTGCAGGCCAGCTTCCGGGTGGTGGACGATTTCGCCGCCTCCGACCGCGGCACGGGCGGCTTCGGCAGCACAGGCGCTCGCTGATCCCAGGCAGGCTTGCCCATTCCTGTCCACCCCGGCCGTTTCCTGCCGCACGTTCCCGTGACCGGCATCTTGACCCCGAGGAACCCTGCCGCTGTGACCCACGCCAGCACGCCCTCCCAGACCCCATCCGAGTTCCCCTCCCTGGCCCGCTCCGAGGCCCCTGCCCCCTATGAGGGCCTCGCTGAGACTCCCGTGGCCGCCGACTACGACCGCCAGCTTAACGCCAAGCACGAAGCGCTCAAGGCCCTCTTTGCCGGGCAGGACATCCCGGCCATCGAGGTCTTTGCCTCGGCGCCCCATCACTACCGGATGCGCGCCGAGTTCCGCATCTGGCACGAGGACGACGCTATCTGCTACGCGATGTTCTCGCCCGGGCAGAAGGCCAGCAGTGCCACCCTGCAGCGCATCGAGCAGTTTGCGCCGGCCTGCGAGGCCATCAATGCGCTGATGCCGCGCTTGCTGGCGGCTGCCAGTGCCGACCCCGTGCTGCGGCGGCGCTGGTATCAGGTGGAGTTTCTGGCCACCCTCAGCGGCGAGATGCTGGTGACGATGGTCTACCACCGCCCGCTGGACGATGTCTGGGAAGCCGCCGCCCGCCAGCTGCAGGCAGCGCTGGGCATCCATGTCATCGGCCGCAGCCGGGGACAGAAACGGGTGCTGTCGCAAGACTTCGTGACCGAGCGGCTGGAGATTCCTGGCCCTGCCGGCACGCCCGCCGCCCCCTTCCTGTATCGCCAGCCCGAGGGCGCCTTCACGCAGCCCAACGCCCGGATGTGCGAACGGATGATCGGCTGGGCCTGCGAAGCGGTGCAGCAGGCCGGCATCTCTCCGGCCTCCGACCTGCTGGAACTCTATTGCGGCAACGGCAACTTCACGCTGCCGCTGTCACGGCATTTCCACCAGGTGCTGGCCACCGAAGTGTCCAAGACCTCGGTGCAGGCCGCGCAATGGAACATTCAGGCCAACGCACGGCCCAACGTGCGCATCGCGCGCCTGTCGGCCGAGGAGTACACGCAGGCCATGCAGGGTGAGCGCAGCTTCCGCCGCCTGCGCGAACAGGAGATCTCGCTGGCCGACCACGATTTCTCCACCGTGCTGGTGGACCCGCCGCGCGCCGGGGTCGATGACGCGACGCTGGCGCTGCTGCAGCGTTTCCCGAACATCGTGTACATCTCGTGCAACCCGCACACGCTGCGCGCCAACCTCGACACCCTCTGCCAGACGCATACCATCCAGCGCATGGCGCTGTTCGACCAGTTCCCGTTCACCCCGCACACGGAATGCGGGGTGCTGCTGCGTCAGCGCTTGCCGGCCGCCGGCGCGGGCACCCGTCGATAACGCTGCTGGAACAGGTACGGGTCGTCGAAATGGCGACGGCCCACCAGCGCCGTGGGCTGATGCCCCGGCTGGCGGATGGCCCCCATGTTGGAGATGCCCATCGACCAGAGCAGCCAGCGGCCCAGCCGCTCGGTGCCCGAGACGATGCCGTCCTGGTTGTAGATGCTGCGCCGGCCATCACCCGGCACCGGCAGCGCCCGCAGCACGTCTTCCGGCAACAGCTGGTACGGCGGGTTGTCGAAAACAGGCGTCCCCCAAGTCTTCCCCGGAGACGCGATACCGACCAGCTGATGGGTACGACTGCTAACGTGTAGCGATAGCGGACCGGGCCAAGTCTCGCCCACCCAGTCCTCGATGGCCTCATCGATGGGGGAATAGACCCATTCGGCCAGGCTTTCCACGTTCTTGCGCGATTGCGCGTCGAACACCAGCCGCCGGGTGGGGAAGAACATCGCAAAGCGGCCACTGGGCTGGATGGTATCGAAGATCAACGGTGCGCCGTCCTCGTCCAGCGTCACCCGCCACACCAGACCGTCCAGCCGCCCGCCCTGCATGTCGCTGCCGCTTTCCATCGGCCGCTCGCTGAACCAGACGGTGTAGACCAGCTGCGGCAGCACCGCCTTGCCGAAGCGCGTAAACGTCAGGCGCCGGTAGACCGCCGGCACGTTGGTGTCCACATCCAGCCAGAAACGCTCGCGAGGGTCGCGTACCAGGCCCGCCAGGTCGATCCACTGCAGGCGGCCGATGCGGTCGGAGTCGTTCACCGTGGCCACCTCAAAGGACGGCACGAAGGCCTCGAAGAGCGCATCGCGCTGCGCCGGCGAGAACTGCGGGATGCCCAGCGCATCGCGCTGCACCGTCTGCATCACCTTCGCCGCCGTGCGCCAGGCATCGGCGCCTGACGGTGTGGCCGCGGGACGGTAACGCTGGAAGGCGGCCCTCCCCGAGAAATTGGCGTGGCGCTGCCGCTTGAACACGTCGCGCTGATGCGCCTCCCAGTTGCGGATGGACGAGGCCACGCCGATGCCGGTGATCGGATAGAGCCCCAGCGCCCGCAACGAGCGCTGGTATTCATCCGGCACCTTGGCGCCGGCCAGGACGCGCGGCACGTCGGCCGGCGTCAGCCCGGCGACCAGCAGCGGACCACAACGATCCAGGGTGGCCAGCAACGCATGCCGGTCGGCGTGGCGATACAGCGGGAAGGACTGGGCCGGTAGGCGCGACACCTCCAGGTGCCGCACCTGGGCGTCCAGCCGCTGCATCTGCACCAGCCACGCCCGGAAAGCGGGCGAGTGCAGTAGCGCGGCAGACTGCGCCTGACGCTCGCTCTGTTTCGAAGCAGCCAGCGTGGATTCAAAGTCAGCGCCAAACGACGCCAGAAAGCGATCGCTCCGCAGGAACGGATAGCCAGGCAGACGCTGCTCGCCGGCATCGACCAGCTGGCGGTTTCGGGTCTGTCCCTCCAGCGCATCGTACAGGTTGCGGCAGAACGTCGGTGTCAGACCAGCGGGCGCTGGGCCCTGGGCCTGAGACACATCCTCGACACTCTCTGGCAGCGCGTCTCCGGTACCCACTGACAACACCTGCGACTCTAGCGCCTGCCGGGACTGGGCATCAAGCTCGCCCGGCTGAGCGGCCACCGATACACCGTCCTCGCTGGCCGACACGACCGGCGCCCGGGGCGACGAGAACCCCGCGCACCCCGCCAGCAGCGCCAGCAGCCCCGCCGCCAGCCATAGATGGCCTCTTCTGTCCTGGTCGCGCATGTTCACACTTTTCTCGCCAGCAGCCCGTCCAGGGTCCGCGCATCTGCCACGAAGGCACGGATGCCCTCGGCCAGTTTCTCGGTCGCCATCGCATCCTCGTTCAGGTCGAAACGGAAGGCGGACTCATCCAGCGACAGCCGTTCGATCTGCGCCTGGCGCGCCACGTCCGGATCCAGTTTCCGCGCCACCGGCACCTCCTGCGCATCCAGCTCGGCCAGCAGGGCCGGGCTGATGGTGAGCAGGTCGCACCCGGCCAACGCCAGAATCTGCGCCGTGCTGCGGAAGCTGGCACCCATCACCTCGCAGGCGTAGCCGAAGCGCTTGTAGTAGGTGTAGATGCGCCGCACCGACAGCACGCCCGGATCCTCCTCAATCGTGAAATCGCGCCCCTCGTGGGCACGGTACCAGTCCAGGATGCGCCCGACGAAGGGGCTAATCAGCGTAACCCCGGCATCGGCACAGGCCACCGCCTGGGCAAAGCCGAAGAGCAGCGTGAGGTTGCAATGGATACCAGCGCGCTCCAGCCGGCGGGCAGCCTCGATGCCTTCCCAAGTGGCCGCGATCTTGAGCAGCACGCGGTCACGGCCGATGCCGACCTGCGCGTAGTAGTCGATCAGGCGCTCGGCACGCGCCACCGTGGCATCGGTCGAGAACGACAGCCGTGCGTCCACCTCGGTGGAGACACGACCAGGAATGATGTCCAGGATCTTCTGTCCGAAGGCCACCAGCAGCCGATCGGCCAGCTCATCAAGCGGGGCCTGCGGGTAGCGGGCCTGCACCTCGTGCATGAGGCCGGCGTATTCGGGCTTCTGTACGGCCTTCAGGATGAGCGAGGGGTTGGTGGTGGCGTCCTGCGGGCGGAAAGTCTGCAGGCCGTGGAAATCGCCCGTGTCGGCCACCACGGTGGTGAATTGTCGCAATCGTTCCAGTGCCGTGGTCGGCGAGGTACCTATCACGCCATTGTCCGCCTGCGGCCCCGCCGGCGCCCGATTGCCACTGTTCGCCATCCTGCCCATCCTCCCGGAGAAAGTCTGCGCGGCCACGGGAAGGAAGCGTCCCGCCAGCCGCAAATGCCCGTCCGTGTATCCTACACCGGCTTAGCCCCGATGGCAGACACACCTGGAAAGGAATGGCTGCACGACCGACCACCCGTCGGCGGACAAACGGAGGGCAAGCACCCTAAAATAACGCCTTCAGGATCCCCTGAACACATCCTCGTGGCTGTCGCCTCCCCAGACTGGGCGCACATGACAGCAGGTGTCGCCTTGTCCCGCACCCCATTCTGTGGCGCACCTGCTCGCGGGACTTGTTCAGAGGATCCTTCACGCTGACCGGAGCCAAACCATGCCCTCTTTCGATGTCGTCTGTGAAGCCGATATGGTCGAGATCCGCAACGCGGTCGACCAGGCCAACAAGGAAATCAGCAACCGCTTCGACTTCAAGGGGTCGGACGCCCGCATCGAGCTGAAGGACAAGGAAATGACCACCTTCGCCGATGACGACTTCAAGCTGGGCCAGGTGCGCGACGTACTGGTGGCCAAGCTGGCCAAGCGCAACGTCGACGTGCGCTACCTGGACGAAGCCAAGCCCGAGAAGATCGGCGGCGACAAGATGAAGCAGAAAATCACCGTGCGCCACGGTGTGCCTACCGATGTCGCCAAGAAGATCGTCAAGCTGCTGAAGGACTCCAAGATGAAGGTCAGCGGCTCCATCCAGGGCGAATCCGTGCGCGTCTCGGGCAACAAGCGCGACGACCTGCAGACCGCCATCGGCCTCATCCGCAGCAGCGTGCCCGAACTGCCGCTGGTCATGAACAATTTCCGGGACTGAGGCTGGGCTCCCGCGCATGAGGCCCACCATCACGGCAGCTCCCGCCCTGCTCGACACCACGCTGGCCCAAGTACCGGAAGGCCTGGTGCCGCTCTGGTACCGCCAGCACTGCCTGGGCGCCGTGTCACCCGGCTGGCTGCCGCGGCTGGATGCGCGGATCTTCAACGTCGAGACCCGGGATAGCCAGTCGCACGCGCGGCTGGTACGAGTCGAACCGACCCTGCTGCAGTCATGGGCCGAAGAGATGCGGGCCCGGGGCGCACTGCCCGGCTGGCGCGGCGAGGCCATCGAGATCTTCGGGCCCGATGAGCAAGCGCCGCTCTTTCGCATCGAGCGGTCGCTGCTGCGCCCGCTGGGGCTCTTGCTGCGCACGGTGCAGGTCAACGTCTACACTGTCCGCCACGGGCAGCCCTGGCTGTGGAGTGCCCGTCGTGCGGCCCACAAGGCCATCGACCCGGGCCTGCTCGATTCCCTGGTGGCCGGGGGCATCGGCTGCAACGAGACGCCGCTCTCCACGCTGTTCCGCGAGGCCGCCGAGGAAGCAGGCCTTTCCCAGGCGCTATCACGTCATGCGCTGCCCACCGGCATCATGGACTCCACCAGCCTGTGCGAGGACAACGGCCACACCATACTGCACCGCGAGCGCATGCACGTCTTCGACCTGCAGGTGCCGGAAGACTTCCAGCCCACCCATCCCGACGGCGAAACCGAAAGCGCCAGTCTGCACCCTCTGGAAGCCGCGCTGGCGCAGATCCGCCAGGGTCAGTGGACCCGCGAAGGCGCCTGGGCCAGCATCAACCTGATGCACCGCCACCAGAAAGGCATGCTGCAGCTGCGTTGAACGCCAAGGTTCTCACCACGTGAAGCCCGCGTGTCAAGCGCATCAACCGTGGCTCATGTGTCAACCGTGATACATACAACCCTTCCTGTCGGAGTGACCTACGAACGGCACCCAACGGCAGACGAACGGTCCTAGGGGAACTGCATGCTCTGTGCGAAAATCCTCACAGACGCAAGCGATTTCTCACCGATGCCGCAACAAGCCCGACTTCGGTTGTTTCAATTGCCTCAATCTCCTAAATCTCCTCTCTTCGCCCCGAATCTGCTGCCGCGGATTCGGGGTTCTTTTTTCAGGCCTGGGGCTCAGGCCCTGGAAGTTCAGATCTGAGAGGTTCAGTCCCTGGAAGTTCAGACCCCGAACATTCAGGCCAGGGAGTCAGGTCTCGGGGAAGCGCTCGCGGATCCGCTTCTCGATGCCCGGCCCGTCCAGCCCTTCCAGTCGCAGCAGCAGCGCATGCTCGCCGTGCTCGATGTAGCGGTCCGGCAGGCCCAGCAGCAGCACGGGCTTCTCAATGCCCGCCTCGGCCAGCACCTCTAGGCAGGCACTGCCGGCGCCACCCATCACCACGTGCTCTTCCACCGTCACGAAGGCGTCATGTGTGGTCGCCAGCTCGCGGATCAGGTCGGCGTCGATGGGCTTGACGAAGCGCATGTTGACCACCGTGGCATCCAGCGCCTCGCCAGCCGTCATGGCGGGTGCCACCATCGACCCGAAGGCGAGAATGGCGATGCGCCTGCCCTGGCGCCGCACCTCGGCCTTGCCGCGCGGCAGTTCGGTGAATTCCTTCTGCACCGGCACGCCTGGGCCCGTGCCGCGCGGATAGCGCACGGCCACCGGCGCATGGTAGCGCACCGCCGAATACAGCATCTGCCGACATTCGTTCTCGTCGGCCGGCGCCATGATCACCATGTTGGGTACGCAGCGCAGGAAGGCGTAGTCGTACACCCCGGCATGCGTGGCCCCGTCGGCCCCCACCAGGCCGCTGCGGTCCAGCGCGAACACCACTGGCAGGTCCTGCAGCGCCACATCATGCAGCAGCTGGTCATAGGCGCGCTGCAGGAAGGTGGAATAGATGGCCACCACCGGCACCAGCCCGTCACAGGCCATGCCGGCCGCGAAGGTGACAGCGTGCTGCTCGGCAATGCCCACGTCGAAGTAGCGCTGCGGGTAGCGTTTCTCGAATTCCACCAGCCCCGAGCCCTCGCGCATGGCAGGCGTCACCGCCACCAGTCGCGGCTCGACCTCGGCCATGTCGCAGACCCAGTCCGAGAACACCTGCGTGTAGGTGGGTTTGGTCGGTGGCGTGAGCGGCCGCTTGATGCCCTCGGCCGGATCGAATTTGCCGGGCCCGTGGTAGAGCACCGGATCGGACTCGGCCAGCTTGTAGCCCTGCCCCTTTCGGGTGATGACGTGCAGGAACAGCGGCCCGCGCATCTCGCGCAGGTTCTGCAGCGTGGGCACCAGCGCATCCAGGTCGTGCCCGTCGATGGGCCCGAAGTACGTGAAGCCCAGCTCCTCGAAGAGCGTGGCCGGCACCAGCATGCCCTTGGCATGCTCTTCCAGCTTGCGGGCCAGCTCGTACATCGGCGGCACCACCGACAGCATCTGCCGCGCCACGTCGCGTGCCTTCACCAGCGGCCGCGCTGACAGGATGCGCGCCAGGTAGTGGTTCATCGCGCCCACCGCCGGCGAGATCGACATGTCGTTGTCGTTCAGGATCACCAGCAGGTCCACGTCGCGCATCACCCCGGCGTTGTTCAGCGCCTCGAAGGCCATGCCGGCGCTCATCGCCCCGTCGCCGATCACCGCCACGTGCCGCCGCCGCTCGGGTCCCTGGTTCTCGCCCAAGTTGCGTGAGGCCACCGCCATGCCCATCGCTGCCGCGATGGACGTGGACGAATGCCCTACCCCGAAGGTGTCGTACTCGCTCTCGGTGCGCCGCGGGAAGCCCGACAGCCCCTGATACTGGCGCAGCGTGGCCATCTGGTCGCGCCGGCCGGTAAGGATCTTGTGCGGATAGGACTGATGCCCCACGTCCCACACCAGCCGGTCACGCGGCGTGTCGAACACGTAGTGCAGCGCGATGGTCAGCTCCACCGTGCCCAGGTTGGACGACAGGTGACCGCCCGTGCGCGACACAGCATTGACGATGAAATCCCGCAGCTCGTCGGCCAGCGCCGGCAACTGCTCGCGGCTCAGGCCGCGCAGGTCGGCCGGGCTGTCGATGCAGGCCAGCAACTTCTCGGTCTGGGGCTTGGCGTCTTCGCTCATCTCAGTGGCAGGTGATCTTCTATTCCGTTGCAGCGCGTGTCCGGGGGCTCCGGCGTGGCGTCGATCCCCCAGCACGTGTCATGGTCAGTGCAGGCGCTCGACGATGAAATCCGCCAGCATCCGCAGCCGGTCGGCACGCGGCCCCAGCGCCTGCAGGCAGGCATGCGCCTGGGCGTGCAGATCGGCAGCCAGTGCGCGTGCGCCCTCCAGACCCAGCAGCGACACATAGGTGGGCTTGTCCTGCGCCTGATCCTTGCCAGCCGTCTTGCCCAGCGTGGCTGAATCCGCGGTCACGTCCAGGATGTCGTCCACCACCTGGAAGGCCAGCCCGATGGCCCGACCATAGCGCTGCATCGCCTCGGCCAGATCCGCCGACGGCTGGCCGTCGGCCAGCAGGCCCAGCTCGACCGAGACCGACAGCATCGCTCCAGTCTTGGCTCGGTGCATCGCCTCCAGCTGAGGGCGTGAAAGCCGCAGCCCCACCCCCTCGATATCCAGCGCCTGGCCGCCGGCCATGCCCCACGAGCCCGCCGCGCGTGCCAGCGCCGCC
>CALIXC010000089.1 GCA_938046755.1 uncultured Lautropia sp. | reverse complement strand
TACCTGTTGCTGGGCGTGGAAGATGATGGCCAGATCAGCGGTATCCAGCGGCCGGATCTGGAAACCTGGGTGATGGATACGGTGTTTGGCCGCTACGTGCATCCGCAGATCCTGCCTTTCTATGAAGAGGTGCGGATGGAGGGAGACAGGCGCGTGGCCGTAGTCTCCATCACGCAGGGTACGGCCAAGCCCTATGTGCTGCGCCACAACGGTCGGGAAGAGATCTATGTGCGGGTGGGCAGCACCTCACGACTTGCTACCCGCGAACAGCAGGCGCGCCTCTTCGAGAGTGGCGGCCTGCTGCATGCCGAGCTGCTTCCCGTTTCCGGCAGCAAGCTTGCCAGTCTGGACCTCGTTCGGCTGACCGACTATCTGGTGAACCTGGTGGGGGATGACGAGGCACCCACCAGCAACGCTGCCTGGCATGAACGGTTGATGGGCCTGGGGCTGATGACGCCGCGCGAGGATGCCGAGCCGGTCTGCACCATTGCCGGTCTGGTGCTGTTTGGGCGGGCGCCCCGGCGCTACCTGCGTCAGGCAGGCGTGCGCTGGATGTCCTTTCTGGGAGACGACATGTCCTACCAGGCGCAGGACGACACGGTTATTAACGGCCCACTGGTGGCGTTGCGTGAGGGCAGGGCAGGCAGCTCGCGCCCCATGGTGGAGCACGGGCTGATCGAGCGCCTGCTGGATCGCATGCGTCCCTTCATCTCGCGCGAGGCCGAGGCCCCCGACCACGAGTTCCGGCGCGAGCGCACCTATGGTTATGCGCTGGACGCGGTGCGCGAGGCGGTGCTCAATGCGCTCATCCACCGTGACTGGACCCGGTCGATGGATGTGGAGGTGGTCAACTACACGGACCGTCTGACCGTCACGAGTCCCGGCACGCTGCAGAATTCCATGACGCTGGAAAAGATGCTGGCCGGCCAGCGTTCGCCACGCAATCCCATCATCACCGAGGTCATGCGGGACTATGGCTATGTTGACATGCGCGGCATGGGTGTGCGCCGCAAGATCGTGCCGCTGACGCGCGAGTGGAGCGGCAAGGATGCCCGCTTCGAGCTGACGGACGATTTCCTGCGGGTCACGCTGCCGGTGAAATCATGAATGATCGAAATCCTTGCGCCAGACAAGCCGGCCATGACCGATGTCATCGACTGGGCACACCAGATGCTGGGGCGCTACGCTAACGCCTACCGCACTTGACCCCCATCCACGTCGGGCAATCGTCTAGGTGGCAGGAAAGGGTGTGGTGAAATAGCCGCATCAGGATCTTCCCGGCTTCCTTGTCATGCCTTCTTCATCGCCCAGGCTCGTTTCCATAAATTCGACTTCCGGACAGGCGCTTTCCCGCGCACAGAAGCGCTTCAACAGTCTGCTGAAGAAGATCGGGCGGCAGCGCGCCGAGCTTCAGGCGTGGGAAGAAAAGGAGCCTGTGTTTGCCGAGCAATGGGCGCGCGATGTGGCACCACTCAAGCCGCTGCATTTCGGCAAGGTGGTCGAGATCATCGACCTGCTGGACGAGGCTGCTGGCCGCTTGAAGCTGTCCAGAACGGACCGTGACACGCTGGAGCCAGAGCTGTGCGGAATGATGGAGTCGGTCCTGTCGGAAGACGTGCTGGACGAGGTGGAGTACCGGCGTCTGCAAGCGCTGTTCGACAAGTACAGTCCCTTGTCCCTGGAAGAGATCCGTGCCGAGGAGCAGGAAGATTTCAAGGCGCAGGTGCTGGATGAATTCGGGCTGGATCTGGGCGATCTGGATATCGACATGCGTGACCCGGGTGCGGCGCTGGAGCAGGTGCTGAGAAAGCTGGAGGAACAGGGTTGGGCAGCCGATGGGCAGGAAGCGGGCAGCGGATTCGGTACGCCCGAGGCACGTCGGGCCGGGCAGGGATCCCGGGGCGCTGCCGGCAGGGCCGCTCCGCGCGCCGACAGTCGCCGGACCACCGCCGCCGAGAAAAAGCGTCTGGCCGAGGAGGCTGCACAGAGGCAGGCCAGCCGGTCGGTTCAGTCGATCTTTCGTCGGCTGGCCAGCCAGCTGCATCCCGACCGGGAAACGGATCCGGCCGAGCGTGCACGCAAGACCGAGCTGATGCAGCGGGCCACGACGGCCTACCAGGCCAATCGGTTGCTGGATCTTCTAGAGTTGCAGCTGGAAATCGAACAGGTGGATGTGCACAACATCGCTGGTCTGGCCGAAAGCCAGCTGGAAGCCTACAACCGGGTTCTGAAGCAGCAGAGCGAGGATCTGGAGCACGAGCTTGTGCAGTGCGAAATGCGGCTGCGGACACGCTACCCGATCAATCGGGTGCAGAAGCGCATCAGGCCTAAGGATCTGCTCCGTATCCTCAAGGATTTCCGGGCCGAGATTCTGGCCGGTCTGCGCGATCTGGACGAACTGAAGGACAGGATTTCCACGGCCCGGGGACTGCGAATATGGCTGAAGTCGCTGCGACGGCAGGATGAGGAAGAGGAAATGGCCGCAATGATGGCCGAGCTCATGAGCAGAGGCCATTCGGATTGGCCATGATCCTTTCCGGATCCGTCATCGGACCCCTTGCCATGTCCTCTTCACTCCACAGGCTCATTTCCGTCAATCTGACCTCTGGCCAGGTTCTTTCCCGGGCGCATAAGCGCTTCAACAGCCTGTTGAAGAAGATCGACCGGCAGCGTGCCGAGCTGCAGGCGTGGGAGACGAAGGAGGCGGCCTTTGCGCGGGGTTGGGCCCGGCATGTTGCGCCCTTCCGGGAACGGCAGGCTGCCAGCGTGGTGGAGGTCATCGATCTGCTGGACGAGCTGGCTGGGCGACAGGTTCTGCCCGAGCTGGACCTGGCCACGCTTGAATCCGAGCTGTGCGACATGGTGGAGACGGTATTGGCCGAAGGGGTACTGGATGAGGACGAGTGTCAGCGGCTGGAAGCCCTGTTCGACCACTACAGCGGGGTGTCGTTGCAGGCCATCCACGCCGAGGAAGAGGCCGATTTCAAGGCACAGGTGCTGGATGAGGTAGGGCTGGATCTGGGAGACGAGGATATCGACCTGAATGATCCGGGTGCGTTGCTGGAACAGGTGCTGCGCAAGCTGGAAGAGCAGGACTGGGAAGCCGGCGATCAGGATGTCACCCATCCGTCCGAGCCGCATGGCTGGCCGGATGAGACCGTCTGGCCATCCTTTGATGTCGAGTCTTCCGGTGATGGCTCGTTGCAGCCGGCATCGGCTGGCGTCGAGTCGGATCTCACGCCGACACCCAGGCAGGGAGCCGCCGGCTTCGTGTCCACAACATCCCATGTTCCTGATGTAAGGAATCCGTCAGATCCGGCCGAAAAGGCTGCACGGAGAAACGCACGCCGCCGCGCGGCCGCTGCCGAGAAGCGGCGCCAGGCTGAGGAAATGGCGCAACAGCAGGCCAGCCATGCGGTGCAGGTGGTCTTCCGGCATCTGGCCAGTGTGCTGCATCCGGACCGGGAGACGGATCCGGCCGAGCGGGCACGCAAGACAGCGCTGATGCAGCGGGTCACGCTGGCCTACCACGCCAATCGGCTGGTGGACCTGCTGGAGCTGCAACTGGAAGTGGCAAAGGCGGACATGGGCGACATGGCAAGCCTGAGTGAAGAACAGCTGCAGAGCTACATCCGTGTGCTGAAGCAGCAGAGTGAAGACCTGGCGCATGAGCTGCAGCAGCGCGAGATGTGGCTGCGGGTGCGTTATCCGCTCAATCGCTTCCAGAAGGCAATCCGTCCCCGCGATCTTGCCCGGATCCTGCGGGAGGTGCGTGCCGGGGTGAAGCAGCAGCTTCAGCATCTGGATGCACTGAAGGCCCGGCTGGCGACCGAGCAGGGCGTGCGGGCCTGGCTGAAATCGCTGCGGCAACAGGCGGTGGCACAGATTCGGGTTCAGGAGAGCATGGCTTCGCTGGTGGGCGGCCTCATTCAGCATCCGCCGGAAGAAGGCTTCTGACGGAGCCGTATGGCAGGGAAATGATGGGTAAAGCCTGGCCGCCGCAGTGATGGTCTGCTGCCAATAGGTATAACGCCGGTATATATCAGTGATGGACTGTCCATATCGAATTCGCTATAGTCGGCGCGATTTCTCCAGGCGCAGACCATGAACGACAGTCATCAAGAAGTCCCTCATCTTCGAAACAATCCCTACAAGGTTGCCATTGCCTCGATGGTGGGAACCGCCATCGAGTTCTACGACTACTACATCTACGCTGCAGCCGCAGTGCTGGTCTTCAATACCCAATTCTTCGACAAGAGTGATGAACATGTGGCGGTGCTGCTGTCGCTGTCCACGCTGGCGCTGGCCTTTCTGGCGCGTCCCATCGGTTCGGCGCTGTTCGGGCACTTTGGCGACCGTATCGGTCGCAAGAAGACGCTGGTGGCTTCGCTGCTGCTGATGGGGCTTTCCACCGTTGCCATCGGCCTGCTGCCCAATTATCAGAGCATCGGCATTTGGGCACCGCTGCTGCTGTGCATCTTCCGCATTGGACAGGGTCTGGGACTGGGCGGTGAATGGGGAGGCGCCGCGCTGGTGGCCACCGAGAATGCCCCGGACGGAAAGCGTGCCTGGTTCGGCACCTTCCCGCAATTGGGTGCGCCACTGGGGCTGTTGCTGGCCAACGGTGCCTTCTTTGCCGTCAGTTCCTCGTTCGGTTCCGACGCATTGGTGGAATGGGCCTGGCGCATTCCTTTCGTTGCCTCCATCGTGATGGTGGCGGTGGGTCTTTACATGCGGCTTACCTTGCATGAAAGCCATGTCTTCCGTGAGGCCGAGCAGCGCAACCAGAAGGTGAGCGCCCCGGTGAAGGAAGTGGTGCTGCATTACTGGAAGCCCATCGTGCAGGGCACCTTCATCATGACGGCCACCTATGTGCTGTTCTATGTGATGACGGCCTTCGTGCAGGTCTTCTCCAAGAGTCCGGCGGTGATGTCGGCGGCCGGCCACCCCATGGGCCTGGGCATTCCGGCCAATACCTTCACGGGCTTCCTGATGATCGGTGCCGTGGTCTTCGGCATCTTCACCAGCTTCTCGGGCATTGTGGCTGACCGCATCGGGCGCCGCCGCTGGCTCATTTGGGTCACGGTGGCCATCATTGCCTTCGGGCTGCTCATGCCGCAGTTCCTGCTGAACGGCACACCCACCTCGGTGCTGGCCTTCGTGCTGGTGGGCATGGTGCTGATGGGCTGCACCTTCGGTCCCATGGCGGCGCTGCTGCCCGAACTGTTCCCCACCAAGGTGCGCTACTCGGGTTCTTCGCTGGCCTACAACCTGGCGGCCATCGTCGGCGCCTCGCTGGCCACCATCGTCGCCATCGAGCTGAATGCCCACTACGGGCTGATCGGCGTCGGTGCCTACCTGGCGTTCAACGGCGTGTTGTCGCTGCTGGCCCTCATCAGCATTCACGAGACCAAGGACGAGAGCCTGCTGGAAGATCCGGTGGCCTGATCGGGTGATCCATGTCGATCTCTTCCCTGAACGGGCAGGCTGCGCACGCCTGGCTGCTGGCGCACGAGGGCTACTGGGTGCTGGGAACCCTGGCGCTGTTCGTGGTGGGCCTCGTGCTGCTGGGGCGGCCGAAGCCCGAGAAGCCCTGGCGGGTGCGGTCGCGGCCGCTGCTGACCGAGAACGAGCTGGAATTCTGTCATCGGCTGGAAGACGCGCTACCCGAGTTCCGGGTGCTAGTGCAGGTGTCGATGGGCGCCATTCTGGAGCCGGACATGGACGAGGAAGACGACGCCGAACCGGGGCGTTTCCTGTCGATCCGTGGCCGCTTTGCTCAGAAGGTGGTGGATTTCGTGATTGTCGATGACGAGTATCGGATCGTCGCGCTGGTGGAGCTGGATGACAGCACGCACAATGCCGACCGGGATGCCGAGCGTGACCGCATGACTGGCATGGCCGGCTACCTGACCATCCGCTACGACAGTCGCGACAAGCCCGAGCCCGAAGAGATCCGCGAGGACTTCTGGCGTGAGGGTCTGCTGGACTGAGCCTTGGCAAGAGGTTGGCCTTGCGGGTGGTGGCGATGTTGAAAAATGGTGTGTGCGGGCAGAATAAGGCCATGGACAGGAACCAGGAGAGAATCCAGGAACTGGATGCGGAGCTGCGGGATCAATTGCTGCGCCTGATGGCGAGCGAGTCGCTGGCGGACTGCATCATGGTGAGGGCACGGGTGGAGCACGGGGTCCGTTCGGCGGACATCCTGCAGCCCGCGGTGGCTGTCCTACTGGAGGGGGAGAAGGGCGTCCGCTGCACCGATGGGGAATGGGTGCTGCGGCCGGGGCTTCTGAACGTGATGTGTGCAGGCGCCCGGATGGATGTGGTGAACCGGCCGGATCCGGTCACGGGCCGCTATCTGACGCTGCTGGTGCCGCTGTGCGAGGAGGTGCTGGCAGCGGCACGCCTGCTGTGGGGAACGCCGGTTGCCGGTTCTTCGGCCGGCCCCATGCTTCGCTGTGTGGCGGTGAAGGATTTTTCCGGGGAGATGGTGGCCTGGTCGGAGGCGCTGCTGCGGGCCGACCATGCCGCTGCGCGGGTGGCGCTGGTGTCCCTGGTCATCGGGCTGGCGCGGCAGGGCATGATGCGTCTGCTGTTTCCGCCTGCTGAAACCCTGGCGCAGCGGATACGTCGGCACGTCATGGCCACACCGGACAGGGACTGGCAATCGCGCGATGTGGAGGCGCTGCTTGGGGATGTCGGGTGCCACGCTGCGTCGTCATCTGGCCGCCGAGGAAACCTCGCTGCGCGAGCTACTGGTCGATGTGCGCATGGGTATTGCATTGAACCTGCTGTACGGCACGCGGCTGCCGCTGAAGACGGTGGCGGCCCGCGTGGGCTATCGATCCCCGGATGGCTTCGCTCGCGCATTCCGGGCACGCTATGGACTGGAGCCCTCGCAGTTGGGCCGCGACGACACCTGAGCGTTTCGGACGGAATCCTGAGCGAATCGATTCCGGGAACCGAGATATCTTCATCCGCCTTGAGAACAGGAGGTGTGATGATGAAATCCAGATATCGGAATATCGCCGTGGCGGTTGCGGCCGCATGGTTCGGTATGGCCCTGACATCGGTGCAGGCCCGGGAGGCGGCGCAGCTGCCTGATCGCGCTGCCGGTGTCCCGTCCACGCAGACGGTGGTGAATCCGGCCGGACAGCATGAAGGCACAGCTGCACGGGGTGCGACGGGTGCTTCGGCTGCCCACCAGGCCGATGGCGCTTTCATGCAGGTGCCGGGGGTCTATCGGCAGCGAATCGGCAATCTGCGCGTGACGGCGTTGCTGGACGGATTCCTGCCGCTGCCTTTCGGCACCGCCAAGGGGATCGATGCCAAGTCCCTGGAAGCCGCGCTGCGACAGGCACATGTCCCCCGGGTGGGAGATGGTATCCAGACGGCGGTCAATGTGTTTCTGGTGGAGCGGGGTGACCGACGCATGCTGGTGGATGCCGGGGCGGGAACCTGTTTTGGCCAGACCACCGGGAAGCTGACGGATGCGCTGAAGAGTGCGGGCATCGATCCCGCCACGGTGACGGATGTGCTGCTGACCCACGCGCATCCGGATCACGTCTGTGGTCTGGTGCGGCCAGATGGTACCGAGGCCTACCCGAAGGCGACGGTATGGATCCCGGAGGCCGAGGCGGCCTATTGGCTGGACGCAAAGAATGCGGAAACGGCGCCTGAAGCGTTGAAGGCTGCCTTCTCCGAGGCCGCCACGGCGCTGGCACCCTACCTGAAGGATGGGCGCGTGCAGCGGGTGAAGGGCAGCCATGCCGGTGGCAAGCCGATGGAAGTCCTGCCGGGTGTGCGGATGGTGGCTGCAAACGGCCATACGCCGGGCCACGTTGGCTGGCTGATGGATGATCGTCTGCTGCTGTGGGGCGACATCGTTCACTTCCACGCGGTGCAGTTTGCCAGGCCGCAGGTCTACCTCGTCTTTGACAGCAATGCGCCGGCTGCCATTGCATCGCGCAAACGCCTGTTTGCCGAGGCGGCGCGCCAGGACTGGTGGGTGGGCGGTGCACACCTGCCGTTTCCGGGTCTGGGCCATGTCGTGCCTTACGGGAAGAAAAGCTACCACTGGGTGCGCGCCGAGTTCAGCCCGCTGCCCTGAGCGCGTGCATCTTGGAAAGTCCGCTCCGGCCAGGCGGGTTTCCGCACCTGTCTGACAAGCAGGGATGCCGTTCGGGGGCAGAACTGAACCTTTCATGTCCCCGGAAGAGCCGGTCGTTGCCTTCCGGGGGATCCGTGTTCCCTCTGTCGGAAGAGATGACAATTTTCCTTCCTTCCGTGATGCTCCCAAAGCGATAATCCGCTTACTCGACTCTTCGTTTTAGGAGCATTTCGATGGGCAAGGCGGTATCGGTGACAGGGGGTGTGGTGGTGCTGGCGCTGGCCTATGTGGGCAGCAGCTGGTGGCTGGGCCAGCAGGCCGAGAAGCACTACCAGACGGATTTCGACAAGATCGTGAAGCGGATGGGCTTCCAGGAGGTGAAGCGGGTCGGTTACACGCGCGGGATCTTTGAGTCCCAGGCCACCGACATCCTCACGCTGGTGTTGCCCAGCCCGCCGCAGGGGATGGGTGACGACGATCAGGACGATTCGGGAGAGGACATCACGCTGCGTCTGCATCTGGTGCAGACCATCAAGCACGGTCCCTTCGTGAGCGGTCGGCTGGCTGCGGCCAGGATCGAGACACGGCTGGACAAGGTGGAAGGTGTTCCCGAGGGCCTGAAGCAGGCGCTGGCCAAAGCCAGTGCACCGACGGCCAGTACCCTGGTGGGCTTCGATGGCGCGCTGGACGGTCAGGCCGTGCTGCCTGCTGGCGAGATGGTGCCACCCGGCAGCGAGCCCGACAACCGGATGAGCTGGAAGCAGCTGACCTACGACTACATGGTGAGCGGCAACCGCCTGCAGGTGCTGGCCCAGCTGCAATGGCCGGAGCTGACGTGGTCGGTCACGCCGGGCGCCTTTGGCCCCGGCAAACCGGGCATGTACCTGGCGTTGTCGGGCCTGTCGGCCAATATCCAGCAGACGGGCACGAATCCCGACCACTGGCTGATGGTGCCTGGCAGTTACACGCTGCGCCTGAACGATTTCCAGCTGAAAACGGTCTCGAAAGACGGGAAGCAGCCGTCCACGCTGTTCTCGGTGAACGGCTGGGAAAGCCAGGGCAAGATCACGTCGTCCGGTAAGCTGCTGGCCAGCGAGGAAAGTGGTGCCGGCAAAGCCGTGGTGATGGATGTGCCGCTGGAGAAGCTGGGTTACACGGCGTCGATCTCGAACATCGACGAGGCGGCGCTGGTACCGTTGCAGGACATCGTGCAGGAGATGGGCAAGGCGACGGACCCCGCTGATGCCATGCCCGACGAGGCCAGGCTGCGTCCGGTGGTGACCACGCTGGCGGCCAGTTCGCCGGCGTTGGCCATGCGGCTGGATGGCACGCTGCAGGGAAAGACGGCCTATGTGGATTCCAGGGTGGTGTTGAACCCGCTGCAAGGCAGCGCATCCGTTCCGCTGGGTCCGCAGATGCTGCAGACGCTGAAGGCCGATGTGAACGTGTATCTGCCCAAGGTCATTACGGCCGAGGTGAACCGCCGGCTTGAGCAGTCCTTCGGCAAGGACGCGAACGGTTGCAACCTGGATTGCCAGCTGCGCCGGCAGGGTGTGGCGCGTGAACAGGTCGATGCCTGGGAGACCAAGGTGCAGTTTGTCGGTGGCCATCTGATGCTGAACGGCGAGCGGCTGTTCTGATCTGCCTCTGCGCCCGGGGCCGAGGTACTTGGGCCGACCCACGGCCAGTGCATGGGACGAGGAGGAGGCTGATTTTCGTCCGTTGCACGCTGGGCTGGCTGCTGGCATGATGCCCGTTTGCTGCAAAGCGTTCCGGTGCTGTCCGGCTTGTGGTTGCAGGGTGGCGTGTGTACTTCCGGGCGGTACGGGACTGTTCGGAGCAGTGATTGCAGGGCAGGCATCTTTTGCTTGCTCGTGACAGGGGACGAGCATGGACAGACTGTTCAACATCATCCGCAACCAGTTCATCGATGTCATCGAATGGACGGACGACTCGCGTGACACGCTGTCATTCCGCTGGCCGGATGAGGACAAGGAGATCAAGAACGGTGCGCAGCTGATCGTCCGTGAATCGCAGCTGGTGCAGTTCGTGGCGGCCGGGCAGTTTGCTGACCTGTTCGGCCCCGGCAAATACACGCTCACCACTGAGAACATCCCGATCCTGTCCACCATCCTGGGCTGGAAATACGGGTTCCAGTCGCCGTTCAAGTGTGATGTCTACTACCTGAACACGCGACTCTTCACGGGCAACAAGTGGGGCACGGCCAATCCGGTGATGATGCGTGACCCGGATTTCGGTGTGGTGCGGCTGCGGGCCTTTGGTACCTA
>CALIXC010000088.1 GCA_938046755.1 uncultured Lautropia sp. | reverse complement strand
CGCCTTTGTGGATGGTCCAGGCGCGGACTTCTTTGACGCCGGCGGTGAAGTAGGTCTGCAGGCCCAGGAGGTCGTAGCCGGCGCGGATGAGGCGGTTGAGGCCGGGTTCTTCGAGGCCGAGATCGGCGAGGAAGGCGAGCTTGTCTTCGTCGTCGAGGTCGGCCAGTTCGGCTTCGATCTGGGCGCAGAGGGCGACGACGGGGGCGCCTTCCTTGGCGGCGTGTTCGCGCAGTCTGTCGAGGTACGGGTTGTTCTGGAAGCCGTCCTCGGAGACGTTGGCGACGTACATGGCGGGCTTGAGGGTCATGAGGCCGTAGGGCTTGAGGAGGGCCTTGTCTTCGGCGCTCAGGTCCAGCGAGCGGGCGGGTTTGCCTTCGTTGAGATGGGGCTGGAGTTTTTCGAGCAGGGTGGTGAGGCGCAGGGCTTCCTTGTCGCCGGCGCGGGCTTTCTTGATTTCGCGGGCGTGGACGCGCTCGATGGTGGCGAGGTCGGCCAGGGCGAGTTCGGTGACGATGGTCTCGATGTCGGCGATGGGGTCGACGCGGCCGTTGACGTGGACGACGTTGGGGTCGTCGAAGCAGCGGACGACGTTGACGATGGCGTCGGTTTCGCGGATGTTGGCGAGGAACTGGTTGCCGAGGCCTTCGCCTTTGCTGGCGCCAGCGACGAGGCCGGCGATGTCGACGAATTCGACGATGGCGGGCTGGATCTTCTGGGGCTGGACGATTTCAGCGAGCTTGGCGAGGCGGGGGTCAGGGACTTCGACGATGCCGACGTTGGGCTCGATGGTGCAGAAGGGGTAGTTGGCAGCTTCGATGCCGGCTTTGGTCAGCGCGTTGAAGAGGGTGGATTTGCCGACGTTGGGCAGGCCGACGATGCCGCATTGGAGTGCCATGGGGTGTCCTTCTTGCTGGGCGGTGTAGGGGGGGGTTGTTCCGGCAGGGCAGGGGTGTCAGCTCAGGTGGGCCTGTGCCGTGGATGCCCTGGGTGTGCCGGATCGGGATGCTGGGATTCTAGAGCGAGTCCGCGGGTTTGGCTTCGGGGCTGCCTTTGCGGGCGGCCTTGGCCTGCTGCATGGCGGGGTCGGCGCTGTGCAGTTGCTGGGTGGCGATTTCCCAACCGTCGCGCATGAGGATGGGCAGGTGGTCGACGCTGCGGTCGATGGCCTGGTCGATGAGCTGCTGGTCGCTCTGGCTGGGTTTTCCCAGGACGAAGTCAACGACGGATTTGTTGAGGTTGAGGCTGCGGGGATGGCCGATGCCCAGGCGCAGGCGCCAGTAGCGGGGGGTGCCAAGGTGGGCGGTGATGTCGCGCAGGCCGTTGTGGGTGCTGGAGCCGCCCAGCTTGAGGCGGGCGGAGCCGGGCATGAGGTCGAGTTCGTCGTAGGCGACGAGGATGTCGGCAGGCTCCAGGCGGTAGAAGCGCGCCAGCGCACCGACGGACTGGCCGGAGCGGTTCATGTAGGTCATGGGCTTGAGCAGCCGCACGACCTGGGTGCCGATGCGGACTTCGCCGACATCGCCCAGGAATTTGGCGTCGGGGCGCATCTGGCCGGGGTAGTGGCGCAGCAGGGCGTCGATGAACCAGAAGCCGGCGTTGTGCCGGTCGAGGGCGTGCTGGTCGGTGGGGTTGCCCAGGCCGACGATGAGGCGGGGGGCGTTCATGCGGGCGTGGCTTGTATGTGCAGGATGTCAGGCAGCTGACGTGCCGAAGGAGGGGGCTGGGGCTGCCGTGAGGGCCTTCGGGACATGCTTGATGGCCATGAGCCCGATCCTTATGAAAAACGGGCCGACTGGCGGCCCGTTGAGGCGGACATCCTGTCGCTGTCGGGGCCCGCATCGGGGGAGGTCCGGCAGCGACGGATGTCCGTGCTTGGCCGTGAGGGCCTTATTTCTTGTCGGCTTCGCCAGCGGCCGGGGCTGTAGCGGCTGCAGCGGCTGCATCGGCCACCGCGCTTTCGGCCTCACCATCTATGTCGGAGCCGCCGACCAGCGAGGCGGAGGCCAGGACGGGATCGGTTCCCGGGGTGATGACAGCGGTGACGCCTTTGGGCAGCTTGATGCTGCTGAGGTGGACGGAGTGGTCCATGCCCAGTTCAGCCAGGTCGACTTCGATGAACTCGGGCAGATCCTTGGGCAGAACCTGGACTTCGATCTCGGTCATGACGTGGTTGACGACAGCCTTGTTCAGCTTGACGGCCGGCGAGTTCTCACCGTTGACGAAGTGCAGCGGCACTTTGACACTGATCTTCTGGTTGGCGGCCACGCGCTGGAAGTCGACGTGCAGGACCTGCTGTTTGTACGGGTGCCATTGCACGTTGCGCAGCAGCACGCGCTGTTTCTTGCCGTCGATGTCCATGTCCAGGATGGACGAATGGAAGGCTTCGACGCGCAGGGCGTGATAGAGGGTGTTGTGGTCGAGGGCGACCTGAATGGGGTCGGCTTCGCCACCGTAGACGATACCGGGTACCTGATCGGCGCGACGGAGGCGGCGGCTCGCACTCGTCCCCACGTCCTTGCGTTCTTGGGCACTGATCTGCATTGGGCAGTTCCTTAGATATATCTGCCGGTCCGCGACCAGATCCGGCAGGGGTTGAGAAAGCGAAAGATGATAACCGATGTCGGTGCCGACTGGCCAAGGAGGTCGGTCATCCGGCATTCGTTACAGGCATGTCACCGATTCAGCGCTGGCACACCGTTGCCGAAGCCGCTGAGGGATTGGCACTGAAGCTGTCGGTCCCTTATGGAGAGGCTGTACGGCCAGCTGTGGTGTGCTGACCGAGAGGGTACGCTGGGGGCGCGCTTCGCTGAGCTGTGCTCACTCCATGAAGAGCATGGAGACGGAGTCGGAGCGGTTAATGCGCAGGATGGTCTCGCCGATGAGCTGGCCGCAACCCAGGACACGGATCTTGCTGCAGGCGCGGCCTTCGTCCGTGAGTGGGATGGTGTCGGTGACGACAAGTTCGTCCAGCGGGGATTCGGTGATGCGCTCGATGGCCTTGCCGGAGAGCACGGGGTGGGTGCAGTAGGCGGAGACGCGCACAGCACCGTGTTTCTTGAGGGCTTCGGCCGCGCGGCACAGGGTGCCGGCGGTGTCGACCATATCGTCCATCAGCAGGCAGTCTCGGTTGGAGACTTCGCCAATGATGTTCATCACCTCAGCGACGTTGGCCTTCTGGCGACGCTTGTCGATGATGGCCAGTTCGCAATCCAGTCGTTTGGCCAGGGCGCGGGCACGTACGACGCCGCCGACGTCCGGTGACACCACCATGGTGTTTTCCAGCTTGCGCTTGGTGATGTCGGACAGCAGGATGGGGGCGGCGTAGATGTTGTCGACGGGGATATCGAAGAAGCCTTGAATCTGGTCGGCGTGCAGGTCCATGGTGAGGACGCGGTCGACACCGGCGACCTGCAGCATGTTGGCCACGACCTTGGCGCTGATGGCCACGCGCGAGGAGCGCACGCGGCGGTCCTGGCGGGCGTAGCCGAAATAGGGAACGACGGCGGTGATGCGGCCTGCCGAGGCGCGACGCAGGGCGTCGACGAGGATCAGCAGCTCCATCAGGTGGTCGTTGGTGGGCGCAGAGGTGGACTGGATGACGAAGGCATCCTTGCCACGGACGTTTTCCAGGATCTCGACGTTGACCTCGCCGTCGGAGAAACGACCGACGATGGCCTTGCCCAGCGGGATACCTAGGTGGGCGGCTACGTCAGAAGCGAGGGCGGGGTTGGCATTGCCCGTGAAGAGCACCGGTCCTTCGGACCAGAGAGCGGGCATGGTGACAGGGCTGGGGCGGTAGGAGCTGCGATGCACGAGAGTCTGACCTGTCTGGGCGCTGGTCCGGAAACCGTATGGCTGCTGCCGAAAGAATCAGGCCGGCGAAGCCGACCCGATGAAAGAGTGGCTGGGGAGGAAGGATTCGAACCCTCGAATGCCGGAATCAAAATCCGGTGCCTTAACCAACTTGGCGACTCCCCAACGGATGACTGGCAAGCCCTCTGACCAGATAGAGGGTGCCGGTTTCGGTACGCATTGTAATACGTTCAGAAGCCGACGTTTGCCTGGCGACAACAATTTTTTTGCTGGCCTGCTGAACTTCCTGGAGCAGAGCCAGGGCAGTGGCATGACTTTGTGTGGCAGCGAATACGCAGGCACCAGAACCCGTCATGCGTACGGTGATGGTGTTTTCCGCCTCACGGCCATTGCCTGGTGCAACCTGATCTGCTGCCTGTTGAAGAAGTTGAACAGCCTGCCTGACGGCGGGCTGCCTAGCTTCCACAACTGGTTGCAGGTCGTTATGCCCTGCCATTGCTGTGAAGCCTTGGATTGTGAGGAGTTTCGTGTCGCGTGTCAATTCGGGGGCTGAAAAAATTCCGGCGGTGGCCACATGGGCGTTGGGCATGAACAACACGAACCAGCGATCGGGCAGAGAAATGGGCTGAAAGACGTCGCCGATGCCGGTGGCGTAGGCGTTCTGGCCGTAGACGAAGACAGGGACGTCGGCACCCAGCGGGCGGGCGATGTCGATGAGGCGTTCACGCGACAGGCCGAGCTGCCAGAGCTGGTTGAGGCCCAGCAGCACGGTGGCGGCATCGGAGCTTCCTCCGCCCAGGCCGGCGCCCATGGGGATCTGCTTGTCGAGGGTGACGCGCACACCCAACGGGCAGCCGGTGGCTTCCTTCAGGGCGCGGGCAGCGCGCAGGGTGAGGTCGTCGTCGGCAGAAAAGCCTTCGGGATCATGCATGCGGCCAATGTGGCCGGAAGGATCCAGCTCCAGGGTGACGTGGTCTTCCAGGTCGATGAACTGGAAGACGGTTTCCAGTAGGTGCAGGCCGTCGGCGCGGCGGCCGGTGACGTGCAGGAAGAGGTTGAGCTTGGCAGGGGCCGGCAGGTGCAGGCGGGTGGGGCTGTTCATGGCTGTTCAGCGGGCTGGGCCGTCGGGTCGACGACGAGCCGGATCTCGATGCGCTGGGGGTTCTGGTGCCAGGTGAGGAACCAGCGGCTGTCGTTGCGTTCGATCTGCCAGCCGGCATCGCGGGCACGGATGCTGCGGCCGTCGGCCGAGCGTTCCTCGATGTTCTGGAAGCGGTCGGTGAGCCAGTCGGGCAGGCGGCTGACGGGCACGGGGATGCCGATGGCGTCCTGCAGGACGGCTTCCAGGGTGGGGCCGGTGTAGCGCTGGTGCTGAGCGGTTTCCAGCCAGGCGGCTTCACCCTGGCGCTGGGCAGCGCGCACGAGGGTCTGGCCGAAGGGCGAGGACAGTTCGATGGAGAGGTCTTCGCCTTCCCGGTTCAGCTGGAAGCGCCCGCTGCTGTGCTGGGGGCGGCTTTGCGGCAGGTTGCTGGTGCTGGTGAACGAGAAGCGGCCGGTGAGGTGCAGGGGCTCTGCAGGGTTGCGGGCCGCAGGCGGCGGGCTGAGCGGCGTGGTGGCGCAGCCGGCCATGAATGCGGCGCCCAGCAGGCCGGCCAGCAGTGGGGCGTGCAGCAGGTGGCGCCGCCGCGGGCTGTGGGGGAGGGCGTCGTGGCGCGGTGCGCCGCATTGCCGGGTGGTACGTCGCAGGATCAGGGGCATGGGCACGGCGGACAGGGGCTGCCATGTCCGCGATGGAGTTCGTGGTCGGATGAGCGCGTCAGGGCTGCAGCGTCACGCCCAGGCGCTTGAGGGTGTCGCGCAGCAATTCGTTGTTGGGGTCACGCTGCCGGCACTGGCGCCAGATGTCGCGGGCGGCATCCCGCTGACCGGCGTGCCAGAGGACTTCGCCGTAGTGGGCGCCGACCTCGGTGTCGGGGGATTTCTGCCAGAGTTTGCGGAACACGTCGAGCGCGTCCTGGGTGCGGCCCAGGCGGAAGTAGACCCAGCCCAGGCTGTCCTGGATGTGGGGGTCGCCCGGATTGAGCTGGTTGGCCTTCTCGATGAGGGTGAGGGCTTCGGGCAGGCGCTGGTTGTGATCGGCCAGGGTGTAGCCCAGGGCGTTGTAGGCGTTGCCGTCATCGGGGCGCAGCTTGATGAGGCGGCGAAGGTCCTTTTCCAGGACATCCAGGCGGCCGACCTTCTCGGCGGCGATGGCACGGTCGTAAAGCAGGTCGACGGTGTCCTTGTCATCCTTGCGTTGCCGGATGGCACGATCGAGCACGTCGAAGGCGGCCTGGTAGCGACCGGCTTCGCGCAGGATCTGTGCGCGGGTGACGGTCTGCAGCTGGGTCTCGCGCAGGTTGCGGGGCTTGAGCGTGGACAGGGCGGCCAGGCCGGCTTCGGGGCGGCTTTGGCGCGCCAGCAGGCTGGCTCGGGTGAGCTGTGCCTCGAAGTGGACGCGGCTGTCAGCGGGCACGCGTTCCAGCCACTGGATGGCGCTGGCGTGGTCGTTCTGCTTCTGGGCGATCTCGGACAGGAACAGGAAGGCGTTGCCGTTGTCGCGTTCGATGTCTTCCGGCAGGGCGATGTAGCGCTGCAGGGCCTCGGTGGCCTGGGCGTAATCCTGCTTATGGTGGTGGAGCTGGGCCAGCGTGTAGAGGGTGGCGGCGTTTTCCGGCTCCAGCGACTGGACGCGCGAGAGCGTGGCGATAGCGGCGTCGTTCTGCTCGCTGGCGATCTGCAGCAGGCCCTGCGCCTTCAGGGCACGCAGGTCGTCGGGGTGTTTCTGCAGGTAGTTGCCCAGCATGACGGCCGCACGCTGGCGGCCGCCGGGCTGGGACTGCAGCAGCTGGACACTGGCCAGCACGGCGTCGATGTTGTCGGGCGCCAGCTGGTGGGCGGCCAGGGCTTCGTCGGTGGCCGCCTGTTGCTGGCCGGCTTCATGGGCCAGGCGGGCGCGCATCAGCCGGGCCTGGACGTTGCCAAGGTCGGGGGCGCTGAGCCGTTGCGCCAGCGCCCAGGCGGTGCGGCGGTCGGGCAGGTTCAGGAGTTTTTCCTGAAGCTGCGGGTAGGCGGTGTCGAGTGTGCCGGCCTGGCGGGCCTGGGCGAGCTGGCGGGTGAGGGCGGGTTCGACTTCGGTCACGCGGCCGTTGGCCAGCAACAGGGTGTCCAGCGCCTTGCGGGCATCGGGGTAGGCGGTGTCGAGTCGTACCCACAGGCGGGCGCTGTCCAGCGCGTCGGACAGTGAGCCGGTGACGATGGCGATTTCGGTGGCACGACGGGCCAGCCGGGCGTCGCCGGTCTGAGCGGCCAGCGAGTGGTAGGTGGCGTAGGCGGCGCCGGGTTGTTCACGCTGCAGGGCGATCTCGGCGGCCAGGATCTCGTAGATCAGGGGTGGCGTGAGGGCCAGTTCGGGCAGATTGGCCGGGCGGTAGGTACCCGGGGGCTCGCTGTCCGGGTCAACGTCGGTGTCGGGGGCGACGACGGTGTTGGTGTCGCCGCCGGGCAGGGCACCGCCGGTGGCGCTGTCCTGCCTTGCAAGATTGCCGTGGGTGGTTCCGTTGTCCGGGGCCTGACTGCCCTGGGTGGCCGTTGGGCTAGAGGCGCGACTCGGGTTGGCTGGCCCGGGCTGTGCCTCATGACTCATGCCGGAGGCGGTGTCTCTGCCGGCCCTGGCCGTGAGGTGGGGCGGGGTGACGGCCGCGCTGGCCTGCGGCTGGAAAGCGCTGCATCCGCCCAGTGCCAGCAGGCCCAGGGCCAGGGCAAGCCGGGTGCTGAGGGGGCGGCGTGCCAGAGCAGGCACGGCAGGGGTACGGGCGGACAGGCGGGATGAATTCATCGGGGCATGGTAGAACGAGAGGGACGCTTTGTCAGTAGCCGCGGCGATGGCCGGACGGTGGCGGTGGGCAGTGGTGCAGGCAGTACGCCGTGGGTGGCGTGAGGTCTGGGGTGTCGGATGGGGGCCGGTGGAAGGTAATGCAGGTTCCGGATGCTGTCGGGCGGTGGTGGATGAGGGGCACCCGTCAGGCGCTGTCGGATGCAGTTGCGGCAGGAAGTAGTTCTTTGAAGGATTTTGTAGACAACGTAGGTAGGACGGTTACTTACAGTTGCAGCATCGGACCCACGGTCATGCGACCCTACCCTGCTTGTTTGAGGAAATCCCATCGAACAGTTGCGGCAGCAGGGCAGGAGTTCCTTCTTCTGTCCACGGTGTCAACCACTGATCGGGTAGCACTACCCGGTTGCTGGCTGGGCAAGGGGAAGCGGATGGCATGGGCAACGGGCTTGTGTACACTGCCGACATGGCAAAGAAAGGCATCAGCGAGCAAATCGAGGCGTATGGCCGGTGGCGGTCCGATCTCCAGTCGGCGATCGAGCGCTACCGTGACTGGTTGGCGCAGTCGGACGCGGCCGATGCCAACTTGAACGTCAAGCTTTCTCAGATCATCGAACGGCTGCACGACACCTTGCTGAAGGTGGCATTCGTGGCCGAGTTCTCCCGCGGCAAGTCGGAGCTGATCAACGCGATCTTCTTCGCACAGTATGGCCAGCGGGTGGTTCCGTCGTCGGCCGGGCGCACCACGATGTGTCCGACCGAGCTGCTGTACGACGCGTCGATGCCGGTGGGCATCCGGTTGCTTCCCATCGACACGCGGCTGATGCCGGTGCCGCTGGCCGAGCTGCGCAACCAGGACGAGCACTGGCGCTTCATTCCGGTGGACATGACGGATGTGAAGTCGCTGCGCCAGGCCTTCGACTCGGTGCGCGAGACGCTGCTGGTGCCGACCGAGCAGGCGCGCGAGCTGGGACTGTATGACGGCGATCAGTCAGTGGGCCGGTCGATGACGCCGGGGCAGGTGGAGATTCCCGCCTGGCGGCACGCCATCGTCAACATCCCGCACCCGCTCCTGGAGTTGGGGCTGGTGATCATCGACACCCCGGGTCTGAACGCCATTGGAGCCGAGCCCGAGCTGACGCTGAACGTCATTCCGAATGCCCATGCGGTGCTGTTCGTGCTGGCGGCCGATGCTGGGGTGACGCGCAGCGACATCGATGTGTGGCAGACCAACATCAGCAAGGCGCACCGTACCGGGCGCTTCGTGGTGCTGAACAAGATCGACGGGCTGTGGGATGAGTTGCGGTCCGATGCCGAGAACGACCTGGAGATTGCACGCCAGGTGGTGTCGGTGAGCAATTTCCTGGACCTGCCCACGGCGCGGGTCTATCCGGTGTCAGCGCAGAAGGGGCTAGTGGCCAAGATTCAGGGCAATCAGGCGCTTCTGCGGCGCAGCCGGCTGAAGGAGCTGGAGCACGCGCTGTCGGAAGAAATGATTCCGCAGCAGCAGGTGATCATCAGTGAGCAGGTGCGGCGCGAGTTCGAAGAAGCCTCGGCGGTGACGTTGAACCTGCTGACGGTGCGCCGGCGCAACCAGGTCGAGCAGGCCTTCGAGCTGAACGGGCTGCGTGGCAAGAACCAGGCGATGATCCGGCAGATGTCGCGCCGGGTGCGTGATGAGCGTACGGAGTTCGACGACAGCTTGCGGCACCTGGCGGCGCTGCGATCGGTGTTTACCAAGCATTCGCAGACGATGTTTACGCATCTGAGCCAGGACAGCCTGCGCCGGCATGCGAACCGTACCCGCCAGATGATGATGGCCAGCCAGCTCTCGTCGCAGCTGAAGGACGGCATGAACGCTTTGCTGACGGCGGTGCGGCTGGACTTCGAGGAAGCCGACCGGTTGGTGAGCGAGATCTCGCAGATGATGACGGCGATGTACCAGCGCTTCTCGCGCGATTACGGGCTGTCGCTGGGCATGCCGCTGCGCTTTTCCACGAAGCGCTATTTCACCGAGATCGAGCAGGTGGCACAGACGCACCAGCGTCAGTTCAGTTTGCTGAAGCTGCTGACGGTGAACAAGGCGGTGCTGACGCAGCGCTTCTTCGATTCGGCCGCGGTCAGCCTGAAGAAGATCTATACGGTGGCCATCCGTGAGCTGGAAGGCTGGCTGCGGTCGCTGATGACGCCGCTGGAGAGTCAGGTGCGCGAGCACCAGGCGCAGCTGCGGCGGCGCATGGAGTCGGTGCAGCGGGTGATGGATGCCGGCGATTCGCTGGAAGAGCGCCTGCAGGAGATCGACGAGGCCCGTGCGCGCATCGAGCGCCAGCTGGCGCAGATGAAGACGTTGGTGGAAGGGGTGCAGGCAGCCATCGACCGGCGGCCGGTGCGCCCGATGGTGATCGAGGAACTGGAGGCTGTTCCGGATCTGCGCGACGAACCGGCAGATGCGGGCGATGCTTCGGTGGGCATGGCCGTGGCGGCGCCGGGCAAGCTTGCAGCGCCAGAGGACGTGTCCGGGCAGGCGCCCGCGGTGCAGTCGGCTGCGCGCCAGGAAGGGAGTGCGGATGCTGTATGATGCGGCATCCATGGCACATGACGACACTCTGAACCTTGCGCCGGCGCTGATCCGCTGGCAGCGTCGGCACGGCCGGCACCATCTTCCCTGGCAGAAGACTCGCCGCGAGCTGGGCATGCCGGCGGGTGGCGCGGCCGTGCTGCGCGATCCCTATCGCGTCTGGCTGTCGGAGGTGATGTTGCAGCAGACGCAGGTGGCCACCGTCATTCCCTATTTCGAGGCCTTTCTGCGCGCCTTTCCCACGGTGAACGACCTGGCGGCAGCCGATGCCGAGCAGGTGATGGGCCTGTGGGCGGGGCTGGGCTACTACAGCCGGGCACGCAACCTACATGCGGCGGCGCGCCAGGTGGCGGACGCGGGCGGCGTCTTTCCGCAGACGGCCCAGGGGCTGGAGACTCTACCCGGCGTGGGGCGCTCGACGGCAGCGGCCATTGCGGTGTTCGCGTTCGGCGAGCGAGCCCCCATTCTGGATGGCAACGTGAAGCGTGTGCTGAGCCGGGTGTTTGCCGTGGAGGGCGACCCGGCCGGCAGCGCAACGCTGGCGCGGCTCTGGACGCATGCCGAAGCCGAGTTGCCGCCCGAGGGCGCACCGGCGGCCGATCTGATCGACTATACGCAGGGGCTGATGGACCTGGGGGCGATGGTCTGTACCCGAAGCAGGCCGGATTGTGGGCGGTGTCCGTTGGCGACGCTTTGCCAGGCCCGGCAGCAGGGTGAACCCGAGCGTTATCCGCAGGCGCGCCGGAGAAAGACCGTGCCGGTGCGGGCCGTGAACCTGCTGTGGGTGGAGGATGCCGAGCGGCGGGTGCTGCTGCAGGCCCGGCCCGACAGCGGGTTGTGGGGTGGGCTCTGGAGCCTGCCGGAATGGCTGGGCGAGGTGCCCGATGGCTGGCAGGGCGTGGGCAGCTTCAGCCATGTCTTCACCCACTTCCGGATGGAGGCCACGGTGTGGGCACCGCCGGTCGAGGCGGTGCGCCGCCAGCTCGCCGTTCAGGGGCAGCAGGTCTCCGCCGTCCCCCACGCCCTGCTCGTGCGTGCCCCGCAGGCCACTC
>CALIXC010000087.1 GCA_938046755.1 uncultured Lautropia sp. | reverse complement strand
CCAGCGGCCCCAGGCACTTCTCGTGGGTGGCGTCGGTGGCAGCCTGGGCCTGTAACGCCTCGCGGGCCTCGGCCAGCGAGAGACCCTGCCGATAGAGCGTCTTGTAGGAGCGGCGGATGAGGGTGATCTCTTCCGCCGTGAAGCCGCGGCGACGCAGGCCCTCACTGTTGATGCCATGGGTGGCCAGCGGGTTGCCGGAGGCCATGACATAGGGCGGGATGTCCTGCAGCACGATGGAGCCAGTGCCGGTCATGGCATGCGCCCCGATCTTGCAGAACTGGTGAACCTGCGAGTTGCCCCCCAGGATGACCCAGTCACCGATGTGGACGTGGCCCGCCAGGTTGGTGGTGTTGGCGAAGATGGTGTGGTTGCCCACTACGCAGTCATGTGCGATGTGGACATAGGCCATGATCCAGTTGTCGTCACCGACCCGGGTGGTGCCGCCGTCCTGCACGGTGCCCCGGTTGATGGTGACGCACTCGCGGATGGTGTTACCGTTGCCGATCTGGAGCACGGTGTCCTCGCCGGCGTACTTCTTGTCCTGTGGCGCGGCGCCGACAGAGCAGAAGGGATACAGGCGGTTGTTCTCGCCCAGCGTGGTGGGGCCTTCGAGCACCACATGTGCACCCACCTTACTGCCGGCGCCGATACGCACACGCGGCCCGATGACCGCGTAGGGGCCGACCTCGACGCTGCTGTCCAGCTCGGCAGCAGGATCGATGACGGCGGTGGGATGGATCAGGGGCTGCACCATGCGGTCAGGCCTTGCTGGTACCGATCTTGCCGGCGAAGGCGGGCTCGGCGCCGGCCACCTCTTCCTCGCGGTTGAGGTCGCGCAGTGCGCACATCAGGTCGGCCTCGGCCACCTTCTGGCCGTCAACCGTGGCCACGCCATGGAACTTCCAGACCAGGCGCGACTTGCGGGCGATGCGCACGTCCAGTACGAGTTGATCGCCGGGACTGACCGGACGCTTGAAGCGCGCCTCGTCAATGCCGGCGAAGTAGTAGACCGAGTTGGAGTCGGAATAGCGCCCCATGCTGGCAAAGGACAGGATGCCGGCAGCCTGCGCCATCGCTTCCAGCACCAGCACACCGGGCATGACCGGCAGGTGCGGGAAGTGGCCCTGGAAGAAAGGCTCGTTGATGGTGACGTTCTTGATGGCGAGGATGCGCTCGTCGTGGACGATCTCGGTGACCCGGTCGATGAGCAGGAACGGGTAACGGTGCGGCAAGTAGCGAAGGATTTCCGAAATATCGATCGCCGGCTGATTTTCACTCATGCTTGGACAATTCTCTGGCTGCTTCTTTCTTCATTGGACGGCATCGTCGTTGCGGGTGCCACCTTCTGCCGTTGCCGGGGCATCCGTACCTGCGTGAGCAGCCTGGACCTGCTGCTCCAGCCGACGCAGGCGCCGGCGCATGTCGGGCAGTTGACGTACCACTGCCGCAGCCCGTTCCCAGTCGGCATTTTCCATGGACGGGAAGATACCGCTGTAGAAGGCAGGCTTGGTGATGGACTTGGAGATCAGGGTCATCGTCGAGACCACGGCATCGTCGCAGATGCTGATGTGGCCGAAGATACCGGATGCTCCACCGATCTGGACCCGCTTGCCGATGACCGCGCTGCCCGCGATACCGGCGCAGGCCGCAATGGCCGTGTCTGCTCCGATCCGGACATTATGGGCGATTTGCACAAGATTATCGATCTTGCAGCCATCTTCGATGACGGTGTCGTCAAGCGCGCCACGGTCGATGCAGGTGCAGGCCCCGATCTCCACACGATTGCCGATGACGACCGCCCCCAGCTGGGGAATCTTGGTCCAGCCGCCGCCCTTCTTCGGCGCGAACCCGAAACCGTCGGCGCCGATGACGGCCCCCGAATGAATGAGAGCGTCTTCGCCCACGCTGCAGTCGTCACCCAGCGTGACGTTGGCATGCAGCCGGGTGCGTGCGCCCACCGAGGCGCCGGCCCCCAGCACGGTGTTAGCCCCGATCCAGGCGCCCTCGCCCACCACGGCACCGGCACCGATGACGGCACCGGGCTCGATGACGGCGCTGGCGTCCACCCGGGCATCCGGATGGACATGGGCCCCCTCGGCGATGCCGGCAACAGGCCGGGGATTGACCTGGGCATCGAACCACTGCGCCAGGCGCGCATAGGCCCCGTAGGGGTCGGGGTCGATCAGCAGGTTGGCGTCGGCCGGCAGGTCATCGACCAAGCGCGGCGACACGATGTAGGCCACGGCATGGCTGGCATGGGCAGCATCGCGCTGCTGGGGGCGCACCAGGAAACTAATGCTCTCGGTGTCGGCCTTCCTGAGGCTGGCCAGGCGACGCACCGTCACGGACGGATCGCCACGCAGTTCGGCGCCCAGGACCTGGGCGATCTCCGCCAGGGATACCGGGGTCTGAAGGTTCCGTTTCATGAGGTGCTCTGCTCTCCCGAGATACTGGAGGGTCCGGCCGGACCCTCCGGAATGGTACGCCCGCCTGCCTTCATGCGGGCGGAGCGGACCGCGCCACAAGACGCCGTGACGCGGGGTGGCCAGGTGCATCACCACCCGGCCGGCCGATCAGGCCAGGACCGCCCGCTCAAGAGGCGGCCGGACCTGGGGCATGGCGGATCAGCGACCGGCGTTGAGCTGCTTGATCACGCTGTCGGTGATGTCCAGCTTGGGACTCACATAGACGGCGTCCTGCAGGATCAGATCGAACTTGTCGCGCTCGGCGATGGTCTTGATGGCCCGGTTGGCCTTGTCCAGCACGGCGGTCAGCTCTTCGTTGCGGCGCTGGTTCAGGTCCTCGCGGAACTCGCGCTGACGGCGCTGGAAGTCCCGATCCATGTCGGAGAGCTCACGCTGGCGGCGGGCACGGTCGCTGTCGGACATGACCGCGCTCTCCTTCTCGAAGTGCTCGGAGGCGGTACGCAGGCGGGCGCCGAGATCCTGGATCTCCTTGTCGCGGCGCGAGAAGCCCTTCTCGATCTTGGCCTGGGCGGCCTTGGCAGGTGCCGAGTCACGCATGATGCGCTCGGTGCTGACGAAGCCGATGCGGGGGCTGGTCTGGGCCATGGCCGGTCCGGCCACGGAAGCCAGGCCGACCGTCAGCGCGCAGGCCAGCGCGGCCCGGTGAAGCGTAGAAAAGCGGGGGGTCTTCGGGATGGAAAAGGTCATGGGTAGAAAAACTCGGTTTGGGTTCGATGGGAGGGCGCGGGGCCTGTGGGCACGGGAAGGACCTGTGCCGTGGCCGGGCACCCGGACACTCGACGGGTGATTCTTGCACACTTCGGCAAACTGCATGCGCAATGCCGGGCGCATGGCGCCATGCCTGCCCGACGGGTGCCCGCCCCGCCAAGGGCCGGGGCACGCCGCCGGTTGCAGCCTCGTCAGAACGAGGTGCCGAGCTGGAACTGCACGCGCTGGGTATCGTCACCGGGCTTGCGCTTGAGCGGGTAGCCCAGAGACAGCTTGATGTCAGCCCCGATGGGCGCGAACCAGCTGATGCCGATACCGGCCGAATAGCGCAGGTCGCCGAAATCATAGTGATTGTCGAAGACGTTGCCCGCATCGGCGAACAGGAAGGCACGCACCGTCTTGTCGTTGCCGGTGCCCGGCAGCGGGAAGAGCAGCTCGGTGCTGGCCACGAATGAGGCGTTGCCCCCCAGCGCGCTGTTGTCCTTCACGTCGCGCGGGCCCAGGCTGTTGGAGCCGAAGCCCCGCACCGAGCCGATGCCGCCGGCGTAGAAGTTCTTGAACACCGGATAGGGCTTGCCCCCGAAGCCGCGGCCATAGCCGAGGTCGGCCGACAGCAGCCAGGTGTAGTCCTTTGTGACGGGGATGTACCAGGCATGCTGGTAGGTGGCCCGATAGTAGGACAGATCCTGCCCCGGGAAGGTCACGTCGAAATTGAAGCGCTGCAGTCGGCCGCGCGTGGGCATGTAGCCGCTGTCGCGCGAGTCACGCGACCAGCCGAAGGTGAGCAGCCACGCATCGCTGGTGGTGCCGAACTGGTTCACGTAGTCGATGTAGCGCTGCGGCAGCCCCGTGGTGCCCGGCTTGATCTGGTTCTGCTCGAAGACGAGGCCGAAGCTGAGGCGGTCCAGCTCGGTGTACGGGATGCCCAGCCGCAGGCCCGCACCCGAGGAACGGATGCGGTAGTCGCCCACGCCCGAGTTGGAGGCATTGAAGGTGCGGGAGTAGAGATCCGCCCCCAGGCTCACGCCGTCGTTGGTGAAGTACGGGTCGACATAGGAAACCGAGGCAGTGCGCTGGGTCTGGCCGGTGTTGACCTCGACGCCGAAGGTGTTGCCGGTCCCCAGGAAGTTGGGCTCGTTCAGCGCCACCTTCAGCAGCAGCTTGTCGGTCGTGGAGTAACCGGCACCAAAGGTCATGTTGCCGGTGGGGCGTTCGGTGACCTTCACCAGCAGATCCACCTGGTCGGGCACACCCGGCACGGGCACGTTGGAGATCTGCACGTCCTGGAAGTAGCCCAGCCGCTCGACCCGGTCGCGCGAAAGCGCGATCTTGTCGGAATCGAACCAGGCTCCCTCGAACTGGCGCAGCTCGCGGCGAATGACCTCGTCACGGGTGCGCTGGTTGCCGGCGATGGTGATGCGCCGCACGTAGGCGCGCCGGCCCGGGTCGATGTTCAGCGTGTAATCGACCTCGCGCTTCTCCCGGTCGATGGTGGGCACCGGATTGACGCTGGCAAAGGCGTAGCCGATGGCCCCCAGGTCGTCGGTGATCTTCTTTTCGCTCTGGGTGAGCTTCTCGCCCGAGAAGGTGTCACCGGGCCGGAGCGCCAGCGCCTTGCGGAACTGCTCCTCGCGCCCCAGGGTGTTGCCGCCGAACTTGAGGTCGCGCACCTTGTAGCGCTCGCCTTCCCGGATGGTGAGCGTGACGTAGACCTTCTCGCGGTCCGGGTCGATGGAGACCTGTGTGGACTCGATCCCGAACTCCAGATAGCCGCGGTTCAGGTAGAACGAGCGCAGCGTCTCCAGGTCACCCGCCAGCTTCTCGCGCGAGTACTGGTCAGTCTTGGTGTACCAGGACAGCCAGTTGGGCGTGGTGAGCTTGATCTGGTCGAGCAGCTCGGATTCCTTGAACACCTTGTTGCCCAGGATGCGGATCTGGGCAATGCGGGCGCTGGCACCCTCGTCGATGGCCAGCGACACCGCCACCCGGTTGCGGGCCAGCGGCGTGACGGCCGAGGTGATCTTGACCGAATACTTGCCGCGCGACAGGTACTGGCGGCGGATCTCCTGCTCGGCCCGATCCAGCACCGAGCGGTCGAAGATGCGTGCCTCGGCCAGTCCGGCCTGGCGCATGGCCTTCTTCAGCGCCTCGGCATCGAACTCGCGCGAACCGCTCACGTCGACGGAGGCAATGGCCGGGCGTTCCTCCACCCGTACCACCAGCACCTCGCCGTCACGCGCGAGCTGCACGTCCTTGAAGAAGCCGGTAGCGTAGAGGGCCTTGATCGCCTCGCTGGCGCGCGCCGGCGTGAACTCGTCGCCGACACGGATGGGCAGATAGCCGAAGACGGTACCGGCTTCGGTACGCTGCAGGCCCTGTACGCGGATGTCGCGGATGACGAACGGCGAGAACGCCAGGGCCTGGGCCGACCACGCCAGGGTGGCCAGGCCGGCCAGCACGACGGCGGCACCGTGGCTGGCCCAAGGGGGGAAAATCGCGTGTTTGATACCCGGTTCCTCGGCGCGAGACCAAGGCAGCCGAAATCGTCTATCGCGCAGTCAGAGATTCTGTGGAAATGACTGTGGCCGGCGCGTTACCCGAACAGGCGGGAGAGATCGTTGAAGAGTGCAACGATCATCAGGCCGACCACCATGACAAGGCCCACCTGCATGGTGACCTGCCGGAAACGCTCGGAAAACGGGCTGCCTTTGAGCGCTTCGAGCGCGTAATATACCAAACGCCCACCGTCGAGCACGGGTACCGGCAGCAGATTCAGCACACCCAGGCTCACGCTGATCAGGGCCATGAAGCCCACATAGGCAAACCAGCCGATGGCAGCGGACTGCCCGGCATAGTCGGCAATAGCCACAGGGCCGGAAAGGTTTTTCCAGGACAGGCTGCCCACCACCATCTTGCCCAGCATGCGCAGCGAGAAGACCGACATCTCCCAGGTCTTCGTGGCCCCGTAGCCCAGCGCCTCGATCGGGCCCAGGTCCACCGTCACCATTTCGAACTGCTGCACCAGACCGGCACCGATGCGCCCCTTGCGCAGCGGCGGTGCGCCAGCGTCTTTGGCGTCCTGCTCGTAGACGAGCTGCGGCGTGACCGGTACGGTGATCTCGCCGTTGCCACGGCGCACCAGCAGCTGCAGCGGTTTTGTGTCATCCGAGGCCTGCACCTGCTGGATGAGCTGCTGGGCGCGCGAGATGGGCTGGCCATTCACGCGCAGCACTTGGTCACCCGGCCGCAGACCGGCGCGGGCAGCAGCGCTGCCCTCCTCCACCGAGGCCACCTGCACCAGGCCAGCCTTCAGCTCCACACCCAGCGTGCGCATGAAATCACGCTCAAGCTCGCCAGCCGGCAGGTCGCTGGTGGCGATGCTGCGATGGTGACGCCCATCGGGGCCTTCCACCTCCAGCACGATCGGGCGGCGCTCGACGATCGGATCGATCATCTTCAGGCGCATCTCGCTGAAGGACTGGACGGCATGACCATCAACCGTCAGGACCCGTTCACCCTCCTGGATGCCGGCAGATGCCGCGGCCGTGCCAGCAGGCGGGGTGGCCAGCACCGGCGCGGGCTCCTGCAGGCCGGCCATGCCCAGCACCGCGTACAGCACGATGGCCAGCAGGAAGTTGGCGGCCGGACCGGCAATGACGACGGCCGAGCGCTTGAGCAGCGGCAGCCGGTTGAAAGCGCGATGCACCTCGGCCGGGTCGATCTCACCGCCCTCTTCTTCGTCGAGCATGCGCACGTAACCGCCCAGCGGAATGGGCGAGAGGCTCCATTCGGTCTGGTCCTTGCCGACCTTCCAGGTGAGCAGCGGCTTGCCGAAGCCGATGGAAAAGCGCAGGATCTTGACGCCGCACCAGCGGGCCACCAGGTAGTGACCCAGCTCATGCACGAACACCAGCACGCCCAAGGCGAAGAGAAAGGCAATCAGGGTGGTCATCGACACGAGCTCCGGCAGGAATCGGGGTGTTGAAGGGATGAGGGCCGAATGCCCCCATCCCTGACAGATAGGGCATCATGCCGCAAAGCACAAGGCACGTCGCCTGACCGGATGGCCTGGACCGACCGGCAGCTGCTGTTGCAGGCCAGGCCGAGCCGGGTACGGCGATGGATCGCCCCCGGACGCCCAAGCTACCCGGCCTGATCGGCCTGCTCAGTCGCCCAGTCGCGCGGTTGCCCGGCGAAAGCCTTGGCGCGAAAACCCCAAGCGACGAAAGCGCTCAGGCGGCGATCTGCTGCTCGGCCAGCCGGCGTGCAGTAGCGTCCAGTGCCAGAGTATCAGCCAGCGAGTCCGGCGCCGCGGGGTTACCCAGCGCAGTCAGGACAGCCTCGTTGATCCGGGCAATATCGGCAAAACCCACGCGGCCGTCGAGGAAGTTCTGCACGCTCACCTCGTTGGCGGCGTTGAGCACGCAGGGGGCACCGCCGCCAGCGCGCATGGCCTCGCGGGCCAGCCGCAGGCACGGGAAGCGCATCTCGTCGGGCTCCTCGAACTGCAGCGTGCCGGCCGCCACCAGATCCAGGGAGCTGACGCCACTGTCGAAGCGTTCGGGATAGGCCAGCGCATGGGCGATGGGGACCCGCATGTCGGGATTACCCAGCTGGGCCAATACCGAGCCGTCGACATATTCCACCATGGAATGGATGATGCTCTGCGGATGGATGATCACATCCAGCTGCTCGGGTGGCATGTCGAAGAGGAACTGGGCCTCGATCAGCTCCAGACCCTTGTTCATGAGCGTGGCCGAGTCGACCGAGATCTTGCGGCCCATCGACCACTTGGGATGCTTGCAGGCCTGCTCAGGGGTGGCGGTGGCGATTCTCTCCAGCGTCCAGGTCCGGAACGGCCCGCCCGAGGCGGTAAGGATCAGGCGCCGGACGGCACGGCGAGAGTCCACGCCGGTGGCGCGATCAGGCAGACACTGGAAGATAGCGTTGTGCTCACTGTCGACTGGCAGCAGCGTGACACCGGACTGGCGACAGGCGGCCCCGAAGAGCGCGCCGGCCATGACGATGGATTCCTTGTTGGCCAGCAGCACCGAACGCACACCGCGCGCCGCCGCCAGCGTGGGCGCCAGGCCTGCCGCGCCGACGATGGCAGCCATGACCGCATCGATGCCCGGGGTGCCGGCCACCTCGACCAGCTCGTCGGGGCCGACGGCCAGACGTGCCGTGACACCAGCCTCACGCAGCCGTGCCTCGAATCCGGCGGCCGCCTGGGCATCCGACACCGCCAGCACCTCGGGTCGGTGCTGTACGGCCAACGCCAGCAGCTTGTCGACATTGCGATGAGCCGACAGCGCGTACACCCGATAGCGATCGGGATGACGGGCCACGACATCGAGCGTACTGTCACCAATGGAACCGGTGGCGCCCAGAACGGAGATGGTCTTCATGAGTATGGTTGGATTGAGGCAGGAAACGGCCGCCAGGCATGGCATGGGCGGGCGGGCTGACGACGTCCGGCCTCTCGTTGCGCTGATGGACGTTCAATGCACCATCAGCAGCCAGATGAGCAGGCACAGCGGCATGGTGGGCACGAGCGCATCGATGCGGTCGAACATGCCTCCATGGCCCGGCAGGCACGTGCCGCTGTTCTTGACACCGGCATGGCGCTTGAGCAGGCTCTCGTACAGGTCTCCCATGACCGAGAGCAGCACCAGCAGCATCAGCACGACCGCCATGCCGATCAGCCCCAGGTGCTGGGCAACGACGGTGGAAAACAGCGGCAGGCTGCCCTCGGCGGCCCCTGCTCCGGCACGGGCCACGACCAGCGCCGTGCCGATGCACAGCGCGGCACCGCCGGCCACGCCCTCCCAGGTCTTGCCCGGCGAGACACGCGGTGCCAGCTTGCGCCGCCCGAAGGCGCGACCACTGAAGTAGGCCCCGATGTCGGCCAGCCAGACGATGGCCATGGCGGAAATCAGCACGCCAGCGCCCAAGTTGCGCAGCTCGAAGAGCGACACCCACAGCAGCAGCATGCTGAAGGCGGCCAGCCAGGGAGAACTGCAGGACGGCCGCACCCGGAACACCGAGCGGAAAGCCACGAAGATCCAGGCCAGCACGCCGACGCCCAGCACCGGCACCAGCCATTCCGGGGCGGGCGTGGCATCGCTGCGCCAGGCACCATAGGCAATGGCAACGGCCAGCGAAATGGGCAATGCAGGCGAGGCCTGACGCCCCAGCAGGCGCGTCCATTCATGGATGGCCAATGCCATGACGGGCAGCATCAGCACCCCCCAGGCAGTGGTGCCCCCCAGTGCCAGCACGCCGATGATGACGGCCAGCAGGACCAGGGCGGTGATGACACGCTGCTTCAGCATGACGAGGCGCCTCCTGCGAAGAATGATGAAAGAAAGTGGCAGCGGATCAACGCGCCGCGTCCTGCCGCGTCTGGACGCTGGTCCGACCGAAACGACGCTCGCGCTGGGCATACCACTGGATGGCTTCCTGCAGGCGCTCGTCGTTGAACTCGGGCCAGAAGCACTCGCAGAAGTACAGCTCGGTGTAGGCGAGCTGCCAGAGCAGGAAGTTGCTGATGCGCTGTTCGCCCCCGGTGCGGATGAAGAGATCCGGCTCGGGCGCGTAGGCCAGCGACAGATGGCTTGCCAGTTCGGTCTCGGTGATGGGCTGATCGGCGGGAACGCCCTTGGCCGCCCTCTCGCGCAGCAGCGCGTTGCCGGCCTGCAGGATGTCCCAGCGGCCGCCGTAGTTGGCGGCGATGGTCAGCGTCATCCGGGTGTTCTGGGCCGTGCGTGCCTCGGCGTCGGCGATCATCTTCTGCAGGCGGGGCTCGAAGCGCGCCAGATCGCCCACGATCCGCAGACGGATGCCGTTGCGATCCAGCAGCGCCACTTCACGCTGCAACGCCGACAGAAACAGCCGCATCAGCAGCGAGACTTCGTCAGCGGGACGGCGCCAGTTCTCGGAACTGAAGGCAAAGAGCGTCAGGAATTCAACACCGCGCTGGGCGCAGCCCTCGACCGTGGTACGCACGGCCTCGACCCCCTTGCGGTGACCGGCGGCGCGGGGCAGGTGCCGACGGGTGGCCCAGCGCCCGTTGCCGTCAAGGATGACAGCGATATGGCGCGGCACGGAGCCAGCGGCGGGAACGGACTGCGTCGAACTGGTGAAGCTCATGGTGGCAGGATGGGGTCCGGGGAAAGAAACGAAGGTGACGACGGATCAGACCGTCATGATCTCCTGTTCCTTGGCGGCCAGCAGCTTGTCGATCTCGGCGATGAAGCGGTCGGTGGTCTTCTGGATGTCTTCCTGACCCCGGCGCTCGTCGTCCTCGGAGATCTCCTTGGCCTTGGCGGCAGCTTTCAGCTCGTCATTGGCCTCGCGGCGCACGCCACGGATGACCACCTTGGCAGCCTCGCCCTCGTGCTTGGTGACCTTGACGATCTCGCGGCGGCGCTCCTCGGAGAGCGGCGGCATCGGCACGCGGATGGCGGTGCCCATCGACTGCGGGTTGACACCCAGGTCAGAGTCGCGGATGGCCTTCTCGACGACGACGGCCATGGACTTCTCCCAGACGTTGACCAGCAGCGTGCGGGCGTCAGCCAGCGAGATGTTGGCCACCTGGTTGATGGGCGTGGAGGTGCCGTAGTAGTCGACGTGGATGTGATCCAGCACGCCCGGGTGTGGACGACCGGTACGGATCTTGGAAAGTGCGTTGCGGAAGGACTCGATACCCTTCTGCATCTTCTGTTCAGCGGTTTTCTTGACTTCGGCGGGTGTGGGCATGGGTGAGTGCGTTTCTGGCGTATCGGTCGGAAAGGCCGGGCATCGGCCCGGCCAGGGGCTTGGGCGCGAGCCGGCTCAGACGTGGACCAGCGTGCCTTCGTCCTCGCCGCACACCACGCGGGTCAGTGCGCCGATCTTGAAGATCGAGAAGACCTTCAGCGGCAGCTTCTGGTCACGGCACAGCGCGAAGGCAGCGGCGTCCATCACCTTCAGGTTGCGCATGATGGCCTCGTCGAAGGTGATCTCGCGGTAGCGGGTCGCGGACGGGTCCTTGACCGGGTCGGACGTATAGACACCATCGACCTTGGTGGCCTTGAGGATCAGCTCGGCGTTGATCTCGGCACCCCGCAGGGCGGCAGCCGTGTCGGTGGTGAAGAACGGGTTGCCAGTGCCGGCCGCGAAGATGACGACCTTGCCCTCTTCCAGGTAGCGCAGCGCCTTGGGCCGGATGTAGGGCTCGACGATCTGTTCGATGTTGAGTGCCGACTGCACGCGAGCCTCGACGCCGGTCTGGCGCAAGGCATCCTGCAGGGCCAGCGCGTTCATGACCGTAGCCAACATGCCCATGTAGTCGGCCGTGGCGCGGTCCATGCCGGCTGCGCCCGAAGACACCCCACGAAAGATGTTGCCGCCGCCGATAACGACGGCCAGCTCGACGCCGAGCCGATTGACCTCGGCGACCTGCTGACACATCTGCTCGATGGTCTGGCGGTTGATGCCGTAGCTGTCGCTACCCATCAGGGCCTCGCCGGACAGCTTGAGCAGGACGCGGCGGTAGGCAGCCTTCGTGCCGGCGCCCTGGGCGCCGGAAGTCGATGCGGAATCAGTCATGGGGGTGTGCTCCGGGTGCGTTGGACGATCAGCGGGCGGCTGCCACCTGGGCGGCCACTTCGGCGGCGAAGTCGTCCTGTTTCTTCTCGATGCCTTCGCCCACCACATACAGCGTGAAGGAATCCACCTTGGCCTGGCGGTTCTTCAGCAGCTGCTCAACAGTGGTCTTGTCATCCTTGACGAAGGGCTGGCCCAGCAGGGTCACTTCCTTCAGGTACTTCTGCACGGCACCCTCGACCATCTTGGCAGCGATCTCGGCGGGCTTGCCGGATTCGGCAGCTTTCTGCTCGGCAATGGAACGCTCCTTGGCGATGACCTCGGCCGGCACCTGCTCCTTCGAGAGCGCAATGGGCTTGGTGGCCGCGATGTGCATGGCCAGGTCGCGGGCCAGGGCCTCGTCGCCGCCTTCCAGGTCGATCAGCACACCGATGCGGGCGCCACCGTGGATGTAGCTCGCGAGCTTGCCCTTGGCGGCAGCGCGCACGAAGCGGCGGATGCTCATGTTCTCGCCAATCTTGCCGACCAGCGCAGCACGGGTTTCCTCGACGGTGCGGCCATCAGCCATAGGCAGTGCCGAGACGGCAGCCACGTCGGCAGGCGCCTTGTCGAGCACCAGCTGGGCGATGCCAGCGGCCAGGGCGAGGAAGTCCTCGTTCTTGGCCACGAAGTCGGTTTCGCAGTTCATCTCGACGATGGCACCGGTCTTGCCGTCGCCCGAGATCTGCACAGCCACCACGCCTTCGGCGGTGATGCGGGAGGCAGCCTTGCTAGCCTTGCTGCCGAGCTTGACGCGCAGGATCTCCTCGGCGCGCTCCATGTCGCCGTTAGCCTCAGTGAGTGCCTTCTTGCACTCCATCATCGGTGCGTCGGTCTTCTCGCGCAGCGTCTTGACCATGCTTGCGGTAATTTCCGCCATGTCTTTCTCTCTATTCCTGTTCTTGAATTCAAATGGCACGACAGCCGGGACGCTCAAGGCGACACCGGCTGTCCTTGACGACCGGCCCGAGCTGTGCCCGACGGCCGGTCGTGGCCGATCAGGCCTCTTCCTCGGTGCCGACCTCGACGAACTCGTCTTCCTCGGTGGCAGCCTTGACGGTTTCCTGCAAGCGGGCAGCCTTGCCTTCCAGGATGGCGTCGGCCACGCCACGGGCGTACAGGCGCACAGCACGACCCGAGTCATCGTTACCCGGGATGACGTAGTCGATACCTTCGGGCGAGTGGTTGGTGTCGACCACGGCGACGATGGGTACACCCAGCTTGCGAGCCTCGGTGACGGCGATCTTGTGATAGCCGACGTCGACGATGAACAGCGCGTCCGGCAGGCCGTTCAGGTCCTTGATGCCGCCCAGGCTGGAGGTCAGTTTGGCCAGCTCACGGGTGAAGAGCAGCGCTTCCTTCTTGGTCATCTGGTCCAGGGCGCCGTCTTCCACGGCCTGTTCCATGTCCTTCAGGCGCTTGATGGAGCCCTTGACCGTCTTGAAGTTGGTGAGCATGCCGCCCAGCCAGCGCTCGTCGACGTAGGGCATGCCGGCACGTGCAGCTTCTTCGGCAATGATCTCGCGCGACTGGCGCTTGGTGCCCACGAACAGGATGTTGCCGCCATTGGCTGCCAGCTGACGCAGGTAGCGGGTGGCTTCCTGGTATTTGACGAGGGTCTTTTCCAGGTTGATGATGTGAATCTTGTTGCGATGGCCGAAGATGTAGGGGGCCATGCGCGGGTTCCAGAACCGGGTCTGGTGTCCGAAGTGGACACCGGCTTCGAGCATCTGGCGAATGGTGACTGACATGAAGGGGAAAACTCCGATACAGGGTTGACAATACCCCGGGACCAGCACGGAACCAACCCGAACCTGCCAGCCTGTGAATGGTGTGTGGCCGACAGGACGGGCACCCTTGTTCCGCGGCAGAGGGCCGCTGTGCCGCAGGGCGCGGCGGCGACCGGAAGTCGCATCGACCCGGGGCCTTCTGGATGCTGCCCGTGTCCGGCCCCACCTGGAAGGGAGGCTACAGCCGACAGCGCCCGCGATTCTAGCATCCAATGCGCCCGCGTGCCGAGGCCATCTGACGGGAGATGGCATCGGGATGCGGCAGATTGCAACACAGAACCGGGCAGGAGGCCAGCCAGGCTCCCCGGGGCCGTCAGCCCCCGTGCACCGGGCGGCCCCTCCCTGCGGCGTCGAATCAGTTACCATGCAGTCCTGATCCCGCCTTGCCCCCCACCATGTCCATCAGAATCAAGACCCCGGAAGAAATCGAGAAAATGCGCGTTGCCGGCCGGCTGGCGGCCGAGCTTCTGGACTACATCACCCCCTTCGTGGTGGCGGGCACCACCACCGAGGAGCTGGACCGGCTCTGCCACGCCTACATGACCGACGTGCAGGGCACGATCCCCGCGCCACTCAATTACGCGCCGCCCGGCCATTCGCCCTACCCCAAGTCGATCTGCACGTCGATCAACCACCAGATCTGCCACGGCATCCCCGGCGACCGCAAGCTGAAGAACGGCGACATCCTCAACATCGACGTGACGGTGATTAAGGACGGCTTTCATGGCGACACCAGCCGCATGTTCATGATCGGCCAGCCCTCGGTGCTGGCCAAGCGTCTGGTGGATGTCACCTGGCAATGCCTGTGGCTGGGCATCGAGCAGGTACGGCCCGGTGCACGGCTCGGCGACATCGGCCATGTCATCCAGACCTACGCCGAGAAGCAGGGCTTTTCCATCGTGCGCGAGTTCTGCGGCCACGGCATCGGCCGCAACTTCCATGAGGATCCCCAGGTGCTGCACTACGGGCGCCCCGGCACCGGCCCGAAGCTGGAGCCCGGCATGATCTTCACCATCGAGCCGATGCTGAACGCCGGACGCCGCGAGATTCGCCAACTGGCCGATGGCTGGACGGTCGTCACCAAGGACCACAGCCTGTCGGCACAATGGGAGCACATGCTGTGCGTGACACCAACCGGCTACGAAGTGCTGACCGTGTCGGCGGGCACGCCGCCGAAACCCGAACTGCCGACCTGACGCCCGACGCCATCGCCGTCCTGCGCGAGGAGCGCGAACGGATGCGCACGGCGCGCATCGAGCGCTTCCGCGCTGACCAGCGCATCGGACTGCTGTTGCACGGGCTGGCCCGTGACACCGACCATTTGCTGCAGAAGCTCTGGAAGCTGGCCGGCATGCCGCCCGACTGGGCGCTGTTCGCGGTGGGCGGCTACGGCCACGGCGAACTGCAGCCTGCCTCCGACGTGGACCTGCTGCTGCTGGCGCCCGAGCGCTTGCAGAGCCGTGAAACGGCAATGTCCACCTCGGACGTCGACGCGCCGGCACCCCAGGCTTCCACGGCCGACAGCCCATCCGCCAGCGCACACAACGACACGCCCGCCAGCGCCACGGCCGACACATCGACAGCATCGCCCGTCCCTACCCTGTCCGACGACACCATCGCCTGCATCGAGCGCTTCATCGGCGCCTGCTGGGACATCGGTCTGGAAATCGGCCACAGCGTGCGCACGCCCGCTCAGTGCGCCCAAGCCGCCCACGAAGACATCACCACGATGACGGCACTGCTGGAGCGCCGCCAGCTCACCGGCCACCGGCGGGCTGCGCGCCAGCTGAGCGAGGCCATGGCCGGCCAGCTGCAGCTACCGCTCTTTCTGCGCGACAAGCTGCTGGAGATGCGGCAGCGGCACCAGAAGTACGAGGACACCCCCTACAGCCTGGAGCCCAACTGCAAGGAAAGCCCCGGTGCCCTGCGCGACCTGCAGGTGGTGGCGTGGATCAGCCGCGCCGCCGGCTTCGGTCAGGCGTGGGTCTCGCTGGTGCGCGCCGGCGTCATCGAACCGCTGGAAGCCAGCCAGCTGCAGCGCTACGAGCGGCTTCTCAAGCGCATCCGCGCCTGGCTGCACATCCTGTCGGGCCGGCGCGAGGATCGGCTGATCTTCGACCTGCAGCCCGCCGTGGCCCAGGCCATGCACCTGAAGGGGGAAGGCCCGCGCACGCTGTCGGAAAAGCTGATGCAGCAGTACTACCTGGCGGCCAAGGGCATCACGCAGCTGAGCACGCTGCTGGTGCAATCGCTGGAAATCCGCCTGCTGCGCCAGCATCCAGGGCCGGCCCAGCGGCTGGACGACCATTTCGACCAGATCGACGACCAGCTGGACCTGCGTGACCCGCAGGACTTCGAGCGCGATCCCCAGCTGATCCTGCGCGCCTTCCGCGTGCTGCAGCAGAACCGCTCGCTGAACGGCATGACGGTGCGCACGCTGCGCGCCCTCTGGCATGCGCGCTTCCGCATCGACGGCGCCTACCGGCACGACCCGATCAACCGCGCCTGCTTCTTGGCCATCCTGCAGACCCCGCCGGGCATCACCCACACGCTGCGGCTGATGAACCAGTGGTCGGTGCTGGGGCGCTACCTTGCGCCCTTCCGGCACATCGTGGGCCGCATGCAGCATGATCTCTTCCACGTCTACACGGTCGACCAGCACACGCTGATGGTGGTGCGCAACCTACGCCGCTTCATGATGGCCGAGCACGTGCACGAGTACCCGTTCTGCAGCCAGCTGATGAGCGATTTCGAATCGCCCTGGCTGCTGATCGTGGCGGCGCTCTTTCATGACATCGCCAAGGGGCGCGGCGGCGACCACTCGAAGCTGGGCGAGCGCGACGTGCTGCGCTTCTGCCGCACCCACGGCATCACCGACGATGACCAGCGGCTCTTGGGCTTTCTGGTGCGCGAGCACCTCACCATGTCGATGACCGCCCAAAAACGCGACCTGGCCGATCCCGAGGTGATTGCCGAGTTCGCCCAGCGGGTGCAGACGCCCCGCCGACTCACCGCCCTGTACTTGCTGACCGTGGCCGACATCCGCGGCACCAGCGCCCGTGTCTGGAACGCCTGGAAGGGTAAGCTGCTGGAAGACCTGTACAGGGCCACGCTGGCGCATCTCAACGGCCACACGTCCCGCCCCGCCACGCAGATGGATGTGCGCCGCCAGGCCGCCGCCGGGCTCCTGCGCGAACGCGGCATTCCCGACGACGCCTACCAGGTCTTCTGGAACACGCTGGATATCGGCTACTTCCTGCGCCATGACCCGCAGGACCTGGCCTGGCACACCGAGATGCTGCATGTGCACGCCGACGAACGCCGCACCAGCGTGCACACCCGCGCCAGCGGCGTCGGCGACGGCATCGAGTTCCTGATCTTCACGGTGGATAAGCCAGCGCTCTTCGCACGCATTTGCCGCTTCTTCGACCAGCAGCGGCTCTCCATTCTGGAGGCCCGCGTGCATACCACCCGCCACGGCATGGCACTGGACAGCTTCGAGGTCATGACGACCGACCAACGCCGCCTGCCCCCCGAACAGCGAGCCCGTCTGGAAGCCGAACTGACCCGTCTGCTCGATGCCCCCCTGGAGCCCGGACAGCTCAAGCCCGCCGGCCCCAGCCGGCTGTCGCGTCGCTCGCGTGCCTTTCCGCTGCCACCGCGCATCGACCTGTGCCCCGACGAGGCTGGCCAGCGCTACCTGCTGTCAATCACGGCCACCGACCGCCCCGGGCTGCTGTACGATCTGGCGCGCATTCTGGCCAACAACGCCGTGGAACTCGTCGGGGCACGCATCGCCACGCTGGGCGAGCGCGCCGAAGACAGCTTCACCATCCGATCCGACAACCTGCATTCCGAGGCCGAGCGGCTGAAGCTGGAAAAGGCACTGCTGGAGATTCTGTAGGTCCCGGCCGCTACGGCTGCCCCCGGGCACCTACCACGCGGGCATCCATGTCCCGGAAACAACGATACCCGCCCACTGCCAACATCGGCCCAGGGCGGGTATCTTCCGAGGACTGGACGATCTGGCCGCTTCAGGCCATCTGCGTCACGGCCCTCGTCAGCACCTTCAACAGCTTGGGCATGGCAGCCGAGAGCGCGGCCGAGATCTGCAGCGCCAGATCATCCTGGGCTTCATCCTTCGCCCCGCCGTTGGCCTGGGCAATGGCCACGTCCGGCACGATGCGCCCCGGGTGGCCTATCTGACCGGCATCACCGGCTGCCGGGCCTGCGGGCAGACCGGCAGCGCGGTTGGCCACCGCCGCCAGCATCGCATAGGGCAGGTCCAGTTCACGGGCCAGCGCCGCCTCGGGCATGGCCGTCATGCCCAGCATGTCGCAGCCATCGCGCCGGTAGCGGCGCACCTCGGCCAACGTTTCTAGGCGGGGCCCCTGGGTGCAACCATAGCAGCCGTCAGTCGCCAGCGGCTGCCCCACGGCCTGCGCCGCCTCAATCAGCCGGCGACGCAGCGTGGCGTCGTAGGGATGGCTGAAATCGATGTGCACCACGGGCTGGTCTTCGCCACTGAAGTAGCTAACAGCACGCCCCCAGGTGTAGTCGATAATCTGATCAGGTACCACCAGCGTGCCCGGCAGCAGGTCGTCACGAATGCCCCCCACCGCCGAGCAGGCGATCAGGGCCTTCACGCCGGCCTCGCGCAGCGCCCAGACGTTGGCCCGGTAGTTGATGTCATGCGGCGCGATGGTGTGGCCGTAGCCGTGCCGCGCCAGGAACACCACCGGCACCCCGGCCAGCCGCCCGAACGACAGCGCACCGGACGTCTGGCCCCAGGGCGTGCGCGCCACCTTGCGGTGCACGTCTTCCAGCCCAGCCAGATTCAGCAGGCCACTGCCGCCGATGATGCCGACCACCGGCCGGTCCACCGGCGTGCTGGCTGCAGCCAGCGCCGGTGCCATGCTGTCGTCGATGCCGTCGATCACTTCACCAAACCCAGCTCGGCCGCCTTCGCTTCCAGGAAGGCACGGAACTCGGCACCGACCTCGGGGTGCTGCAGGCCCAGCTCGACCGTGGCTTCCAGGTAACCGATCTTCGAGCCGCAGTCATAGCGGCGGCCCTCGAAGGCATAGGCCAGCACCGGCTGGTCATGGATGAGCTGTGCCAGCGCATCGGTGAGCTGGATTTCGCCACCGGCGCCCGGCTTCACGCTGGTCAGGTGATCAAAGATCATCGGCGACAGCAGATAGCGACCCACGACGGCCAGTGTGGACGGTGCCTCCTCGGGCTTCGGCTTTTCCACCATGCCGGTGATGCGGCTGGTGCGCTCGGCCCACGGCGTGCTGGAGACGATACCGTAGGCGCTGGTCTCCTCGCGCGGCACTTCCTGCACGGCCAGCACGCTGGCATGCTGGCGGTTGTGCAGGTCGACCATCTGCTTCAGCACCGGAGCACCACCAGGGGCCGGCTGCATCAAGTCATCAGCCAGCAGGATGGCGAAGGGCTCGTTGCCCACCACCTCGCGGGCACACAGCACCGCGTGCCCCAGGCCCAGCGGCTCGGCCTGACGGATGTAGACACAGTTCACGCCACTGGGCAGCGATTCCTTGACGGTTTCCAGCAGCTTGTCCTTGCCTTTGGCCTGCAGCTCGGATTCCAGCTCATAGGCCTTGTCGAAGTGATCCTCGATGCTGCGCTTGTTGCGCCCGGTGATGAAGATCATCTCGGTGATGCCGGCAGCCGCTGCCTCTTCCACCGCATACTGGATCAGCGGTCGGTCGACGATCGGCAGCATCTCTTTGGGCTGCGCCTTGGTGGCGGGAAGGAAGCGGGTACCCAGCCCGGCGACAGGGAATACAGCTTTGCGAACGCGGTTGTTGGCCATGATCAATTACCGATTTTGTTGAAAAAATCTGCTTCTGCAAGAACGGAGATTCCCAGACTTCGGGCCTTGGTGAGTTTCGAGCCGGCATTCTCTCCGGCTACGACGAAGGCGGTGCGTCCCGAGACCGAACCGGCGGACTTGCCGCCCAGCGCGCGGATCATCGCCTCCGCCTGGTCGCGGCTGAGATGTTCCAGCGTGCCGGTAACGACGATCGACTGGCCGGCAAACGGCTGCCGGGCCACGGCTGCCGCCCAGGTTGCGGCATCCAGACCGGGCGGAACCGCTTCGCCCACGCCGGATGCCTCGTCCCCAACGCCC
>CALIXC010000086.1 GCA_938046755.1 uncultured Lautropia sp. | reverse complement strand
TGCCCGCGTCGCATCCTGAGCGTTTCCTTCCGCAGCGCGTTGCGGTGTCAGGTCCGCTGGTCGGGCAGGCCGTTCCAGCACCAGATCACCAATCTGGATGGCGGCGATCCGGGGGGACGTAGAATCATCCGAGCCGCCTCCACCGCACGCGCTCAGCAGCAGGGTGGAGAAGCCGAGGGTCAGTGCCTGGGCGATGGGCGTCTTGCGCATGATGGAGATCCGTCCGGAAAGGATGCCGCAACGTCTGGGGAGGAGGCCGTCGCAACCAGGGCTGGCGGTGCGACGGTGCGTGTACCCGGAAAGGCAGGGCGGGGGCTGTCCGATGCCGGAACGGTGGGCATCGAGGGTGCTGGCATTACCTGCAAGACGGACCCCCGTGCCGAGTTATCGACCGTAGAAGGTGATGCTCCAGTCTTTCAGCCGACCGGTCTCTCCCGTCACACGGTCGGTGGCCGACAGGGTCCAGTTCCTGTTGCTGCCCTGGGCCACCGGTTCTTCCAGGTGACGGCGAACGCCGAAGGGGTAGTTCTGCAAGCCCTGGCAGGGGCCGATCTGCATCGAACCGTTATCGGCCGGAAGCTGGCAGGGGTGAGGCACGCTCAGGGTGCTGACGCTGCCCAGCGGACTCTGCAGGGTGATGTGCAGGTCGCCGGCGCTGGGGTGTTCATCACTTCCATCGGCATTCGAGGCGGTGAGCGTCACCTCGATATGCTCGATATGCGTGATCTGGCAGCTTTCCGGCACGCTGATGGTGGAGCTCAGGCCGTTGACGGCTGCCTGGTTGTAGTCGATCCGGTTGCCGGCCTCGACCAATGCTTTCTGGAAGGCTTCCGCCTGGCTCTTCCTGACGGGATTGGTGGCCACGGCATCGGTTTCCGGAATCGGGGCGTTGACCCGGGTCGTGAACGGGCCACACTGTTTTTGCGTGCTGCTACCCCCTACGCTCTGCCAGTTGCGACTCAGTTTCACGGCGGCGTCGGCATTGACGACACCGAAACCGTAGTCGTGGTGGTAGCGCAGCGTGTCGTAGGCACCAGGCTGACCTTCGACGAGCGGACTGCTGTGACTGCGCCAGCCGCCGGACTGGGCATCCACCTGCCGGGCGGAACGGGCCAGGATCAGCGGCACGTCGCGCCAGGTGAGCTTGGGGTTGGCCTGCAGCATCAGCGCCACCACGCCCGAGACCATCGGCGTGGCTGCCGAAGTGCCGTTGAAGTTGTCGGTGTACTTGTTCTGCAGTGCCGTGGTGGACACGTCGGGCAGGGTCGGCGCACCCTGGATTCCCAGCGTCCGGCTCAGGTCGGCCGACGGGGCGCAGACCGTCAGGTTGGGGCCGCGCTCGCTGTACGGCGCGCGCGTGCCGGCGGCGTTGGTGGCGCAGACCGTCACCACGCCCCGGGCACTGACCGTGCCGTCCATGGAGGAATAGTCACCATCGAAGGCGCCGTTGCCGGCGGCGAAGGTGTAGATCACGCCCAGTCCGTCGCGCCCCTTGCTCAGGCCGTCATTCAGCGTGCTGTCGAAGGCTGCCTTGTTGTCCGGGGCAAAGAAGTGTCCGATGTCGGCGGCACCCCAGCTGTTGTTGTAGACATGGTTGCGGTCGATGTCGCGCACCAACGCATCCAGCGCGTCTTCGGTCAGGCTGTTGGCCAGTGCATTGAAGCCCACCAGCCCAGCGCGGGGAGCCACGCCCGAGACACCGATGCCGTTGCCGTCGCGTGCCGCAATCACGCCGCCCACCTGAGTGCCGTGGTTGTTGTCTTCCGTGCAGGGCATTGGGTAGTCGGCGTGTCCGGCAATGGTCTTCGCATTCGGGGACAAGCGCCGGTAGTTGTGGCTGCCGGCCACCACGTTGGCACGTAGGTCCTCGTGCGTCACTTCCAGGCCGTCGTCGATGACGGCAATGCGGATGCCTTCCCCCCGCATCCCCTGGTCCCAGGCGCCCTGCACGCGCAGGTCCTCGCCGGCCACCATGCCTTCGGTCACGAAGCCCGGCAGACTACCGGTGTTCATCAGGTACCACTGGCGGGTCAGATGCGGGTCGGATCCGGTCTTCTCGGCCACGGCCGGGCCGCCGCGGAAGTAATTCAGCTTGCAGCCCGTCCAGCTGATGCGCTCGCGAGGCGTGTCAAGAGAGCCGCCGTTGTTGCCCGACGTGCCTGCGCCCGGCTGGCTGCCGTTGCCTGCCAGATTGCTGTTGCCGGGCTGATTGCCACCGGCCTGGCCGCTTCCTGCGCTGCCCGTGCCGTTCGTGCCTGGAGCTACCCCAGGCTTCGAACTGTTGCCGCCCGACCCCCCGGCCTGCGTGCCGTTGACCGGGGCAGACACCAGGTTGGCAGATGGGTTTGCACCGCCTCCGCCACAGGCAGCCAGCAGGGACAGCAGCAGCGGGGTGGCCAGGTGGCGTACAGGCAGGTGTCGTGTCTTCATGACGGAACGGCTCCAGAATGAGTCGGTGCGATGCAACATCTGCACACGGGAATGCGTCACTCTAGCAACGTCGTTGCGTCACGACATCGGTTTGGCGGCAAACAGTCGATGGACGGTTGACTTTGGCTTTTGGCAGGTTTAGTGAGGATTTCACGCGGGCATGAAAAAAGGCGCCACCTGCATGATGCAGGGGCGCCTGGGGCAACCCGATTCGCGGGTGAAGCAAAAGGGGATCAGGTCATGGATATCCGGTGCCGGATGTTTCGCATACTCATGTTGCTCACTTCAGTGCGCGTTTGGTCCACCAGTTGGGGCTCACGTCGGTGAAGATGCCCTTGGCGTTCTGCTGGTTGGCCATCTCGATGCTTTCCAGCCCGGCCGGGCTTTCCACCACCCAGACGCGGCCCGTGATCTGCCGCTCGGGTTTCAGGCCGGCCGCCACCAGCTGGGCGCGGCCGTCAGCCTCGGACATGTCCTGCTTCAGCGTGACGATGAGGCCACCGGGCAGGCCATAGCGGCGGCCGGCGGCATCCTTCAGCACGGGCGAGACGGCGCCGCCCGAGGCGCTGGTAAGCGTGCCGCGGCTGCTCTTCAGGCTGTGCAGCTGCTTGGTCTCGGCCTGGCTGGCCTTGCGCACTTGGGTGCGGCCACCAAACTGCACGACGTGCGCGGTGTCGATCTGGAAGCTTCGGACGGTCTTGTCGGGGCCGATCAGCTGCACGACATTCGCATCGGCAGCCTGTACGCTGGACAGCCCCAGCAGCAGGGTGGAAAGACCGATGGCCAGGTTCTGGATCAGGGAGTTCTTGCGCATGTTGGGACTCGTTCGGGCTCGGGTTCAGCGAAGGATGTTCATGGTCGAAGGGTTGTACCTGATCATCACCGTCCGTAGAGGGTGATCGACCAGTTTCTCAGCCGGCCGGTATTGCCGGTGCGACGGTCGGCGGCCACCAGGGTCCAGTCACCGCTGGTGCCACTGATGGCAGGCTCTTCCAGGTGACGGCTGATGCCGAAACTGAAGTCCACCAGTCCCTGGCAGTTGGTGCGCTGGCCGCTGGTGTTGTAGCAGAGGTGCGGTGTGGTCAGCGTGCTGGTCTGCCCGTTGGGGCTGGTCAGCGTGATCTGCAGGTCACCGGCGCTGGGGTGGGCACGGGCGCCGGTGTCGTCGGTGGCGGTCAGCACCACGTCGACGTGCTCGATGTGCTGGATGCCACAGCCGGCGGCGCTGATCCGGGAGGTGAGTCCGTTGATGGCGGCTTTGCTCAGGCCGCTGGCGTCGGCGAACGGGTTCTGAAGCAGCGCGTCGGAAACCGGCGTGGTCTCGGGAATGGCCTGGTTGACGGTGGCGCTATAGGGACCGCACTGCCGCAGCGTGCTGCTGCCACCCACGCTTTGCCAGCTGCGGGCCAGCTGCACGGCGGCCGTGGCGTCGACCACGCCGAAACCGTATTCATGGTTGTAGTGGTAGCCGCCATAGTTGGTCCAGCCGGTGTTGGCGGGATCTACCTGACGGGCGCTCTTGGCCAGCACCAACGGCACGTCGCGCCAGGTGAGGTTCGGGTTAGCCTGCAGCATCAGCGCCACCACGCCCGAGACCATCGGGGTTGCGGCCGAAGTACCGTTGAAGGTTGTCAGGTAGTCGTTGCGCAGGGCAGTCGTGGTGACATCTGGCAGGCTGCTGCCGTTTTCCTGGCCCATGTCGCTGGACGGGGCGCAGACCAGCAGATTAGGGCCGGGCTCGCTGTAGGGGGCGCGCTTGCCGGCCGCATTGGTGGCGCAGACCGGAATGGCGCCCAGCACGTTGACGTTGCCGTCCAGTACTGAGTAGTCTCCCTTGGCGCCACCGTTGCCGCCGGCAAAGGTATAGATGGAGCCCAGCCCGTTGCGGCCGTTGCGTAGACCGTTGAGGATGGTGCCGGCATAGGCTGCTTTGGATGTAGGGGCGCTGAACTGGCCGTTGTCTTCGGCGCCCCAGCTGTTGTTGTAGATGTGGTTACGGGCCTGGTCACGCACCAGGGCGTCGAGCATGTCGCTGTCGCGGTCGGTGGCCATCGCGTTGTAGCCCACCAGACTGGTGCGGGGCGCCACGCCGCGGCCGCCCAGCGAATTGCCGTCACGTGCGGCCACCACACCACCCACGGCGGTGCCGTGGAACTGGTTCGCGTAGCAGGGCAGCGGCCAGGGGCTGCCACGCTGCCAGCTGCCATCATTCACATAGTTGTAGCTGGCGCCTTCCACCACGTTGGGCGCCAGATCCTGGTGGGTCACCTCCAGGCCGTCGTCCACCACAGCCACGCGGATGTTTTCGCCCCGCAGGCCGCTGGCCCAGACGTTCTCGACCTGCAGGTCCTCGCCGGCCGCCAGACCGGAATATCCCGTCAGACGGCCGGTGTTTTTCAGGTACCACTGCGTGAGGTAGAGCGGGTCGGTGCCTGCGCTCTGAGGGGGCTGCGACTGCGCGTAGTAGCGCACCGCGCACTTGGTGCCGTTGAGCAGCGTGCCCTGGTAGGGCGTGTTGCTGGACGCCCCGCCCGAATCGCCGGAGCCGCCGCAGGACGCCAGCAGGGTGGCAAGCAGCAGCGGGACGGTTCTGAGGGACGGGGTAAGGGAGGGAGGAGTCATGGCACTGAAGGTGTAGCGTGAGACGGCAACGGGCGGAATTTTCGTTCGCCTACATGGCTTGAATGTGACGCTATGTCACGCCTGTGTACAGACTGGCTACGGAATCTGTCGGCAGGGTCGTGACAGGCCAGGGGGTGGCGTCAGGGCGCACACCGCGGCCGAATCGGCACAAGGCTGCAGCCGGGGGTGTCCTCGGCAGGGCCGAGAGCGGCCTTCAGCAACCTTGATTCTGCGGGGAAATTATCCATCGTTGCCGGTGGTTGTGCAGCGGGCACCTTGTACGCAACGTGCCATTAACGTCGCTGACCGCTCATCGGATGACAGCGCCAGTCAGTGTCCATACAGCGTCACCTCCCAGTACTTCACCCGGGCCGAGGGGGACGAGGCCTCGGTGTTGCGGTCGACCGCGTTCAGGGTCCAGCGTGCCTCCTTGTGGGTGAGGGCCGGCTGCCCCATGAAGCGGCTGATGCCGAAGTGTTGGTCCACCAGCCCCATGCAGGCCACGCGCTGCAGCTGGCCGCTGTCGCCCAACCCCAGACAGCGGTGCGGGTAGGCCAGCGTGGCGGTGTGCCCTGTGGGTGCGGTGAGCGTGATCTGCAGATTGCCAGGCTCGGCGGCCTCCTTGTCCTGCTTGGGATCCATGGCCGACATCTTCACGCCGACATGCTCGATATGGCGGATCGGGCAGTCTTGAGGTACGGTAATGGCACTGGCTAGGCCGCCCTGGGCCGCCTTGTTGTAGTCCGGGGTCTTGTCGGGATTGGCCGCTTTCGGAATGGCCTGGTCCGGCGTTACGCGATACGGGCCGCACTGGCGCAGGTTGCGGCTGTCGCCGACACTGCGCCAGTGGCGCGCCATGCGCACGGCGGCCTGGGCATCGACCACACCGAAGCCATATTCGTGGTGGTAGGCCAGATGGTGATAGTGCTTCCAGCCGGCTGACCGGGTATCCACTCGCCGGGCGGTGCGGGCCAGGATGATTGGCACGTCACGCCAGGTGAGGCGAGGGTTGGCCTGCAGCATGAGGGCAACCACGCCCGAGACCATCGGGGCGGCTGCCGAGGTGCCGTTGAAGTCGTCTCGGTACTGGTTCTGCAGGGCGGTGGTCGTCACGCCCGCCAGGGCTGGCTTGCCGTCGCGCGGGTAGTCGCCACTGGGCGCACAGACCAGCAGATTGGAGCCAGGCTCGCTGTAGACGGCCCGTTGGCCCGCGGCATTGGTTGCGCAGACGGCGATGGCACCCAGCGCCGAGATGCCGGCGTCGTAGCTGGCGAAGTCGTCGGCCTCGGCACCATTGCCGGCGGCGAACACGTAGATGGCGCCCCGGCCTTGGCGGCCGTCGCGCAGGCCGCGCGCAATCGCCTGTTGCCAGGCATCATCCGATGGCTGGGACTGGATGAAATGCCCCCAGTCGTTGGGCCCCCAGCTGTTGTTGTAGATGGCGTTGATGCCCAGCCCGCGGGTCAGGGCGTCCAGCACGTCGGCATCGGTGCTGGTGGCGAGCGGGTTGTAACCCACAAGACGCACGCGCGGGGCCACGCCCACGCCGCCCTTGCCATTGAAGTCGCGTGCGCCCACCACGCCGGCCACGGCGGTGCCGTGCGTGCTGCCGGCGTTGCAGGGCAGCGGGTAGGCATTGCCTCGGCCGCTGGCGTCATAGTTGTAGCTGGCATTGGGCACGATGTTGGCGCGCAGATCCTCGTGCGTCACCTCCAGGCTTTCGTCCACCACGGCCACCCGCACTCCCTCGCCTCGGCCGATCTGGGCCCAGACATCGCCCATGCGCAGATCCTCACCCTGGACCGAACCGGCAGTGGCGCCGGTATTGTTCAGGTACCACTGTCGGCTCTGCAGCGGATCAGCGCCGTAGCCGCCGGCCGGCCCCGTGGGTTCGGTGTAGCGCAGCGGACACGCGGCTGCGCTGATCACCTTTCCGCTACCGGCTGTGCCGGCTGCGGGCTGCGCGTCTGACGCTGCGGCGTTCTGGGGGGAGGCAGCGGCGTTCTGCGCACCCGGGGCCGCCTGGGTGGCAGAAGCATCCTGGCTACTTGGTGGAGCAGCCTGTCCGGTGGCGGTATCCGACGCCGGTGCAGGAGCGCGGGTCGAGATGCCGCGTGTGGCGGCTTTGGCAGTGGGCAGTGTGGCATCCTGGCCGACGTCCGGAGAGGCGCCGTCGCTGCAGGCGGCAAGCATTGACAGAAGGAGGGGAAGGGCAAGCTGTCTCAAGGGAGGGCGGATGGGGATCATGGTCGGCGGCCGGCGATATCCGGACGGTGTGCCAGAACGGCATGCAATATCGGCCGACCATCTTAGGATGGTGCCGTCTTGCGAAGGGTTGGCAGGTGTTGATGAGCGTAAGAAATGGTTGCTTGCGCCAAGAATGTGATGCACAAGGAAACAATAATTGCCATCACTGACAAACATGGAAGAACGGTGCGTACAGCTTGTGCGTGTTCCGGAAAGCGGCGTGCCATCAGGCCGGACGGAGGCTGTGATCGCTTTCGGGCGTCATGTCGCCTGGTCATGAGGGAAGGGGGGAATTACCGCAGCGTGGGATTCGGGCACCGGATCCCAAGGCATAATTTCCGGCTGGAGCCGCTCGCATCGTGGCGGTGACGGCAGCATCGTTGCCGGATGACAAGAGGACAGAACGAGATGGGTGACAACAACGAAGGCCAGGGCCGACAGATCCGATCGGTGCTGGTGGCCAACCGCTCCGAGATCGCCATCCGCGTGATGCGGGCAGCTACTGAGCTGGGGCTGCGCACCATCGGCATCTATTCGCACGAGGACCGTTTTGCACTGCATCGGACCAAGGCCGACGAGAGCTACCTGGTGGGGCAGGGGCAGAAGCCGCTGCAGGCCTACCTCGACATCGCCGGGGTCATCCGGGTGGCCAAACAGACCGGTGCCGATGCCATCCACCCGGGCTATGGGTTCCTGTCCGAGAATCCCGAGCTGCCGCGCGCCTGCGCCGCCGCAGGTATCGCCTTCATCGGGCCCACGGCCGAGGTGATGACCCGGCTGGGCAACAAGGTGGCGGCGCGTGAAGCTGCCGTGGCAGCCGGCGTGCCGGTGATGCCAGCCACCGATCCGCTGCCTGACGATATCGAGAAATGCCTGGAGCTGGCGGCTGCCATTGGCTACCCGCTGATGCTGAAGGCCAGCTGGGGCGGCGGCGGTCGTGGCATGCGCGCCATCGAGACGCCGGAAGACCTGCGCGTGCAGCTGCCGGTGGCGCGGCGCGAATCGAAGGCGGCCTTCGGCAATGACGAGGTGTACCTGGAAAAGCTGGTGCGCCATGCGCATCACGTCGAGGTCCAGGTGCTGGGCGACCTGCACGGCAACGTGGTGCATCTGTTCGAGCGCGACTGCTCGGTGCAGCGACGCAACCAGAAGGTGGTGGAACGCGCGCCCGCGCCGTATCTGACCGATGAACAGCGTGCGGGGCTGTGCGAGGCGGCGCTGAAGCTGGCCCGTGCGGTCAACTACACCCACGCCGGCACGGTCGAGTTCCTGATGGATGCCGATACCGGCAAGTTCTACTTCATCGAGGTCAACCCGCGCGTGCAGGTCGAGCACACCGTCACCGAGGAGGTGACGGGCATCGACATCGTGAAGGCGCAGATCCGCATCACGGAAGGCGCGCGCATCGGCCAGCGCGAAGACCGTGTCGATGCCGAGGGCAGGGTGCTGGAGCCGGGCTCGGGCGTGCCTGCTCAGGAGGAGATCCGCCTCTATGGCCATGCGCTGCAGTGCCGCATCACCACCGAAGACCCCGAGAACGGCTTCACGCCCGACTATGGCCGGATGACGGCCTACCGCAGTGCGGCCGGCTTCGGGGTCCGCCTGGATGGGGGCACCGCCTTCAGTGGTGCGGTCATCACGCCTTACTACGATTCGCTGCTGGTCAAGGTCACGACCTGGGGCGCCTCGCAGCAGGAGGCCATCCGCCGGATGGACCGGGCGCTGCGCGAGTTCCGCATCCGCGGGTTGGCCACCAACCTGCAGTTCGTCGAGAACGTCATCAACCATCCGGACTTCGGTGCCGGGCGCGTCACCACCCGCTTCATCGACAACACGCCGGAACTCTTCGATTTCACGGTGCGACGTGACCGTGCCACGCGCCTGCTGCAGTATCTGGGCGATGTCATCGTCAACGGCCAGCCCGACATGAAGGGGCGTGCGGCCCCGGACCTGAGCCACGTGCAGGTGCGCATGCCGGCGCGACCGGACGCGAACGTGCCGCCGCCGGCGGGTAACAAGCAGCGTCTGGAAGCGCTGGGGGCCGAGGGCTTTGCACGCTGGATGCGTGAGCAGCCACAGCTGCTGGTTACCGACACCACGCTGCGCGATGCGCATCAGTCGCTGTTTGCCACCCGCATGCGCACGCACGACATGCTGCCGGCGGCGCCGGTCTACGCCAACCGGTTGTCGCAGCTGCTGTCACTGGAGTGCTGGGGGGGAGCCACCTTCGATGTGGCCTTCCGTTTCCTGAAGGAAGACCCGTGGGAGCGCCTGCGCAAGCTGCGCGCAGCCATGCCCAACATGCTGCTGCAGATGCTGTTGCGAGCGTCCAACGCGGTGGGCTACACCAACTATGCCGACAACGTGGTGCGCCACTTCGTGCAGCAGGCCGCCGTGCAGGGCATTGATGTGTTCCGGGTGTTCGATTCGCTCAACTGGGTCGAGAACATGCGGGTGGCCATCGATGCGGTGCGCGAGACCGGCGCCATCTGCGAGGGCACGCTCTGCTACACGGCCGACATCTTCGACACCTCGCGGCCCAAGTACAACCTGTCCTATTACGTGAACCTGGCCCGCCAGCTGGAAAAGGCCGGCTGCCATGTGCTGGGCATCAAGGACATGGCGGGCGTATGCCGTCCGCGTGCGGCGGCCGAACTTGTGCGGGTGCTGCGCCAGGAAGTTGGGCTGCCCATACATTTCCATACCCATGACACCAGTGGGGCCTCGGTGGCCACGGTGATGGCGGCCGTGGCGGCCGGCGTGGATGCCGTGGATGGGGCGCTGGACTCGATGAGCGGGCTCACCTCGCAGCCCAGCCTCAACACCATCGTGGCCATGCTGGCCGGTGATCCGCGCGATCCGAAGCTCGATCCGCAGGCGCTGCGCGAGCTGGCCGACTACTTCGAGGGCGTGCGGCGCTTCTATTCGCCGTTCGAGTCCGAGATCCGCAGTGGCACGGCCGATGTCTACCACCACGAGATGCCTGGCGGGCAGTACACGAACCTGCGCGAGCAGGCACGCGCCATCGGTCTGGAGCATCGCTGGCCGGAGGTCTCGAAAGCCTATGCCGAGGTCAACCGGCTGTTTGGCGACATCGTGAAGGTCACGCCCACGTCCAAGGTGGTGGGGGACATGGCCATCATGATGGTGGCCAACGACCTGACGGCCGAGGACGTGGCCGATCCTGCCCGCGAAGTCGCCTTCCCCGAGAGCGTCGTGTCGCTGTTCCGGGGTGAGCTGGGCTTCCCGCCCGACGGCTTCCCCGAGGCCCTGGGCCGCAAGGTGCTGAAGGACACGCCGCCCGCGCCCTACCGGCCAGGGGACCGCATCCCGCCGGCTGACATGGACGCCATGCGCGCCCAGGCCGAGAAGGAAGCGGGCCAGCCGCTGGCCGAGCACGATCTGGCGGCCTGGCTGATGTATCCGAAGGTGCTCAACACCTACTGGGATCATCAGCGGCGCTATGGCGATGTGGCGGCGCTGCCCACGTCGGCCTTCTTCTATGGCCTGCGTGAGCACGAGGAAATCTCGGTCGAGCTGGACCAGGGCAAGGCGCTGCTGATCAGCCTGCAGGGCTCCACCGCGCCCGATGCCGAGGGCTATGTGCGGGTCTTCTTCGAGATCAACGGCCAGCCGCGCACCATCCGCGTGCGCAAGGCCGATGCCGAGTCCGCTGCCGGTTTGCATCCGCAGGCCGAGACCGGCAATCCGCTGCATGTGGGTGCTCCGATGCCGGGCATGGTGGTGACGGTGGCCGTCAAGCCGGGTCAGAAGGTACGAACAGGCGATCCGCTCGTGTCCATCGAGGCCATGAAGATGGAGTCGCAGATCCGGGCCGAACGTGATGGCACGGTGGCCTCCGTTCTGGTGGCGACTGGGCAGACGGTGGCTGCGCACGATCTGCTGCTGGAGTACGCGGCCGACTGACCTGCACAGCCGGCTACCTGTGCGGACGGTTCACGGGGAAAACCTTGTCGATGGGAACGCCCATGAGGGACAGTCCATGTCGACGAGGACTGCCGAGGTGCTTCGCGTCGTTGGCTGTAGCAGGGCATCGGCAGCCCCGTTCCTTGTCTTGGGACAAGTGCATGGAAGGGGCTTTTCACGGCGGGCGCAGCGGCAGCAGGAATCACGGTAGAATCCGCCCTTATTGCCGCTTGAAGCGGTGGCCCGGCAGCTTCTGCGCACCGGGTCGAGACAGTTGCAGCGGTGTGCCGCGCCGGGCCTGCGGGCCGCGCACGCGCCGCTTTGCAACTCGGACAAGGCACAGCCAACCAGCCAGAGGTATGAATGAACAAAAGTGAACTGATCGATACGATCTCCAGCGAAGCCGACATCAGCAAGGCCGCCGCAGAACGGGCCCTCACCTCGGCCATGAACGCTATCATGAAGGCCGTTGCCGAGGGTGACCGCGTCACCCTGGTGGGCTTTGGCACCTTCCACGCCAGCAAGCGCGCCAGCCGTACCGGCCTGAATCCGCGTACCGGCGAGAAGATCGAGATCGCCGCGGCCAACGTGCCCAAGTTCACCCCCGGTGCCGCCTTCAAGGACGCCGCCAACAAGGCGCAATAATCCGCCGGGCCCTTGTCAGGGCCTTGCCCCGCACGAAGGGGCATGTCTCGGGGCCTCGTCAGGAGGCCCCTTGTTTCATGGGCGGCGACCAGCGCCGCCGGGCGCATCACTCAAAGGCCCTGTAACTGGGCCAGCTGCTCCTGCAGGCTGATGATCTGTCCCTGCCAGTAACGTACCGAGCCAAACCACGGGAAGGCTGCCGGAAAGGCCGGGTCTTCCCAGCGCTCGGCCAGCCACGCACTGTGGCGGATAATGCGCAACGTGCGCAACGGTTCCACCAGGGCCAGTTCCCGCCGCTCGAAGGGGCGGATCTGTTCGTAGCCAGCCAGCAGTTCCTGCATGGCCTGCGAGGTGGCGTCGTCTCCGGTCTCGGCGTCCTGCTGGCCGGCCGCATCGGCGATCATCCACAGATCCTGGATGGCCGGGCCGCTGCGACAGTCATCCAGATCCACGAAATGCGGGCCATGGGCTTCGGTCCACAGCAGGTTGCCCAGGTGGCAGTCGCCATGCAGGCGGATGCGCGTGAAGTCCGCCACGCCCGGGCTAGCTAGTGTCGGATGCAGTCGTGCTTCCACCAGGGCGCAGCACTGGCGAGCCAGATCCTCCCACTGGTGACGCACCTCTGGCGGCAGCCACGCACATTCCGTCACCCGTTCTATCGACCTCCAGCCATCCAGTTCGCAATCCAGCGGTGGGCGGTGCCGGAAGCCGTGGCGTGCGCCTACCTGGTGGATGCGGGCGATGAACTGTCCGATGCGCTCACGCATGGCCGGCCCTTCGTGAATGTTGTCCAGCTCGGGCACGCGGCCGCCCTGACGGCGATAGACGGCGATGTAAAAGCCATGGCTCTCGAAGAGCGTGTCGGCCACGGCTGCATCGTCCTCGGGGTCTTCTTCCTCGTGCTGATCCGGGGCCATCAGCGCGTCACGGTACAGCGGCGCTGCCAGCGGGATCTCGGCAGCCGCGATCTCGTGGGCGAAGCGGTGTTCTTCCAGCAGCTGCTCACGGTTCCAGCGTCCAGGGCGGTAGAACTTGGCCACTCGGCTGCCACCATCTTCCAGCCCCACCAGATAGACGCGGTTCTCGAAGCTGTTGAGCGCCTGCAGGCGCCCATCACAGCGCAGGCCGATCTCCTCCAGTGCCGCCAGCACGGTGTTGGGCCCCAGCTCTGCAAAGGGCTGGGGTGTGGCGTTTGCCGTGGATGGCATTGCAGGGGTGGGCTGTGTATCGCACATCATGCTTTACCGACGGTTGGCCTCATCGCTGCAACGATACCCCAGTCGGCCGCTGGTGGCGAATTTGGGGGCCGCAGTACCCGGGGGCAGGAGCCCCCTGGGTATCGCAAGTCAGCCATGGGAAGGCCGCGAGCCAACGCCGGAAGGGTAAGCCAACACCGGAAGCCACAAGTCGACGCCGGGCGCCTCGGACACCCAGGCCCTGAAAACGGGCGGGTATGGTGTCCGTTTGCCTGCGTTGCGGTCAGTGTGCTCAGCCGTCCGTCTTGCGGCTGTTGTCGTGGGGGGCAGTGACAGGCTCGTTGACCGATTGGGCCAGCAGGGCGTCCACCTGCTTCATGGCGTCCTCGGTGGACAGCGGTGGCGTCTCGTCATTCCCGTCGCTGTCTCCATCGTCCGTGTCATCGGCGTCGTCGAGTTCGTCTTCCTGCAGCTTGCGCTTGTGCGTCAGCCGCCAGATGACCGCGCCGGCCGCCGCCAGCAACACCAGCGGCCCCAGCCAGAGAATGCCGTTGCGCCAGGACCAGGTGGGCCGGTACAGCACGAACTCGCCATAGCGATCCACCAGGTAGCGCTTGACCTCGGCGTCGTCACGACCTTCCTGGATCAGGCGCACCACCTCCATCCGCAGGTCCTTGGCCAGATCGGCGTGGGAGTCCAGCAGGGTCTGGTTCTGGCACACCAGGCAGCGCAGCTCGGCCGCGAGCCCCCGAAACCGCGACGTGCGCATGATGGCTTCCGCCTGGGCATCGGCATGGGGGGCGCTTGACTGGGCCGCGTCCGGAGCCGCCGCGCCGGTAGCGCCTTCGTTGGCGGCATTGCCGGTTGCTGCCGGTACGGCCTGGACAGGCGTGACGGCCGCCACGGGTGCCATAGGGCCCACCGTCAGTGCTGCTGCCAGTCCCAGACAGGCAGCCCAGCGCCGGGGTGTCATCGACCATGCCGTCCGACCGAGCGTTTCAGAAACGGACGCGCAGACAGAAACGGCAGAGCGGATTTCTCCAACGTGGGGGACGGCACGATCAGGATGAGGGGGCAAAAGGTTCATGCGGTGACCTGTGGGCAGGTGTCATGCAGGTGGCCTCCGCAGGAAGGGCACCAGCTGGGGCACGCCGGCATGGCCCTTCCTGTGTGCAGGGCACTGGGTTCGGGATGGGCAGGCTCAGGGCGCCGGATTCGGCCGGGGGCTGGTGTTGCCCGACGGCTGGCCGTTGTTCTCCAGTGCGGCGATGGCCGGCAGCAGCTGGTCCTGCAGCGTCTGGAGGGAGAGGGCGCCCGTCAGCTTGTAACGGATCCGCCCTTCGGCATCGATCAGGAAGGTTTCGGGCACGCCATAGACGCCGAAGTCGATGGCCGTGCGCCCTTGGGCGTCCACGATGATCTCGTCGTAGGGGTTGCCATTGCGGGCCAGCCAGCGGCGGGCATCGGCCGGCCGGTCCTTGTAGTTCATGCCCACGATCCGGATGCGGTGACTCTGGGCCAGTGCCACCATCTGCGGATGCTCCTGCAGGCAGGGCGTGCACCATGAGGCCCAGACATTCAGCAGATAGGGCTGGCCACGCAGCGCCTGGGAGCTCACCAGGTTGTCATTACCTCCCTTGGCGTCGGCACCCGCACCGGCGTCGGCGCTGGCCTGGCCGGTCGATGTGTTGGCGTTGCCTGGTGCCAGCGCTCTCCGCCCGATGGAGGCGGGGGCGTCTGCCAGACGTGGCAGGGCGTACTCGGGGGCGGCCTTGCCGATCAGCGGCGAGGGAATCTCGTTGGGGTTGCGGTTCAGCCCCAGCAGCAGAAAGACCGACAGCGCCAGGAAGAATCCTGCTGGCAGCAGGTAGCGCAGGGAAAACAGACCGGATTTCTTCTTCTTGGCCTTGGCGCGCTTCTTTGTCATCGTTCAGTGAAGGAATGCAGGAAGGGATAGGGGCATGATACGGCCTGCGGCCGGCGAGGCAGAAACCGCGGCAGAAACCACCGGCGAAGCCGGAAAGGCGAGCGCTGGGCACGGCGTGACACCATGCCCGGCCTGTTGTCGGAGAGCGGTTCAGTCCTGTCGACCGCGTGCCCGCTGGCGGCGGTAGCGCCGGTCAGCCATGGCGATGAAGCCGCCCAGTGCCATCAGCACGCAGCCTCCCCAGATCCAGTCCACGAAGGGCTTGATCCACACCAGCATCGTCCAGCGACCATCGGGCAGACGTTCGCCCAGGGCCACGTACACGTCACCGGTCAGCCGGGTCTCGATGGCGGCCTCGGTCTGCGTGGTACCCATGGCGCCGCTATAGGCGCGCTTTTCGGGCAGCAGCATGCTGTGGAAGTGCCCGTCGCGGCTGACTTCCACCTTGGCCTGCACGGCCTGATAGTTGGGGCCGGGCACCTCGCGCAGTTCCTGCAGGCGGAACTCATAGCCGCCCAGCGACATGCTCTGGCCGGGCGCCAGTGCCTCGTCGGCCTCGGTCTCCAGGGTGTTCACGCCGGCCACGCCGATGATGAAGACACCCACGCCGATGTGTGCCACCAGCATGCCCCAGAAGGCGGCTGGCAGCGCACGGGCGCGCTGCATGGCGGAGCGCGAAGCGGCCGCCTCGCCCGACGGCCACAGCCGTTCGCGCAGCAGCGCCAGTGCCGAGGCAATGGCCCAGATGCCGATGAACATGCCGATGGCAAAGAGCACGGCCCCGCCGACACCGACCCCGCCTTCAGCCGGGCTGGTCAGTCGCTCGGCCGAGAAGCGGCCGGAGGTGAGGGCCACCAGCACCGTGGTGACGATGGACACACCCAGTGCCCAGCGCAGCCGGCGCAGCAGGTCGGGCACCGGCGCGTTGCGCCAGCGTGCCACCGGGCCCACGCCCATCAGGAACACGGCCGGCGCCATCAGCGGCACGAACACGGCCTCGAAGTAGGGGGGACCCACCGAGATCTTGCCCAGCTCCAGCGTGTCGAGCAGCAGCGGGTACATGGTGCCCAGGAAGACAGCGGCGCAGGCGACCACCAGCAGCAGGTTGTTGGCCAGCAGCATGCTCTCGCGCGAGCTGAACGAGAACGTTGCCGGCGCATTGCCCTGTGCCAGCCGGGGCGCACGCCAGGCGTACAGGAAGAGCGAGCCGCCGATGACCACCACCAGGAAGCTCAGGATGAACACGCCGCGTGCCGGGTCGGTGGCAAAGGCGTGCACCGAGGTGATGACGCCCGAGCGCACGATGAAGGTGCCCACCAGGCTGAGGCTGAAGGCCGCGATGGCCAGTAGCAGCGTCCAGTTGCGGAAGGTGCCGCGCAGTTCGGTGACGATCAGCGAGTGCATCAGCGCCGTACCCACCAGCCAGGGCATGAAGGAGGCGTTCTCGACCGGATCCCAGAACCACCAGCCACCCCAGCCCAGCTCATAGTAGGCCCACCAGCTGCCCAGCGTGATGCCCAGGGTGAGAAAGCACCAGGCCGCCGTGGTCCAGGGGCGCGCCCAGCGGGTCCAGGCCGCATCTACCCGACCGCCCAGCATGGCGGCAATGGCAAAGGCGAAGGCCACCGAGAAGCCCACATAGCCCAGGTAGAGCAGGGGTGGGTGCAGCACCATGCCCGGATCCTGCAGCAGCGGGTTCAGGTCGCGGCCATCAGGCGGAGCCGGCAGGCTGCGCTCGAAGGGGTTGGAGGTGGTGAGCAGGAAGAGCAGGAATCCGATGGACACGAAGCCCTGCACGCCCAGCACCCGGCTGCGCACCAGCGTGCCCAGCGTGCGGCCAAAGCTGGCCACGGCCGCCGTCCAGAGGCCCAGCATCAGTGCCCACAGCAGCATGGAGCCCTCGTGCGAACCCCAGGTGGCAGCAATGCGGTAGGGCAGCGGCAGCATGCGGTTGCTGTTGCTGGCCACGTTCTTCAGGCTGAAATCGAAATGCACGAATGACCAGGCCAGACAGCCGAAGGCCACCACCATCATGGCCGCCTGCAGCAGTGTGGCGCGGTGGGCCACCTGCATCAGTCGCCCATCCTGCCGGTGGGCACCCCACAGACCGCTGCAGAACTGCACGACCGCCAGTGCCAGTGCCAGCCACAGGGCGTAGTGTCCGATTTCAGCGATCATGCTTCATTGTGCCTTCAGGGTATCGATGGACGACGGGTGACCCGCCTTGTGCAGTGCTTCAGCGGCTTCGGGCGGCATGTAGTTCTCGTCGTGCTTGGCCAGCACCTCGGAGGCGGTGAAATGCCCGGCATCGTCCAGCCGGCCCTGGGCCACCACACCCTTGCCCTCACGGAACAGGTCGGGCAGCGTGCCCACATAGCTGACGGCGATCTGGTGTTCGCCATCGGTCACGACGAACTCGACCCGCGTCCCGTCACGCTTCAGGCTGCCGGGTTCCACCAGCCCGCCGATGCGGAAGGCGCGACCACTGGGGGCTTCACCCTGGGCCACCTGGGTGGGCGTGTAGAAGAAGACGATGTTGCTGTTGAGCGCGTAGAGCAACAGGCCTGCGACCAGCACCAGGGCCGTCAGGCCCGAGGCGATCCAGGCAAAGCGCTTCTGGCGGGGCGTCATGAGTTGGCGTCTTCCATGCAGTGGCGTGCATGCCGGCGGCGTCCGGCCAGCAGCACAAGCTCCAGCACCAGAGCCAGGGCGGACAGCCCATAGGCAATCAGGACGTAATGCCAGTGTGTCATGGAGAATAGATATGGCTATCGTAGAGGAAGGATGACGATACCCGTAGCGTGCTGGCCAGCGTTGATCGAGGTCAACGCGGCCGACATTCGGCAGACTGGCTGGCGGGCCATGGGAGATGATCGGATACGTTACGGGAAAATAGTCGTCAAATGGCGCCAGAAACCGGACTGATAATCATTGCGGGTCGTCGGCTCTGGTGCCCACCTGTAGCCTTTCTGGGGCGTGGAAGTCTGAAGGTTTCGATGTCTGGATGGCTCGGCGCCCGGTGAGGGGCGCCTGACACCGTCACGATTTTTCCGGATGCTCCTGCAGCTCATGCACCCACTGCGTGTGCGCCTCACGCACCAGGATGATGCTGCGCGCCCGATGCAGGACCACCGCCACGCTGTAGCACCAGGCCGCCAGCGACATCACCAGCATGGCCAGCAGCATCACCGTGGCCATCTTCGAGCCGCTGACCGGGTTGACGCTGGAGCCCTGGTGCAGGGTGTTCCAGAGATTGACCGAGAAATAGATGATGGGGACGTTGATGCTGCCCACCAGCACCAGAATGGAGCCGGCACGGTCGGCGCGGTTGCGGTCCTCGATGGCGTTGGTCAGCGCCAGATAGCCGAAGTACAGGAACAGCAGGATCAGCGTCGAGGTCATCCGGGCGTCCCAGGCCCAGTAGGTGCCCCAGGTGGGCTTGCCCCACAGCGAGCCTGTCCACAGCGCGATGGCGGCCCACAGCGCCCCGGTGGGCGCCAGCGCGGCGATCATCATCGCCGACATCCGGGTGCGGAAGCCCAGGTTCAGGATGGCATAGATCGCCATCACCAGATAGATGAACATGGCCATCCAGGCCGCCGGCACGTGGATGAAGATGATCCGGTAGACCTCGCCCTGCTGGAAGTCGGTGGGAGCTTCCCAGAAGCCCAGCCACAGACCCACCAGGCACAGCAGGGCGGCACTCACGGCAAACCAGGGGATCAGCCGGCCGGCCAGGGCGTAGAAGCGCTGCGGGGCTGCGTAGGCAAACAGGTTCATGCGGGATATCACTCCAATGAGGTGCGCAGCGCCAGCGCCACCAGGTACGGTCCTCCCCAGGTGGCCAGCACCATGCCGGCCGCCAGCAGCGCCAGGTGCGCGTCCGGCGACAGGCCGGCCGTCACCATGTCCACCGCACCGGCGCCGAAGATCAGCACCGGCACATACAGCGGCAGGCACAGCAGCGCCACCAGGGCGGCACCGGCCCGCACGCCCAGCGTGAGCGCCGCACCGATGGCGCCCAGCACCAGCAGGGTGGGGGTGCCCAGCAGCAGCGTCAGCACCAGCAGACCCGTGCGTGGCAGATCCACCGACAGGGCGAGTGCCATGATCGGCGTGATGACGATGAGCGGCAGGGCCGAGACCAGCCACACCGCCAGCAGCTTGCCCGCCACCAGGGCGGTGGCCGAGCGACCGCTGGCCAGCATGTGCTCCAGGCTGCCGTCCTGATGGTCGTTGGCGAACAGCATCGGCAAAGCCGTCAATTGTGCCAGCAGTGCCATCACCCAGATGATCCCGGGGCCCAGACGCGCCAGCCAGTCGGTCTCCGGGCCCACGGCGAAGGGCACCATCAGGCAGGCCAGCACGAAGAAGCCCAGCAGGTTCAGCGTGTCGGCCCGGCGGCGCAGCGCGATGCGCAGATCGCGCTTCAGTGCCCAGGCAAAGGTGGCGGGGGCGGTTTTCATGACGGATTGCCCCCCAGCCACAGTTCGGCCGGCTGGCGCGCCGCCAGCACCGGCAGGTGGGTGGCGATCAGCGCGCTGCCGCCGCCCTCCAGGTGTTCTTCCAGCAGGGTGTCCAGGAGCGTGCTGCCCTCCGTGTCCAGGGCGGCCGACGGCTCGTCCAGCAGCCACAGCGGCCGGTGCGGCGACAGCAGAAGCCGCGCCAGCGCCA
>CALIXC010000085.1 GCA_938046755.1 uncultured Lautropia sp. | reverse complement strand
GATGGGTCTGCCGGGCGCAGTGTATTTGAGCGGCCTGAGCAAATCTTGGATTGCCATCGGCCTGATTATTGGCGCGTATCTCAACTGGCTCTTGGTGGCCGGGCGGCTGCGCGTGCACACCGAATACAACAACAACGCGCTCACCCTGCCTGATTATTTCCACCACCGTTTCGGTGCGCAGGGGCAGGCGATGAAAGTGATTTCCGCGTTCATCATTCTGTTTTTCTTCACTATTTATTGCGCCAGCGGCATTGTGGCCGGTGCCCGCCTGTTCCAAAGCCTGTTCACCGACATGAGCTACACCAGCGCTATGTGGCTGGGTGCGGGCGCCACCATCGCCTACACCTTCATCGGCGGCTTCTTGGCGGTAAGCTGGACAGACACTGTGCAGGCCACGCTGATGATTTTCGCCCTCATCCTCACGCCAGTGATGGTGTATTTGGGTGCGGGCGGCGCAGATGAAGTTTCCGCCATCATCCAAGCCGCTGCTGCTACCAGCGGTAAGGAATACGGCAGCCTGCTGCACGGCACGACTTTCATCGGCATCATTTCCACCGCCGCCTGGGGCTTGGGCTACTTCGGCCAGCCGCACATTCTGGCGCGCTTCATGGCTGCCGAAAGCGTGAAATCGCTGGTGGGTGCGCGCCGCATCGGCATGACTTGGATGATTTTGTGCTTGGGCGGCGCAGTGGCCGTGGGCTATTACGGTATTGCCTACTTCGGCGCCCACCCCGAGCAAGCTGCTGCCATGCAGGGCAACCATGAGCGCGTATTCATCGCCTTGTCTACCCTGTTGTTTAACCCGTGGATTGCCGGCGTGATTTTGAGCGCGATTCTGGCTGCCGTGATGTCTACTTTGTCTTGCCAGCTTTTGGTGTGCTCCAGCGCCATTACCGAAGACTTCTACAAAGGCTTCCTGCGCCCGAACGCGCCGCAGAAAGAATTGGTGTGGATTGGCCGCATCATGGTGCTGGCCGTGGCCGTTATCGCCATCCTGATTGCCGCCGACCCCGAAAGCAAAGTGCTGCAACTGGTGGAATTTGCCTGGGCAGGCTTCGGCGCGGCATTCGGCCCCATCGTTATCCTTTCCTTGTTCTGGAAACGCATGACCCCCAACGGTGCATTGGCAGGCATGATTGCCGGTGCTGCGGTGGTGGTGCTGTGGGTGCAGGTGGTGAATCCTGCGCTGGACAACGCCGGCATGGCTACGCTGTATGAAATCATCCCCGGCTTCATCGCCTGCGGCCTGACTGCCGTAGTCGTATCGCTGGCTGGCAAAGCGCCTGCCGAGGAAATCTGCCAACGCTTCGAAAAAGCCGATGCGGATTACCGCGCCGCAAAATAAAGGACGGCAAAAGGCTACCTGAAAAGTTTTCAGGTAGCCTTCAAACTGCTCGTATCAAAAGGCTTCAGACTAGCTGAAACTGCCTCCGGCCTGTTCAGCTAGCCCTTAAGCGATTAACCCAGCCCCACTCCTGCCAAACATTCTTTCACATTATCCGCAGTTTGGTTTATGATGCCGTTTTACCGAAGTTCAAACCAAGCAGCTATTCATAATGAAACAGAGGCTACCTGAAAAGCGGTTTATCGGGCAGCCCCACTAACCACGGAGACCAACCATGTTCCAGTTTGCCCACCCCCAACAAACCAGCCTGCGCCAAGCCGTTACCGATGCCTACCGCCGTGACGAAGTTGAAGCCGTGCAGGATATGCTCGAACGCGCCCAGATGAGCCAAGACGAGCGTACCGCCGCCGACCGGCTCGCCCGCCGGCTAGTGAAGCAGGTGCGCGAAGAGCGCCGCCGTGCCAGCGGGGTGGACGCATTGATGCACGAGTTCTCCCTTTCCAGCGAAGAAGGCATCGCCCTGATGTGTTTGGCCGAAGCCCTGCTGCGCATTCCCGATAAAGCCACCCGCAACAAACTCATCCACGACAAAATCTCCGGCGGTGACTGGAAAAGCCACCTCGGCAACAGCCCCTCCCTATTTGTAAACGCCGCCGCCTGGGGTCTGCTGGTAACCGGCAAGCTCGCCGCCGCCCCCAGCGGCCAGAGCCTCGGCAACGCGCTCACCCGCATCGTGAGCAAAGGCGGTGAGCCGCTCATCCTCAAAGGCGTAGACTACGCCATGCGCATGCTCGGCAAACAGTTCGTTACCGGCCAAACCATCGAAGAAGCCCTGAAAAACGGCAAAGAACGCGAAAAACTCGGCTATCTCTATTCCTTCGATATGCTCGGCGAAGCCGCCATGACCGAAGCCGATGCCGAACGCTATTATCAAGACTACGTCAACGCCATCCACGCCATCGGCCAAGATGCCGCCGGCAAAGGCATTTATGAAGGCAACGGCATTTCCGTCAAACTCTCCGCCATCCACCCGCGCTATTCCCGCGCCCAGCATGACCGCGTGATGAGCGAGCTGCTGCCGCGCCTGAAAGAATTGTTCCTGCTCGGCAAAAAATACGACATCGGCATCAACATCGACGCCGAAGAAGCCAACCGCCTCGAACTCTCGCTCGATTTGATGGAAGCCCTGGTTTCCGACCCCGACCTGGCCGGTTACCACGGCATTGGCTTCGTGGTGCAGGCTTATCAGAAACGCTGCCCCTTCGTAATCGACTATTTAATCGACCTCGCCCGCCGCAACAATCAGAAGCTGATGATCCGCCTGGTGAAAGGCGCGTATTGGGACAGCGAAATCAAATGGGCGCAAGTGGACGGCATGAACGGCTACCCCACCTACACCCGCAAAGTCCACACCGACATTTCCTATCTAGCCTGTGCGCGCAAACTGCTGGATGCGCAAGACGCCGTATTCCCGCAATTCGCTACCCACAACGCCTACACCCTGGCCGCGATTTACCAGATGGGCAAAGGCAAACAGTTCGAACACCAATGCCTGCACGGCATGGGCGAAACCCTGTACGACCAAGTGGTCGGCCCGCAAAACCTCGGTCGTCGCGTGCGCGTGTATGCGCCGGTGGGCACGCATGAAACCCTGCTGGCCTACTTGGTGCGCCGCCTGCTGGAAAACGGCGCAAACACCTCGTTTGTAAACCAGATTGTGGATGAAAACATCAGCATTGACACCCTCATCCGCAGCCCCTTCGATACCTTGGCCGAACAAGGCATTCATCCCAACAACAGCCTGCCATTGCCGCGCAATCTGTATGGCAACGAACGCCTCAATTCGCAAGGCCTCGACCTGAGCAACGAAAGCACGCTGCAAGAGCTGCAAACCATTATGAACAATGCCGCTGCCACGCCCTTGCATGCCGTGCCGCTTTTGGCCGTGGCCGCCCCAACCCAGGCCGCGCATGAAGTGCGCAATCCGGCCGACCACAGCGAAGTGGTGGGCAGTGCCGCCTTCGTAGAGGCCGCCGCCGTACCGGAAATCATCGCCGCCGCCAAAGCCGCCGAAAGCAGCTGGGCTGCCGTTTCCGCCGCCGAACGCGCCAACATGCTGCGCCGCCTGGCCGACCTGATGGAAGCGCACATGCCCGAGCTGATGGCCTTGGCCGTGCGCGAAGCCGGCAAAACGCTGAACAACGCCATCGCCGAAGTGCGCGAAGCCGTGGATTTCTGCCGCTACTACGCCGACGAAGCCGAACACACGCTACCTGAAAACAGCCAGGGTGTGGGCACCATCATCACCATCAGCCCGTGGAACTTCCCGCTGGCCATCTTCACCGGCCAGGTCTCGGCTGCACTGGCTGCCGGCAACCCGGTCATCGCCAAGCCGGCCGAGCAGACGCCGCTGATTGCCGCCGAAGCCGTGCGCATCCTGCACGAGGCCGGCGTCCCCACCGACGTGCTGCAGCTGCTGCCGGGCGACGGCGTGCAGGTGGGCGCCCCGCTGGTGGCCGATCCGCGCATTGCGGCCGTCATGTTCACCGGCTCCACCGAAGTGGCGCGCCTCATCGCCGCCACCCTGGCCCAGCGCCTGGACAGCGAGGGTCACACCATCCCGCTGATCGCCGAGACCGGCGGCCAGAACGCGATGATCGTCGACTCCTCGGCACTGACCGAGCAGGTCGTGCAGGACGTGCTGGTCTCGGCCTTCGACTCGGCCGGCCAGCGCTGCTCGGCCCTGCGCGTGCTGTGCGTGCAGGAAGACAGCGCCGATCGCGTGCTGACCATGCTGGAAGGCGCCACCCGCGAGCTGCGTCAGGGCAACCCCGGACTGCTGGCCACCGACGTGGGCCCCGTGATCGACACCGAGGCACGCGACAACATCGTCAAGCACATCGACACGATGCGCGCCAAGGGCCATCGCGTCAGCCAGCCCGCCAGCGCACGCGCCGACCATCAGGCCATGGCCGCCGGCACCTACGTGCCGCCCACGCTCATCGAGATCAGGAGCATCAAGGACCTGGGCCGCGAGGTCTTCGGTCCCGTGCTGCACGTGCTGCGCTACAAGCGTGACGACCTCGAATCGCTGATCCGCGACATCAACGGCACCGGCTACGGCCTCACCTTCGGTGTGCACACCCGCATCGACGAGACCATCGACCGCGTGCTGCCGCAGATCCACGCCGGCAACCTGTACGTCAACCGCAACACCGTCGGTGCCGTGGTGGGCGTGCAGCCCTTTGGCGGTGAGGGCCTGTCGGGCACCGGTCCCAAGGCCGGCGGCCCGCTGTACCTGAAGCGCCTGCTGTCGAAGCGCCCGCCGACCGTCATCCCGCGCACGGCCGACAGCGCAGCCGCCCTGGCCGCCCTGACCGAGTGGCTGCCCAAGGCCGGCCTGGTCGAGGCCGACACCGCCCTGGCCCGCCAGTACCTCAAGGCCCTGGAAGACGCCCAGATCGGCACCGAAGAGCAGACCATGCCCGGCCCCACCGGCGAGAGCAACACCTATCGCCAGGAAGGTCGTGGTCGCGTGCTGTGCGTGGCCAGCAGCCCGGCCGGTGCCGTGGCCCAGCTGGCCACCTGCCTGGCCACCGGCAACCAGGCGTTATTCGTGGCCTCGGGCGCTGCAGCCGACGTGCTGAACGGCCTGCCCGCCTCGGTGCGCGCCAAGGTCAAGCAGATCACCGATGCCGAGATTGACAGCGCCACCTTCGAGGGCGCACTCTTCGAGGGTGAGGCCGAGCAGCTCAAGGCCCTGAACCAGCGCCTGGTCAAGCGCAGCGGCCCGATCGTCAACCTGCAAGGCCTGACGCCGGCGCAGCTCAAGAGCGGCCAGCACTACGGCAACGAGATCCTGCTGGCCGAACGGTCCATCAGCATCAACACCGCCGCTGCCGGCGGCAACGCCAGCCTGATGACGATGGCCTGATCGGCGTCATCGCCCTGAAGGCGGAAGGCCACGTCCCTGCGAGGACGTGGCCGAAAACCCGATGGGCCCAGGCAGAGCAGCCCGCCAGACCGTGGCGGGCACGGTCCCAACAAAAAAACCGGGCCTTGTGCCCGGTTTTTTCATGCTGGCTGAGCACCCGCCCGAGGGATCGGGCCGGTCATGCCTTCAGCGCCCTGCCTCAACGCCGTTTCGGCGCCGGCGGCATGGCCTCCTCGAACTGGACGATGATCTGCTCGATGTCGGCCCGGTGTGCGTGCAGCAGATCAACCAGCGACTTCTTCCGGCGGGCCGGCTTGGCAGGCGCCTTCGCCACCGCCGGCGCCGGGATGGATGCCAGCAGCTCCTTCAGCCCTTCCGGATACAGCGGGCAGTCGGCCCGGGTCTCCTCGGGCCGGTGCCAGATGGCCGAGAAGTCCGTGCCATCGCTTTCCTTGCCCCGGATCACCTCCCGGGTATAGAAGGACGGGTCCTCGAAGCGGGCATCAAAGACCAGCACGATCTCGTGGCGCGGCTCATTGCCAATCTTGAAACGGTTCTCCAGCGTACCGATGAGGCGGACCTCGGCGATCTCCGCGCCCAGCTCCTCCTTCAGCTCCCGGGCCAGCGTCTGCGCGCCGGACTCACCGAACTCGATGCCCCCTCCCAGCGGCCGCAGGTAGGCCCCGTTACGGTGCGGATCATGCCCCCGCGCCACCAGGATCTTGCCTTCATGCCGGAACACACAGATGGCCACTGGCCGGACGACTTGCGCTGTCATGACGATTCCTTCAGTGATGATGATGGCCGCGGAACCGGCCGGGACTGTGGAGGATTATCCCTTATTTTTCTAGCCGTCCAGCTGCATAGGCATCGCCTCGGCATGTACGAAACGCTGGAACGACACGCACAGATCTGCGGGATCGATGCCCACCACGATCAGGACGAGTGTGGAACGGCGCCCCTGCCCCGGCCAAGCATCCAGGTGCATCGGCGCATGTATCTGATGCTGAACCCCATTGATCAGTATCGGATAGGGCTCGCCGATGTCCAGAATTCCCTTGACCCGCAGGATTGCTCGACCATGCACGTGCAGCAGTGCGGACAGCCAGACACCAAATGCGGTCCAGTCGATGGGCGTGACCGCCGTCAGAACCAGGGACTGTACCAGGGCAGGCAAACCCGGCCCCTGCACCGGAGCGGCTCTCCAGGACGCGTCATCGATCGATGCGTGCCCCATCCTGTCGACAGCGACATGATCATCACGCATCGCACCCGCCTCCGGCCAACCGGAATCTGCCTGCCCGAAGGCAAGATCATCGAAGTCAGGTACTCCCTGTCCTGGAACCCGCATCATCACCGGCACACCCGGCAACTGGGTCTGCAGCAACAGACGCAATCGGTGCGCGGCCTCCGCATCCAGATCCCCCTTGCTGATCAGAATGGCATCGGCCGCAGCCACCTGAGTAGCTGGGATTACAGGCACACGCCACCA
>CALIXC010000084.1 GCA_938046755.1 uncultured Lautropia sp. | reverse complement strand
AGGAGCAGACCAGGCTTCGTCTCTGATTGCCTTGTCCGAATACAGTCCCCGCAAGAATGAGGCATTGGAGCGAGGCTATCTGATGGGCCGTTACGGCGGCATTCCGTTCCTGGACAGGTCAAGAGGGTTGCTGCACCATGGCTTCCAGAAGTATGCCCCTCCCCTGCAGAATCAAAGTGAGCTTCTGACTCGGCTGCCATCCTAGTGCTTCGCACATTGCCTTGGGGATGGCGACCCGGAAGTCCTTGGACAGGATTGTTCTGGCAGTCATGATTTGTCCACGGTGATTGATGGTTGCCGTATGGAAATACCCGGCCTCAATTCGCGCCGCAGCAACGCTTGTATTTCTTGCCGCTGCCGCAGGGACATGGGTCGTTGCGGCCGATCTTCGGGCCCACCTGACGCGGCTCGGGGCGCTGGGGGGCGTATCGCAGGGGGTCGTATTCTTCGATGTCCATGGTCATGGCCAGCCGGCGATAGGGGGCCATGTAGCGGTAGATCGGCACAATGCCGCCGATCATGCGGGTCACGAGGTACTCGCGTTGCTCGGGTGTTTGCGGTGCCAGCTTGGTGTCCGGGTTTTCGTCGTGCTCGTGGTGCAGCGCCAGAATGCAGACCAGCCAGCCGCCTTGCTCTTCGTCGTCCAGCATGGGCATCCAGTTGTCCCATTGTGTGCGCATGCCGGCCACGAAGCCATCCGCCCATTCGTTGCCGAGAACCTCATCGTTCTCGTCCCTGTCCACCACGGGCCAGTACAGGTCGTCTGCGGTCAGCTTCTTGAAGTCCTTCCCCTCGGTGGCAGTCAGGGTGGTGTTGATGGTGTTCCAGTGCCGCAGGATCAGGCCGTAGAACTCCTGCGCCTGCTCGATGTCATCGAAGGCACCGTCATCTCCCAGAATGAGCGGCATGTATTCGCTGGGCAGCAGAAGGCGTGGGCTGCAGATCAGGGCAACCAGCAGCCCGTCCACTTCGGGCAGGCTCATGGCGTTCGGTCCATGGGCCTGCAAAAGTTCCGCCAGGCGGTCGAGTTCCTGGTCGGACAAGGGGGAAAGGTCGGCTGCTGGATCGGTCATCATCGGGTTTGGCCTTCAAGGTATTGGGTTGCTCACCAAGTCACTCACCAGCCCATTCTACAGGCCAGCCTCTCTCC
>CALIXC010000083.1 GCA_938046755.1 uncultured Lautropia sp. | reverse complement strand
GCCCACGTGCCGCTGGACGCCAACCGCGACAGCCAGCGCCAGCTCTGGCGCGTGAACGTGCGGGCACCGCACCGGCTGGCGCGCGATGCCGCCCGCGCCGGCGTGGCACAGTTCATCTTTCTCAGCTCCATCAAGGCCGCCGGCGAATGGTCGGCCCCCGGACACCCCTTGCGCGAAGACGATCCGCCCCGCCCCGAGGATTGCTACGGCTTTGCCAAGCTGGCGGCCGAGCGCCACCTGCAGCGCCTGAAGCACGGCCCGGTCATCACCATCCTGCGGCCGCCGCTGGTCTATGGTCCGGGCGTGAAGGCCAACTTTGCGGCCCTGCAGAAGCTGGCCACCAGTGGCCTGCCACTGCCGCTGGGATCCGTCGACAACCAGCGCAGCTTCCTGGCCATCGACAACCTGTGCAGCGCCATCATGGCCATTCTGGACAACCCCGGGCGCGCGGCCGGGCTCTTTCACCTCAGCGATGGTGCGGCGCTCTCCACACCAGCCCTCATCCGGGCCATGGCCCAGGCTGCCGGCAAGCCGGCCCGCCTGCTCCCCGTGCCGCCGGCACTACTGGCCGGCCTGGCGAGGCTGGCAGGCAAGTCGGGCATCTGGCAGCGCCTGGCCGGATCACTGGCCGTGGACAACCAGCGCTTCTGCCAGCAACTGGGCTGGAAGCCCCCGGTGGATGCCCCGACGGCGCTGAAACGGATGCAGTGACGGTGGGTAGGCAGGTCTGCAGCCGCAGACCTGCCCCGGACCTCACTTCTTCTGTTCCTCGGCCCAGGCCTGGTACATCAGCACATCCCACAGCCAGTGCTGCCAGTTGCGCTTGCCGGACAGGTGCTCGTTCCATTTCTGGCGCACCGCGGCCGGCTGGAAGATGCCTTCCTGGCGCAGGCGCGATTCGTCCAGCAGGCTTTCGGCCCAGTCACGCAGCGGACCGCGCAGCCAGGCGTCGATGGGCACCGCAAAGCCCTGTTTGGGCCGCTCGATGAGCTGACGAGGCACGTACTGGTACAGCACCTGCCGCAACAGCCACTTGCCCTGGCCATTGCGCAGCTTCAGCGACTGCGGCAGCCGCCAGGCAAACTCCACCACCCGGTGATCCAAGAAGGGCACACGACTTTCTAGCGACACGCCCATCGAGGCTCGGTCCACCTTCACCAGAATGTCGTCGGCCATATAGGTCAGCGCATCCAGCGCCATCATCTGCTGCACGCCATCCAGCCCACGCAGGTCGGGCCGGTTGCCCGTCACCAGCGAGGGTGGCTCCCGCCCGTCGATCACGACCGACGCCGGGTCGCGCCAGTGGCTGACAAAGCCCAGGTACAGGTCCTCGATGGAGCGCGCACCCATCACACCCGCCCCCTTGTGCAGCTTCTCGCCCAGGTTCACGTAGCGCGAGTCTGCCCCCGGCAGCTTCCGGGCCAACTGGTTCCACTGCGTGGGGGACAACAGATGAATGCCCCCGGCCAGCATCCGGCGCAGCGGCAGCGGCAGCGAACCCAGACGGTTCCAGAGCTGGGCCGTCATCTGATAGCGGTTGTAGCCACAGAACAGCTCATCGCCCCCATCGCCCGACAGCGACACCGTCACGCTCTTGCGCGCCAGCTCCGACACCAGGAAGGTGGGAATCTGCGACGAATCGGCAAAGGGCTCGTCATAGAGCGCGGGCAAACGCGGAATGACTGCCTGCGCCTGCACTGGCTGCACATACAGTTCGGTATGCTCGGTCTTCAGGTGATCGGCCACCGCCTTGGCGTACACGGCCTCGTTGTAGCCCGCCTCGTCGAAGCCGATGGAAAAGGTCTTCACCGCCTTTGACGACTGCGCCTGCATCAGGGCCACGATGGCGGACGAATCGATGCCACCCGACAGGAAGGCGCCCAGCGGCACGTCGGCCACCATCTGCTGACCGATGGCATCGCGCAGCAGCGCATCAAGCTGCCGAATGGCCTCGTCATCGGAACCTTGCCAGGGTGAGGCAACGCCCGCCACCGCCACTTCGGCCAGCGACCAGTAAGGCGTGGAGGCCGGCAGACGCTGTGCCTGCAGGTCCTGCTCGGTCAGTGTAAGGTAGTGCCCGGGCATGAGCTTGGAAATGCCCCGGTAGATGGAATACGGTGCTGGCACGCAGTTGTGACGCAGCAGCAGACACACCGCCGAGCGATCCACCTCACCCGCAAAGGACGGATGCTCGCGCAACGCCTTCAGCTCGGAGCCGAACAGAAAGGCCGGCTGCTGCCCCTGCATCTGCCAGCCGTAGTAGAGTGGTTTCTCGCCCAGCCGGTCACGTGCCAGCGTGAGCGTCCGGCTCTGCCGGTCCCACAGCGCCAGGGCGAACATGCCCCGTGCACGCTTGAGCGTCTGCTCGACCCCCCAGGCCTCGAAGGCTGCCAGCAGCGTCTCGGTATCAGAATGCCCCCGCCATGCCGGCGCCCTGCCCTGCTGCTCCAGCTCGGCATGAAGCTCGGTGAAGTTGTAGATCTCGCCATTGAAGACCAGCACCCGCTGGCCTGAGGCTGAGACCATGGGCTGATGGCCCGCCGGCGACAGATCCATGATGGAGAGGCGTCGGTGCCCCAACCCCAGACCCACGCCATCATCCGCCCATGCCCCTGCGTCGTCCGGCCCGCGATGATGGATGGCCTGGGCCATCTTCAGCAACAGGTCCGGCGACGCACGTCGCTGGCCAGGTTCAAAATATCCCGCAATTCCGCACATTTAAGGATTCGCCGCCAGCCAAAATTCAAAGCTGTAGCATTCTACCCACAAGGGAAAGCATGCCCTTCAAAAACAATACGACGTCTCCGGTTTTACAAGTCTTCTAAAACTTAATACAAATTGAACAATTAGATGTATTTGCAACACTTAACATTCAAAGCTAGCCATATTTGTATTGAATTGGATTCGTCGCCTTGACAACTCCAGATACTGCCACCCCGCGTCATGAAAAACGCCCCCAAAGACCGTTTCACATGACCGGAAGCTGCCCTGTGACCGGAACGCCAGGCGCCAACGCTGCTCCATCTACGCACATGGCCACTGCATGACAGACATGTGCCATGCATGCAAAACAAGAGACGCCCCCGGCACCCTGCCGAAAGCGTCCCCTCAGTCCTGAATGACATCCAGGCAGCCACGCATTCAGCGAGGCTGCCTGCTGCGGCGATCAGGCGTCGCGCAGCACCGTCTTCAGCAGCTCATCCCACGGCGGCATCCGCAGCCCCCACACCTGCTCGATGCGGGAAAGATCCAGCCGCGAATTGCTGGGTCGCTTGCTGGGCACCGGAAACTCCGTGGCCGGTACGGCTTCCAGCGTGGGCATGCGCGGCACCTGCCATTCGGGGCGCGGACGCTGGGCGGTATTCTCGCCGGCGGCCAGCGTGGCCTCGTGCAGCAGCTTCAGCCCGGTCTGGGCATAGCCATGCCAAGTGGTCTCGCCCGACGGCGCCAGATTCAGGATGCCCGACCAGTCGGCCAGCTTCGGATCGAAGCTGCGGCGACGGATCAGCTCGGCCGTCACGTCGGCGATGAACGAGGCCGGCGTGGGCACGCCGTACTGGTCGGCCACTACCTTCAGGTGGTCACGACTAGAAGCCAGCCGCACCATCGTCTTCAGGAAGTTGCCGCCATGCAGCGAATACACCCAGCAGGTGCGCAGGATCAGGTGCGCACAGCCGCTCTTCTGGATGGCCTGTTCACCGGCCAGCTTGGTGGCGCCATAGACGTTCAGCGGCGCCGTGGCGTCGTCTTCCTTCCAGGGGCGCGTGCCTTCGCCGTTGAACACATAGTCGGTGGAGTAATGCACCAGCAGCGCGCCATGGGCCTTGCACCAGTCGGCCAGCACGGCCGGCACATCGGCGTTCAGCACCCGGGCCAGCTCCTGCTGCTCGGTCTCGGCCTTGTCCACCGCCGTGTGCGCGGCCGGGTTCACCACCACATCGGGCTTCACGCGGTCCAGCAGCCGACGCGTGGCCTCGGCATCGGTCAGGTCCAGGTCGTCGATGGAGACTGGCACCACCTCGCCCAGCGGCTGCAGCGCGCGGATCAGCTCCCAGCCCACCTGCCCGGTGGTTCCCGTCACTACGAATTTCATGGCTGCCCCTCTGCGTAGACATCGGCTTCGGCCAGCGGCTTGCCGATCTTGTCCTTGTCGGACACCAGCACGGCCGACAGACCGCCCACCTGATCCAGCGGCCACTCGATGCCCAGCACCGGGTCGGACCACAGCAGCGAACGCTCATGCGCCGGCGCGTAGAAATCGCTGGCCTTGTACAGCACCGTGGTGCCGTCTTCCAGCGACAGGAAGCCGTGGGCAAAGCCCGGCGGAATCCAGGCCATGCGCTTGTTCTCGGCCGACAGCACGAAACCGGCCGACTTGCCGAAGGTGGGCGAGCCACGGCGGATGTCCACCGCCACGTCGAAGATGGCGCCTTCCATCACGCGAATGAGCTTGCCCTGCGCCTGCTGGATCTGATAGTGCAGACCACGCAGCACGCCCTTGGCCGACCGGGACTGGTTATCCTGCACGAATTCCACGTGCGAACCCGCCATCTCGTCGAAGACCTTCTGGTTGTAGCTTTCGTAGAAATAGCCACGGCTGTCGCCGAACACCTTCGGCTCGATCAGGAAAACGTCCGGCAGGGCGGTATCGATACGCTTCATCAGAAAATCCGTTCATTCAGAATGGTTTGCAGGTACTGGCCATAGCCGCTCTTCTTCAGCGGCTCGGCCAGCTTGGCCAGCTGGTCTGCCGTGATGTAACCCTTGCGGAAGGCCACTTCCTCGGGGCAGCAGATTTTCAGGCCCTGGCGCTTCTCGATGGTGCGCACGAACATCGACGCCTCGATCAGCGACTCCTGCGTGCCGGTGTCCAGCCACGCATAGCCGCGACCCATCGTCTTCACCTTCAGCTGGCCAGCCTTCAGGTAGTACTGGTTCACGTCGGTGATTTCCAGCTCGCCGCGCGGCGACGGCTTCAGGTTGCGGGCAATGTCCACCACCTGGTTGTCATAGAAGTACAGGCCGGTGACCGCATAGCGGCTCTTGGGCTGCGTGGGCTTTTCTTCCAGGCTGACGGCGCGGCCTTCGGCGTCGAACTCCACCACCCCGTAGCGCTCGGGATCGTGCACGCGGTAGGCAAAGACCGTGGCGCCGCTTTCCTGGCGGCCAGCCTGCGCCAGATCCTCGCCCAGCGCGTGGCCGTAGAAGATGTTGTCACCCAGCACCAGCGCGCAGCTGTCGTTTCCAATGAAGGACTCACCGATGATGAAGGCCTGCGCCAGACCGTCCGGCGAGGGCTGCACCGTATAGCTGAGCGAGACGCCCCAGCGGCTGCCGTCGCCCAGCAGCTGCTGGAAGCGCGGCGTGTCCTGCGGGGTGGAGATGATCAGGATCTCGCGGATGCCGGCCAGCATCAGGCACGACAGCGGGTAGTAGATCATCGGCTTGTCATAGATGGGCAGCAACTGCTTGGACACAGCCTGCGTCACCGGGTACAGCCGGGTGCCGGAACCTCCGGCAAGGATGATGCCTTTCATGGAAATTGGCTCGCTAGGTTTGGATTCGTCAGTGCCAGGCTTCGGCCACGCTCACTGCTTCGCGTCGCCCTTGCGATCCTGGTAGTTGTGCTCGATCCACTCGCGGTACGCGCCCGACTGCACGTTGGCCACCCAGTCCTGGTTGTCCAGGTACCAGCGCACCGTCTTGCGGATGCCCGTCTCGAAGGTTTCGGCCGGCGTCCAGCCCAGCTCGCGGCCGATCTTGGCGGCGTCGATGGCGTAGCGGCGGTCGTGACCGGGACGGTCCTTCACGAAGGTGATAAGACGCTCGTAGGAGCCGGCCGCATCGGGCTTCATCTCGTCGAGCAGCTTGCAGATCTGCCGCACGATGTCGATGTTGGTCTTCTCGTTGTGACCGCCCACGTTGTAGGTCTCGCCCGGCTTGCCGGCTTCCAGCACGCGGCGGATGGCGCTGCAGTGGTCCTTCACGAACAGCCAGTCACGCACATTCTTGCCGTCGCCGTAGATGGGCAAGTTCTTGCCGGCCAGTGCGTTGGTGATGACCAGCGGGATGAGCTTCTCGGGGAAGTGGTAGGGCCCGTAGTTGTTCGAGCAGTTGGTGGTGAGCACCGGCATGCCATAGGTATGGAAATAGGCGCGCACCAGGTGGTCGGACCCGGCCTTACTGGCCGAGTACGGACTGTTGGGCTGATAGGGCGTGGTCTCGGTGAAGGCCGGATCGTCGGCTTCCAGCGAACCGTACACCTCGTCGGTGGAAACGTGCAGGAAGCGGAAGCTGTCCTTCTCGGCGCCCTGCAGCTGGTTCCAGTACTGACGGGCGGCTTCCAGCAGCGTGAACGTGCCGACCATGTTGGTCTGCACGAAGGCGGCCGGGCCGTGGATGGAGCGGTCGACGTGGCTTTCGGCCGCGAAGTGCACCATGGCACGCGGCTTGTACTTGGCCAGCAGCGCATCGATGGCCTCGCGATCGCAAATGTCGACCTGCTCGAAGTGGTGCGCAGGGTTGCCTTCCAGCGACGCCAGGTTCTGCCGGTTGCCGGCGTAGGTGAGCTTATCGACGTTGACCACCGGCTCGTCACTGCCAGCCAGCCAGTCCAGCACGAAGTTCGAGCCGATGAAACCGGCACCACCTGTCACGAGAATCATGTATTCAGTATCCTTCCGATTGAAGCCGGACCGCTGTCCAGCAATGGAACGCGCCACCGGCGGCAACGCGCGGACCTGCCCCAAATAGGCGCATAATTTTTGGAGTATAAGCGGTCCCGGCCCTCGCCCTCATGGCATTCCCCCCATTCCCAGGAAGACTTAGGTGACCTCCATCACGCTTTTGCTGATACTTGCCGCCACCGCCGCCCTCGCCTGGGCAGGCACCGGCCTCATCATCCGGAACGCCGTGGCCTGGGGCCTGGAAGACATCCCCAACGAACGCTCCTCCCACACCCGCATCACCCCGCGCGGCGGCGGCGCAGCCATCGTAGCCGCCAGCCTGGGAGGCTTTCTGCTGCTAACGTTGGCCGTGGTTGCCATGCCACACCTGGTGGGTCTGGGCCAACCCCTCGACCAGGGCACCTTTGCCAACCTGCTGGCGCAGGACACGGCCTGGCTCTACAGCCTGGGCCCCCTGGTCTGGATCGCCCTGCCGCTCCTCTTTGCCGCGCTGGTCCTGGGCATTCTGGGCCTGCAGGACGACCGCCAGCCGCTCAGCATCCGCCTGCGGCTGGGCTTTCAGCTCTTTTGCTGCGCCTGGCTGCTGGTGGTGCTCTCGAGCCTGCCCGGCGCGGGCGGCGCCTGGGCCGGCCTGAAGGAACAGCTCTGGCAACTGCTGTCCGGCTGGGGCCTGCCCGGCATGTCTCAAAGCTTCACCCAGGCCGTCGCCAGCGACGCCCTGCTGCCCTCCCTGATGACCCTGGGCCTGCTGCTGGCCCTGATGCTGCTGGGCACTTGGTGGATCAACCTCTACAACTTCATGGACGGCATCGATGGCATCGCCGCCAGCCAGGCCCTCTTCATGCTGCTGGCCGGCGTGCTGCTGCGCAGCCTCGTGCTGGCCGAAAACAGCGCCGACTCCGCCTCCGGCCTACTGGAGCGCCTGCAGCTGCAGTTCCTCATGACCGACCCCTGGTCGGTCGGCAGCCTCATCATCGCCGCTGCCACTACCGGTTTCCTGGTGCACAATTGGGCGCCGGCCCGCATCTTCATGGGCGATGCCGGCAGCCTCTTCCTGGGCTTTTCCATCCTGGCCGTGGCCGGCTTGGACATCACCGGCCACCTGACCTGGCTGAGCGAGGCCCAGCTGACCGGCGACACCGATGTCAGCGCAGGCTACGGCATACCCGTTACCAGCTGGATGATCCTGGGTGCCCTCTTCATCACCGATGCAACCGTCACGTTACTGCGCCGCCTACTTGGCGGCCAGCGTGTGGGCGACGCACATCGCAGCCATGCGTACCAGCGCCTCAGCAGGCATTGGAACAGCCATGCGCGGGTCACACTTGTATACTGCCTGATCAACGTACTCTGGCTTCTGCCCTTGGCAGCGCTTGCCCGCCTGCAACCCAGCCTGGCCTGGCACCTGGTCACCGTGGCCTACCTGCCGCTCATCATCGCCGCCTTCCTGCTGAGCGCCGGCCGCAAGGAGCCCGTTTCCTGACATGAGATTGTTCAACGTCAATCCGCGCACCTTCATTGCCATCGGCCACGACATCGTCGTGGCCGCCCTGGTCTGGACCTTCACCTTCTCGCTGCGCTGGAACTTCGAGCTGGACCGCTCCACGCAGATCATCCTCTTCCAGACCCTGCCCGCCGTACTGGCCGTGCAGGTGGGCTGTTTCGTCTACTTCGGCCTGTACCGGGGCATCTGGCGCTACGCATCCATTCACGACATGCGGCTCATCGCCCTGTCGGTGGGCACCTCCGCGCTCATCATCCCCATCCTGCTGCTGCTCTGGCGCAACGGCCTGGGCGTACCGCGCTCGCTCTACTTTCTCGACCCGCTGCTGCTCATCCTCTTCATGTGCGCCGGACGCCTGCTCTACCGCTGGTGGAAGGAAAAGGCCATGGGCGCCAAGGGCGTCGAGCCCCAGCCCGTCATCCTGCTGGGGGCGGGCAACGCCGCCCTCTCCCTCATCGATGAGCTCAACCGCAACCCGTACTGGTACGTCATTGGCGTGCTGGACGACAACCCCAACAAGGTCGGCCGCCAGATGGGTGGCGTGCGCATCCTGGGCCACTGGGAACAGCTCGAACAGATCGCCCGCGACAGCAACTGCAAACACGCCGTGCTGGCCGTCGGTGCCACCAACCATGCCACCCGCCGGCGCGTCTTCGAGCTGTGCGAACGCGCCCACATCAAGCTGCTGGTCATCCCTGATGTGCAGGAACTGATGAGCGGCCAGGTCAAGGTTTCACAGATCCGCTACGTGGACGTGGACGACCTGCTGGGCCGCGACCCCGTCAGCCTCGACACCGGCGGCCTGCGCCAGATGCTGGAAGGCAAGTCCGTCCTCGTCACCGGCGGCGGCGGCTCCATCGGCTCCGAACTCTGCCGCCAGATCGCCCGCTTCAAGCCCGGCCAGATCATCATCTACGAGCTGAGCGAATTCGCCCTCTACCGCATCACCGAAGACCTCAAGCGCGCCTTCCCCGAACAGCGCCTCGTGCCCACCGTCGGCGACATCAAGGACGCCGCGCGCCTGCAGGAAGTCTTCGAGCGCCATCGCCCCTCCATCGTCTACCACGCCGCCGCCTACAAGCACGTTCCCATCCTGGAAGAGAACAACGCCTGGCAGGCCGTACGCAACAACGCCTGGGGCACCCGCGTCCTGGCCGACGTGGCCTCGCGCTTCGACATTGAGCGCTTCGTCTACATCTCCAGCGACAAGGCCGTCAATCCCACCAACGTCATGGGTGCCACCAAGCGCCTGGCCGAGATGATCCTGCAGTACCAGCACAGCATGGCCACCCTGCCCATGGTGCTGGTGCGCTTTGGCAACGTGCTGGGCTCCAGCGGCAGCGTCATCCCCAAGTTCCGCGAACAGATCGCCAACGGCGGCCCCATCACCGTCACCCACCCCGACATCACCCGCTACTTCATGTCCATCCCCGAGGCCACCCAGCTCGTGCTGCAGGCCGGCCTCATGGGACGCGGCGGCGAAACCTTCGTCCTGGACATGGGCCAGCCCATCCGCATCGTCGACCTGGCCCGCACCATGGTGCGCCTGTCGGGCTACACCGAAGCCGACATCCCCATCGCCTTCACCGGCCTGCGCCCGGGCGAGAAGCTCTTTGAAGAGCTGCTGGCCGACAACGAGAAGACCCTGCCCACCCCGCACGCCAAGCTGCGTGTCTCCCGCCCCATCGACCCGCCCGGCACCAGCTGGGACATCTCCGTCAAGCGCTGGCTGGAATCCCCCGGCCCCGTGGGCGACGCCGAAGTGCGCCAGATGCTGACCCTGTGGGTGCCCGAATATAAGCCAGCCCCGCTGTACCCGCCCGTGGCCACCCCGAGCGCCAGCCCGGCTGCCCTGCCGCCGGCCGCAGATACCAAGCCCGCGACAGGCGCTGGCGCCACCAAGGCCGTGCCAACCAAGACGGCAACACCGGCCACGGCGGCAGTCACGGCTCC
>CALIXC010000082.1 GCA_938046755.1 uncultured Lautropia sp. | reverse complement strand
AATGCTGGAGCCCTACAAGGGGCGGATCTACGACCCCTGCTGTGGCTCGGGCGGGATGTTTGTCCAGTCGGAAAAGTTCGTGCAGGAGCACGGCGGCCGCATTGGTGACATTGCCATCTACGGGCAGGAGTCGAACTACACCACCTGGCGGCTGGCCAAGATGAACCTGGCCGTGCGGGGAATCGACTCCGACATTCGCTGGAACAACGAGGGCAGTTTTCACAAGGACGAACTACGCGACCTGAAGGCCGACTATATTCTGGCCAACCCACCCTTCAATGTGTCCGACTGGGGTGGGGATCGCCTGCGAGAAGACGTGCGCTGGACGTTTGGTGTGCCGCCCGTGGGTAATGCCAACTATGCCTGGCTTCAGCATATCTACCACCACCTTGCTCCCAAGGGTACGGCAGGCGTTGTGCTGGCCAATGGCTCGATGAGTTCCAACCAGTCCGGCGAAGGCGAAATCCGCAAGGCCATGATCGAAGCCGATGTGGTGGACTGCATGGTGGCGCTGCCGGGGCAGCTCTTCTATTCCACACAGATTCCTGCCTGCCTGTGGTTCCTGGCCCGCAAGAAGAACCCTGACAAGGGACTACGTGACCGGCGTGGACAAGTGCTGTTCATTGACGCCCGCAAGATGGGCGAGCTGGTGGATAGAACCCGTCGTGAGCTGACCGACGCTGAGATCCAGAAGATTGCCGATACCTATCATGCCTGGCGTGGTGAAAAGAACGCAGGGGAATATGCAGACGTGGCGGGCTTCTGCAAATCGGCCACCCTGGAAGACATCCGAAAACATGACCACGTCCTGACGCCAGGCCGTTATGTCGGGGCAGCTGAACAGGAAGACGACGGGGAGCCCTTTGAAGAAAAAATGCGGCGCCTGTCTGCCCTGTGGCGAGAGCAGCGGGCGGAAGGAGCGCGGCTGGATGCGCTGATCGAGGCCAATCTGAACGAGCTGGGCTTCTGAGGCTGAAAATCAACCCAGAACATGCACCGGGGGAGCCATGACGACCGAGAAACTGGACATC
>CALIXC010000081.1 GCA_938046755.1 uncultured Lautropia sp. | reverse complement strand
ATTTCTGGGAGCGCAGCGGACAGCATGAGCCGAGGAAGGTACCCGGCTCACGGGGCGCTCCCCAGCGAAGGCACTCCCCTTCATCAGAGGCCCTCCCTCCCCGAACCCCACGGGATTCCGTACAAACCCCATGGGTACTTTCCCACCTTGCGAAAAGCCACTCGGCCCCGCAAAGTCTCCTTCCACGCCCTTGCCCCATGAACACCGCCCCAGAGCGGCCGGCAAGGGCTGGACAACCACAAGGAGACAACCATGGCCGATCCCATCGTCGAACGAATCCGGCAGCACCCCCAGTACCCGCGCCTGAAGACGGAGCGCAGCCGCCTCGGATGGACACTCACCATCCTGATGCTGATCGTCTTCTACGGCTTCATCGGACTGATTGCCTTCGACCGCCAGTTCCTGGCCCAGCCGCTCAGCGCTGACGGCGTCACCACCATCGGCATCCCCATCGCCCTGGGCGTGATCGTCTTCACCGTCCTCATCACCGGCTTCTACGTCCATCGTGCCAACAGCCGCTACGACGCCATGACCCGCGACATCCTGAAGGAGACCACGCAATGAACCGCCAAGCCCTTGCCTTCGGCGCCGCCCTGGCCACCTTCGGCCTGATGGCCGCCCCTGCCCATGCCGCCGGCGTCGACGTCGGTGAAGTCACCCGCCAGGCCACCAACTGGACGGCCATCATCCTGTTCACCGCCTTCGTGGGCGCCACGCTCTGGATCACCAAGTGGGCCGCCGGACGCACCCGCTCCGCCGCCGACTTCTACACGGCCGGTGGCGGCATCACCGGCTTCCAGAACGGCCTGGCCATCGCCGGCGACTTCATGTCTGCTGCCTCCTTCCTGGGCATCTCCGCAGCCGTCATGGCCAGCGGATATGATGGCCTGCTCTACGCGCTCGGCTTCCTGGTCGGCTGGCCCATCCTCACCTTCCTGCTGGCCGAACGCCTGCGCAACCTTGGCAAGTTCACCTTTGCCGACGTGGCCGGCTACCGCTTCCAGCAGAAGCCCATCCGGATGTTTGCCGCTGCCGGCACGCTCGTGACCGTCGCCTTTTACCTCATCGCCCAGATGGTCGGTGCAGGCCAGCTCATCAAGCTGCTCTTCGGACTCGACTACTGGGTCGCCGTCGTCATCGTCGGCGTGCTGATGATGGTCTACGTGCTCTTCGGCGGCATGACGGCCACCACCTGGGTGCAGATCATCAAGGCCGTGCTGCTGCTCTTCGGCGTCTCCTTCATGGGCTTCATGGTCATGAAGCACTATGGCTTCAGCCTGGAAGCGCTGTTTGCCGATGCCGTGCGCGTCAAGGCCAACATCGCCGCCCAGGGCGGTGCCAGCCCTGAAGAAGCCCACCAGCACGGACTGGCCCTGATGAGCCCCGGCGGGTTCATCAAGGATCCCATCTCCGCCCTGTCCTTCGGCATGGCGCTGATGTTCGGTACCGCCGGCCTGCCCCACATCCTGATGCGCTTCTTCACCGTGCCCGATGCCCGTGAAGCTCGCAAGTCGGTGTTCTGGGCCACGACCTGGATCGGCTACTTCTACCTGCTGATCTTCATCATCGGCTTCGGTGCCATCACCATCGTGCTCACCAACCCCGAGTTCGCCAATACCGCCACCGGTGTCATCCATGGCGGTGCCGGCACCGCCAACATGGCCGCCGTGCTGCTGGCCAAATCCGTGGGCGGCAACCTGTTCTACGGCTTCATCTCGGCCGTGGCCTTCGCCACCATCCTGGCCGTCGTTGCCGGTCTCACCCTGTCGGGCGCCTCGGCCGTCTCGCACGACCTCTACGCCACCGTCATCAAGCAGGGCAAGGCCGACAGCGCCTCCGAACTGCGTGTCTCGCGCATCACCACCCTGGTGCTGGGCGTCATCGCCGTGCTGCTGGGCATCCTGTTCGAGAAGCAGAACGTGGCCTTCATGGTGTCGCTGGCCTTTGCCGTGGCGGCTTCGGCCAACTTCCCGGTCCTGTTCCTGTCCGTGTTCTGGAAGGGCACCACCACCCGCGGCGCCGTCGTCGGGGGCTTCCTGGGCCTCATCGCCTCGGTACTGCTCACCATCCTGTCGCCGTCGGTCTGGGAAGCCACCTTCGGCAACCCCGTGGGCAGCGCCCCCTTCCCCTACACCTCGCCGGCAGCCTTCTCGATGATCGTCGGCTTCCTGGGGGTCTGGCTGTTCTCGCTGCTCGACAACAGCGCCACCGCCGCACAGGAGCGTGACGCCTTCGAGGCCCAGCAGGTCCGCTCCGAGACCGGCTACGGCGCCGCCAAGGCCTCGGCACACTGAGGCACCACCCCGCAGGCCATCCCCGGGTACGGGTCCGATCCCCGGCCCGGGGCCTCACGGCCCAGGCCATGGACAGATCACCGCACCATCACCTGACGGCCCCCTATCCAGCCTGCCCACCATCACCCAGCCCGCCCGGCCATCGCGCCCGGCGGGCTTTCTGTTCGCTCTCCCTTGACGCCCTCTTTCGCAATACTACAATTGTAGTAAAACTGCCTTTCATAGCCTGCCTTAACCATGAACGCCTCCATCGCCATCCGCATTGACCGCCAGCTGTACGACCAGGCTCGCAACGATGCCCGTGCCGAGCACCGCACCATCAGTGGCCAGGTCGAATACTGGGCACGGGTGGGTCGTGCAGCCCTCGACAACCCCGACCTTCCCGTCACCTTCATTGCTGAATCCCTGGCCTCGATGGATGAGGCCCGCGAGGACACAACCCCGTTCGTTCCCCGCAGCCAGCGCCCATGAGCGCCTACGCCCTGCGCCAGACCCGGCGCTTTGCCCGCACCTACAAGAAGCTTCACGACAACGTGGCCTGCGATGTCGATGCCGCCGCCTTGGCCGTGGCTGACAATCCACAGCTGGGGGAGCGCAAGAAAGGCGACCTGTCCGACCTCTTTGTCTACAAATTCCGCAGCCAGAACCAGCTCTATCTGCTGGGCTACACCGTCGATGACGGCATACGACTTATCTATCTGGAGGCCGTGGGCCCACACGAGAACTTCTATCGGGATCTCAAGCGAGGCTGACCTCCATCAGGCAAAGGCTGCTTCCATTCAGGACGCAGCCTCCGCCTCCCCCCGCAACTCCCGCAGCCGGATGAAGGCCAGCGCCGCCATCACGGCGTCGTTCAGTGCATCGTGGGCGTCGCGCATCGGCAGGTCCAGCGTCTGCAGGATGGTGGCAAAGCGCAGGTCGATGTCGGCATTGTCGTGCTGCTGGTAAGGCGGCAATTGGCGGAAGCGCCAGTCGTAGTACATCGCCGACACCTCGATCTTCTGCTGCGGCAACGTCAGACCGAAGCAGCGCTTCAGCGCCCGGTCGATCATCGCCACGTCGAATTCCAGGTAATAGCCCACCAGCGGCCGGCTGCCGATGAACATCAGCAGTCGCTCCATCGCCTCGCACAGCGGAAGCCCATCGGCCACATCCTGAGCCCGCAGCCGATGCACTGCCACGCTGTCGGGACTCACCTCGCGCTCCGGGCGCACCAGCAGCTCCAGCCGTTCGCGCGTCATGAGGCGACGCCCCACGATCCGCGTCGCTCCAATGGCAATGATCTCGTCCTGCCGCACGTTCAGGCCGGTGGTCTCGCAGTCCAGCGCCACCCATTCATCGGGCGGCGGCGGCTCGAACAGGAAGGCCCAGCGCGGGTCCTTCAGATGCCGGCGCTGCCAGTCGCGCCGCCACTCAAACAGACGCCGCTGCAACCAGGCCGGCAACGTCTGCACCACACTGCGACCGCTCATGATGTCGTCTCCCCGGGGCTTCCATCCATGACACTGCTCCTGTCACGATGTGATGCACATCACGACACGGCCCCCAGCCGGAAACGCAGCCGCAGCTGGGCACGGAAGCGCCGCACCGCGGCCAGCGCATCCTTCAGCAGGTCGCGCTCCAGCGGCGTCAGGCCGGCCAGATCCACCTTGCCGCTCACGGGCTGCCCCCGGTCCATCTCGTCCAGACCGGCCTTCAGCCGCAGGCCCATGAAGAAATGCAGGCTCTCCGTCAGCTCCTGGGCCGTCTCGGCATCCAGCGCACCGGCTTCCTGCAGCGCCCGGATGCGGGCCTCGGTGCTGGTGGCGTCGATGCGCTCGGCCAGCGCCATGCTGCGCACCCCATGCACCAGCGGGAACATCCCCGCCTTCTTCACGTTCAGATTGGCCTCACCGCCCCCCAGCATCCGGCGCCACCAGCGCGTACCGTCTCCGAAGGCGTCCACCACGGCGGCAAAGCGCGACATCATGGCATCATCATCGGCCAACATGCCGAACACCTGACGGCGCAGCGACGCCAGAAGTTCCGCGTCGCCGCACACGGCGTGCGCATCCATGAAGACCGCCAGATTGATCAGGCTATCGGCCTCCGGCAACACCAGCCACTTCCGGACCCGTCGCGCAAAATCCTGCACGGTACCACGCCAGATGGCATTGCTCAGCATCACATTGCCCGGACAGGGCGGATAGCCGAAACGCGCCAATGCCTCGGAAAAACGTGCGCAGATCGCGGGCAGATCGTCCGGGGGCACATAGCCGTCTCGCAACAGCAACGCGTTGTCCTGGTCGGTCTTCAGAAGCTGCTCGCCACGTCCTTCGCTGCCCATCACCAGCAGACAGCTGTTCTGCACCAGCTCCGGCGGGGCAATCAATTGCCAGGCCTGCTCGAAGAGACGTCCGTTCAGATCCTGAACCAGTCGTGCCAGCAGCGCCACCCGCGTGCCGCCCCGATACTGCCGGCGAATCATGTCGTTCATCTGCGCGGCCGCTCGTGCCAGCGCATCCAGATCGGTAGCAGCCCGCAAGCGCCGATCGATCAGCATGGAATGATTCGACAGGAAACCAAACAGATCCAGTGATTCCAGCAACCCCAGAATCTTTCCGTCATCCTGCACCACCACCCGGTGAACGCCATGGCGCTGCATCAGCACCAGCGCCTCGCCCACCTGATCATCGGGACGCACCATGATCAGCTCCCAGCTGGCCAGCTCACCCACCGGAAGCCTGTCCAGCGGGCGGCCATCCAGAATGGCCCGCTGCAACCCGCTGGTGGTGAAGATCCCCCATCGTGGCGGCTGTGCGACATCGTCACGCACCAGCACGTTGCTGGTCTTTTCCGCCTGAAACAGCCGAACCACCGAAACGATGTCCAGGTCGGCCGGCACGGCATGGGGTGGGCTCAGCAGCGCCTCGTCCACGCGAGCCATGTGCAGCGACTGCATCTCCCGTTCGGCGTTGCGACCGGCAACCGCCTGCACCTTCTGTCCGAGTGCCGAGAACAGCAGCGCACTGAAGGTGTCGTTGGACGCAATCAGCGCATTCACCGCCTCGTGGGACAGCTCGTAGGCCAGAACCTCGTCCACCGCCACGAAACGGCTGCCGGCACGCCCGGCCACCAGCGCCCGTCCGTCGAAGCTGTCATCCGGCCCATAGGTGGCCAGCAGCTCGCTTCCATCGAATTGCTGCACATAGCCCTTGATCAGCACGAACAGGTGCTGCGGCACATCACCGGCATCCAGCAGCACTTCGCCGGGCCGGAAGTACGCCACGTTCACCTGGTCACGAACCAGCCGCTGCTCCGAGGCGTCCAGGCAGTCGAAGGGCGAGACCGAGAAATTGAAGGCATTCGGCATGGCATCCCTTCATTGTCAAAAATCAAGGTAAACTGAAAGTACCGAGTCTCTCCCTTTCTGCAGCGCGATGCCTCCTGCCAAGCACACTGCCTCCCTCTCCGGCCGACCAGACCTGCCCAAAGCGGCAGAACTGGCCCGCACGCCCGAGGAACAGGTCTTCATTGCCGAAGCGCGACGCCATTGCCAGCAAAGCGGCAGCCGCCTCACGCCACTGCGCATCGAGGTTCTGCTGCATCTGCGCCAGCATCCGGGCGGCATCAAGGCCTACGACCTGCTCTCCAACCTGCAAAGCATCAAGCCCGGCATTGCGCCCATGAGCATCTACCGCACACTGGACTTCCTGGTGGCATCCGGTCTGGTGCACAAGGTGGACGCCACCAGCAGCTTCATCGTCTGCGAACACGGCCACCACGACCACCATGAGCACGGCGCACCTGTGATGCTGATCTGCGAGCAGTGCGGCCGGGCCAAGGAGATCTGCGACCCCGAGGTACATGAATCCCTGCGGACCTCCCTGGCGCACATCCACGCACTGCACGGCTTCCAGGCCCACGGTCTGGAGATCAAGGGCAACTGTCGCCAGTGTCTGGCCAGCCCTCATTGAACGGCATGTGCGCCCGGAGATGAATCCCGGAAAACCCCCATGCTGCGTGCCGCGAAGGTCCACCGGACCCGGCGGCAATACGGAAACCACCCAACGACGCCCGTCCCTCCTGCCGCCAGAGCAGCAGGCGGGGCGGGCGTCCTCATGCCGGGTGCGTCAGGCGTCCTTGTCCTCGACCAGGTTTGCCGACACCTTGGCCAGCAGACGCGAGAGCTGGCGGCGGTCGTTGACCGACAGCGATGCAAAGGCTTCAGCCAGCGCTTCAGCCTGCCCCGGGAAGACCCGCTTGCTCAGCGTGCGTCCCTTGCGAGTAAGCACCACCAAGTTGGAACGGCGGTCATCGGGGTTGCCGTGCCGCTCCACCAGCCCATCTCGCACCATGCCGTCCACCAGCCCGGTGATGGTGGCGCGCGCCACCCCGGCCTGATCGGCCAGCACGTGCGGCGGCAGGCCGCTCTTGTGGCCTTCCAGCAGGAACAGCAGGATGAAGCGCCCTTCCGACAGCCCCTGGGGAGCCAGCGCCGCCGCGCGACGCCGATCGATCATTGCCGCCAGCGTCAGCGTCTGCGCACAGACACGCATGCTGTCCTGGTCGGCAAGATCCTGACGTTCCGCCTCTTCCAGAAGGGCCTGATATTTGGGATCTACATCGATTTCCATGGTCTCTTTGTACTTCGGTTTGGTCATTGACCATACGGACGGCGTCACGCCTCGTCCGCACCCGGATTATTCTGGATGGCCGCCACCAATCCGCTTGCCATCTGGTTCCATCCTACACCATCAGAACTATATCCGACCGATATGGATCATGAGCCGCCGTCATATCCGGTGCGATTCCGTCACCGGACTTTCCACCATCAGGCCTTTGTATCGACAATGTGAGTTCATGTCGCTCACATGTATCAAGGATACCCCGGAGCATGAGCATGACGAGAACCCGGGCGCCTGGCCGAGGAAACGCCTGACCCTAGCATTCCCCTTCACTCAGGCCAGGAACAGGCTCATCATGAACGGCGCCAGCAGCGTCAGCAGAAAGCCGCTGACCATGGCCATCGGAATGACGGAAGGCGAACAGACCTGCTTGATGATAGGCAGGGACGAATCCATGGCCGTCGCACCGGCAGCGGCCAGCCCCACCACCGGCCACCAGCGGCCCACCGCATACAGGATGACGAACGCCAGCAACTCACGCAGCAGATCGATGCTCAGGGCCATGGTGCCGTAGGCCTTGCCCAGCGCCTCGGCCACCATCACGCTGGACAGCGAGAACCAGCCGTAGCCGCTGGACAGCGCCAGCCCCGCCTTCAGGGGCACATCGGCCAGCCACGCCACCAGCGCACCGCCCAGCATCGACCCCACGACCACCAGCCCGGGCAGCGCCAGCATGGCGGGCGACACCCATTGGCGGCTCAGACGGATCTGGGCCAGATCAGCCCCGATGATGCCGATCATCAGCAGCAGGAAGGTGTTGCTGGACGGCAGGACCGGCGACCCCAGGCCCAGGCGTTGCTGCGCCAGAAAGAGCAAGGCCCCCAGCGCCACCATGCCCAGCGCGATCAGCGCCTCGCGCAGGGGCAGCCAGGCCAGACTCAGTTGCTGGGCCAGCGACAGGCGCTCACGCGGCCGACCGGCACCACCCGTGCTCCCAAGGTCTGCTTCCGAGCCGCCTTCAGCACCAGGTCGTACCCCAGCCTCGGGGACAGCTTCCGCTGCCTGCAAGGCCGCTCCCTCGGGAAGCCTGTCGTCGGGAAGCCTGTCGGGCACGGCAGGCTCGGCCACCGCCCCGCCCTGCACCTCCTCTCCGCCGGCCCGCACTTTCGGAGGACGTGCAGGATTCAGCACCGACAGGCGCTGGCGCCAACGGGTCAGCCAACGTCGCGAAACCAGCACGAGCAGACCGGGAACCAGGGTGGTGGCCAGCGCGAAGAGCAACGAAATGCCCAGGATGCGCCCCACCGACCCCGACGAGAAAAGCACCTCGCCGAACTCGTGGCCGATGAGAAAGAGCATCAGCCAGATGAGAGGAGCAATCATGCCGATGAGCCGGCGGCAGAGCGCCTGGGGCGCCAGCCGACCGAACACGACCCCTGCGGCCAGGGCCAGCAGGATCGGCCAGAGAGCATTCAGGATCTTCATCCTGACATGATAGCGAGCGCCGCAGTGCCCGACAGGGTCATCCCCGAAGAACCTCGGCGACAACACGAAAGATCAGGGGCCGGTCGTCTCACCCCGTCTTACTCGAGCTGCCCTTCTGCCTCAACGGCACGCGCAGCCACGCCACCACTCATTTCAGATACGAACGCAGCGCCATCACCACCACGTCCAGGTCCTGCTGCCGCTCCTGGGGCGTGCTGTCCGTCGCCCCAAGATGCTCGCGGATATGGTGCTCCAGCACCTGGCCCATCAGCCCGTTGACCGCCCCGCGAATGGCCGCGATCTGCTGCAGGATGGCAGCGCACTCGCTTTCCTGCTCCAGCGCCTTTTCCAGCGCGGCGGCCTGGCCGGCGATACGGCGCACACGCGTCAGCAGGGCCTTCTTGTCTCGAATGGTGTGGGACATGAATCAGAGCACCGTGAGTAGGGTTATCTATACTGGGGTATAGTATAAAGCGTTCAATGAGAAGACGCATGAAACCGACCGAAACCTCTTCGCCCGCCCCCGCCAACTGCGAAGTCATCCATTCCTTCACCCAGGGCAATCCTGTGGCCGAGCGACGCACCCGCTGGGTGATGTGGCTGACGCTGGTGGTGATGGTGCTGGAAATCGCCGGCGGCTGGATCTTCAACTCCATGGCGCTGATGGCCGACGGCTGGCACATGAGCTCCCACGCCTTCGCCCTGGGGCTGACCGTCTTTGCCTACCGCATGGCGGCCCGTTACGCCCGGGACCGGCGCTTTGCCTTCGGCACCTGGAAGATGGAGATTCTGGGGGGCTACACCAGCGCGCTGCTGCTGGTGGGCGTGGCCATCACCATGCTGGTGGAATCGGTGGAGCGCATGGTCAACCCCCTGCCCATCGGCTATGACCAGGCCATCGCCACCGCCGTGCTGGGCCTGGCCGTGAACCTGGTAAGCGCCTGGATGCTGAAGGACGACCATCACCACCACGGGCACGCACACGGACATGCACACACGCATGAAAACAGCGCGTCAGCCGGACAGGCGGCGCACGACCATGATCATCATGCGCACAACCCCGCCAACGCCCATGCCCACAGCTCCGACCATCGGCACAGCGACCACGGACATGCCAACGCCGACGCCCACAGCCATGACCACGCACACACAACCAGCCACAGACACGATAACCACGCCCATGGCGCCCACGCCGACCTGAACCTGCGCGCCGCCTATGTCCACGTGCTGGCCGACGCGGCCACCTCCATTCTGGCCATTCTGGCCCTGTTCGGCGGCAAATGGTGGGGCGCCAGCTGGCTGGATCCGCTGATGGGCATCGTCGGCGCCGTGCTGGTGGGCGTCTGGGCCAAGGGACTGCTGCGCGACTGTGCCCGTGTGCTGCTGGATGCCGAGATGGACAACCCACTGACCGAGCGTATCGCCCGCACGCTGACCGGGGCCGCCATGCCCGTGAAAGTGCAGGACCTGCACCTGTGGCGGGTCGCCAACGACAAGTACGCCTGCATCGTGGCCCTGCAGGTGCCGCCCCCCACAGTGACGACGCCTCCGCCCGTTGTGGGTGCCCCTGCCAAGGACGGCTGCCCGAAGGAGACCATCGGATCCATGACGGAAGGCAGCCACCATCACGGCACCGACGTGGGCTGGCAGCCCCGCCCCGCCCCTGACTACTTCCGCCGACTGCTGAGCGCCCATCCCGAGCTGGTGCACATCACGGTGGAAGTGGACGTGGTCGCCGCCAGCGGACAGCCTGCGGCTACCCTCTGAACGGACGGCAACGGGTGAAGCCCATGCTCGAGTCGCCCGTGCGCGCGCCTGCGGAATGCGTGGGCTCGTGTCGCCTGCGTACCCCTTACATCAGCCCCGTGCTGCGCAGCACCGTGATGCCGATCGCCGCCGAGAACATAGCGCCAAACGTGGTGATGCCCACGATGTTGGCAGCTGCCACGTCATTGCCACCCATGGCCTTGGCCATCACATAGCTGGCCGCCGCCACCGGCATCGCACACATCAGGAATAGCACCCCCATCGGGATGCCTTGCAGCCCGAAGGCCAGCCCCACCGCCACTGCCATCAACGGCGCCACCACCAACCGGCCGATGCTGGCCTGCAGCGAGATACCGGAGGTATCCATCACCGAGCGGACATCAAAGGTGGCACCGGCGCAGATCAGCGCCATGGGTAGCGCAATGTTGGCCATATAGCGCGCCGTCTGCATGATGGGCCTGGGGAGATCGACGTTCAGGCGCTGCAGCAGCAACGCCGACACGATGGCCACGATCAGCGGGTTGGTGACGATGTTGCGACCGATGTCCAGCCAGCGACGGCGACCCGCCCGCGCGCCCGAACGACTGAGCGTGATCACCGACAGCACGTTGTAGAGCAGCGTGACCACGCCCACATAGACCGCCCCCGACGGTAGACCAACATTGCCGTAGGCATTCTGCACGAAGGCCAGCCCCATGATCGCCATGTTGCTGCGAAACACCCCCTGCACGAACACGCCCTTGTCGCGCACCTCCGGCACTGACCCTGCCGCTGGCCGCCTGCTCCGCCCTGTCCTCGTCCTCGGACTC
>CALIXC010000080.1 GCA_938046755.1 uncultured Lautropia sp. | reverse complement strand
ATGCAAAGGCGCTCTCCTTTGGCCCCACCACGGGGTGCGAGCGCCTGCCGGGATACGACCCGCTGTGGTCCAGTCACGATGACGATTTCGGCTTCCTGCAGGTAGGCACCAAGCCGCCGCCGGGCCAGGCCGAGAAGGGAGAGGAAGACGATCCCATCTTCCTCTCCGGTTTCTACCAGATGCAGACGCACGGCAACACGCTCTATGCTGCCTTCGGGGGGGCCTCCACCCGGGGCATCACGCCGGGGGCGCTGGTGGTGCTCAATGCGCGTACGCTGGCTTTCCAGAAAATCATTCCGCTGCCCTTTGCCAGCCATGCCATGGTGCTCGACCGCGAGGGCAAGCGGGCCGTGGTCACCCATACCCGTGTCAATGCCTTCAGCCTGGTCGATCTGGCCACGGGGCAGAGCACCTGCCGCAAGCCCGATACCGCCATTCGGGGCGATGCCTATCAGGGGCGGTACGTGCAGATGGACGAGCAGGGCTTTTTCTACATCAACTACAACAGCTTCTCGGCCCGGGTGCCGAAGGGCTATGTCATGAAGTACACCCCGCGGGGTGATCACGCGGCCGGGTTCGCAGTACGGGCCACCGAGCGTGCAGATCTCGTCATTCCACTGCTGTACCGTCAGGGTGCGCTGCTTACCGGTACCCATGCCGTCCGTTCGGTGAACAGCCAGACCGGCGCCGTGTCACGGCTCTCGCCGGTCTTTGGCAGCACCAATTTCTACAACTATGCTTCGGGGCCGGGCAACCAGCTGATTGCCAGCAACTACAGTGCGGCGGCACGGCCCAATCTGGCGCAGGTCGATCTGGCCACCGGGGCACGCAACGATCTCTTCACCGGCAGCGGCACCGTCGAGGTGGCCTATGGCGCGGCGGGTGGACAGGTGTTCAGCACCAACTACGACAGCCACACGCTGACGGTGGCTGCGCTGCCCGAGAAGGGTACGCTCAGCCCCGAGCGTTTCGTCAACATCCGCTTCCAGGATTCCCCGTCCAACCTGCACGTGCGGCAGACGGCGCAGGGTACCGATATCTACGTCACCACCAAGGTCTGGGGACCGGACAACGCAAAGCGGGGCGCCCTGCTGCACAAGGTGCATCTCGATGCGGCCGTGAAGGGCATCGAGGGCATCCGCAAGCCCGGCGCCTGCTCCATCATCACCTTCAACATGGTCGACCGTGCCGTGTCGCCCCCCGTGGCCTGCGACCTGCTCGATCCCAAGGGTACCCTGAAGGCGGAGTACCGCCTGCTGCGTGATGTATCGCTGCCCGAACTGGAAAAGAACCGCCGGGAGGGGCTGGTCCTGCAGAAACAGGCCCGTTCCGATCTCAGGGCGGCACTGGCCAGGGCCAGAAAGCATCCGGGCAAGGCCAGCAGCCGGGCCGTGGCCAAGGCCCGTTCACAGCTGGCCAATGCCAGCGCCTGGATCATCGAGCTGCGTCACCAGATTCCCGAGGCGCGCACCAGCCTGAAGGTGCTCAGGCGCATGGCCGAGGAGTGACCGGTATCACTGAAGCTCGTTGATCTGGTCCCGGTTCACGGCCAGCACGTTTTTCTGTTTCTCGAAATACGCAATGGCATCGGCAATCGGCTTGCTGTCGGGAATGCGCACCACCACGACGTTCATCGTGTCCAGTTCGTA
>CALIXC010000079.1 GCA_938046755.1 uncultured Lautropia sp. | reverse complement strand
TTAATCAACATGATCAGCATATTAGACGACTTTCGTCGGGTGCAGGTGTTTGTTCTGATGAGCTGCCGTGGGTTGCAATGCCCGTGAAGAAGAAGATCGGTTACCTAAATAAGGAATATCAAACCGCTGCTAAACTGCATCGTGACGGGTGTCAGGATATGTATGAGAAAGAGGCCAAGAATATCTATGGGCTTTTGCGGGAAGCGTGGGAACGTGCGGTTGAAGAAGTGCTCTTGTGTAAGATCGTCGAGCGATATCGGCCGGGTATTCAAACTCAGCAGATTGCGAGGCTTGCGGATGTCACTTTAGATGACTGCAGGAAGGTTGAGATCGCGATGACAAAATGTTCTCGATGGCTGCGTGGCCACGACCAGGCGGCAGCCGCTCGTTCGCCAGTTCCGGAACCAGATGAATTGAAGGCAGACATTAGCGCGCTTGAAACCTGGGTGAAAGAAGTAATTAAGCGCCGCACTTGAGAGCGATGGCAGCATATCAAGTAGGCTAAGTGATCAATGTGAATTGATTCCACGCCAAAACCCTGTATGCTAATCGTTTCATTGCAAGAATGATCGATTCCGCGCATGTCTGGCCATCTCTCCACGCTTACGACTGCCCCGCCTTCAGATCTCCTCGGTGGTGCCTGGCTGGCTCAGGCCTTCCAGCTGCCGTGGCCTGAAGACCTGCCTGTCGTCAGCCGGATGGGGGGCCGTCGTGCCACGCAGGTGACGGCCAACGGTTGGCTGGAAACCTGGCCGGAGGCGGCTCGCCCATCCGCGGATGTGGTCTCGCATCTACTGTTTCACCTGCGGCACGAGGTGCCGCACCTGGGGTTGCTTGCGCGTCTGTTCGAGCAAATCGGGCCGGACGTCATCCAGGCCTGGGTGGACGTCGAGTCCACCGGGCAGTACGCGCGTCGTGCCGCCTTCCTGTACGAATGGCTGACCGGCAAGATGCTGAGCGTGCCCGAGGGCCTTGCAGGCAACTATGTGGACGCCCTTGATGGGACGCGACGGGTGGTGGCATCCACCGGTCGTGGGCAGCGGGTGCCCCGCTGGCGGGTTGTCGACAATCTGCCGGGAACCCGCCATTTCTGCCCTCTAGTGGTCAAGACGGATGTGGTCAGGTCTGCGGAGTCCCTTGATGTGCGTCAGCTTCTGGATGGGCTCGTGGCAGAGTTCGGTCCTGATCTGCTGAGGCGTTCGGCAGTGTGGTTGACGCTGCGGGAAAGCCGGGCCAGTTTCAGCATCGAGGGTGAGGGCAATCAGGTGAGCCGTGTGCAGCGCTTTGCCGATGTGATGGCTCGCCGGCTGGGGCAGGGGCCGGTGCCACTGTCGGCTGATGTTCTGGCGGAGTTGCAGCAGGAGATCCTGGGCAGGCGCACGTCTCTGGGGCGGTTTGGACTTCGGCAGTCGCCCGTGTTCGTGGGCGAAACGGTGCGCTATCAGGACGTCGTCCATTACGTGGCGCCGCCTGCTGCAGACGTGGCGGCCATGCTCGAAGGGTTGCGGGTCTTTCTGGATCGGACGCAGGGTCAGTCTGCCGTGATGCGCAGCGCGGTGGTCGCTTTTGGATTCGTCTACATCCACCCGTTGGCCGACGGCAATGGGCGGGTTCACCGCTTTCTCATCAACGATATTCTGCGGCGCGATGGCGTGGTGCCGGATTCGATGATCCTGCCGGTTTCCAGTCTGATCGCCGATGATGCCCAGGTACGTCGACGCTACGATCAGGTGCTGGACGGCATGTCTCGGCCGTTGATGTCATTGGTGCGCGAGCATGTCGATTTTGCCCGCAAGCCCGTTGTGTATCCCGATGGTGTCAGTTCCAATTTCTGCTTTTCAGGGGAAACACTGGCGCGCCCAGTGTGGCGATACCCTGATTTGGGGCCGCATGTCTACTTCCTGGCAGATGTTCTTGGAAAGGCGCTGGCCACGAAGATGCGGGAGGAATCCCGCTATCTTCAGTTGCATGCTCGGGCACGTGCCGCACTGAAGGAAATTGTGGAGATGCCGGATGCCCAAACGGATCGGGTGATCCGTTCGCTGCAGCAGAACGAGGGCGCCCTCAGCAATGTGCTGGCGCGCGAGATTCCGATACTAGCTGAACCCGGTGTATGGGCCGAAGTGGTCGAGGCTGTGTCTGCGGCATGGCAGGGGGACGCTGATCCGTCCTGATACCTCCCTTTGCATCCCGATACCCCATCTCGCCGTTAGCGTCCACAAGGGGTACCCCGCACTGACTAGGTTCAACCCATCGCCCGCCGCCGCCACACCGCCACCACCATCCCGATCAGCAGCACGCTGGCGCCGCCGCTCAGGAGGTTGCTGGTGGCCCAGCCGGGCCAGCTCATCAGCGGGGCGGGCAGGAAGGCGCCCAGGGTGGCCATCACGGCAATGCCCAGGTCGTTGATCCCCTGGACCTCGACGGTCGGGTCAGGGCGGTGGGCTGCCGGGGCTGCGTCCTGGGTGGCTGATGGTGAATCAGCCCCCGAGGCAGCGGCCGACGGCTGTGCCCGCAGCTGGTCCAGCCGCTCGTTCAGCATGGCGCTGCCGCCGATGTAAGTGAAGTTCCAGCCCAGGCCCAGCAGGATCAGCGAGGTGCTGAGCATGGCGTAGCCGTCGTTGCCCATGTTGAAGGCTGCGCTGATGCCGATGAGGATGAAGCCGGCCACGATCACGGCGTGGGTGCCCATGCGCTGGATGATGGAGCCCGTGACGAACGAGGGCAGGAACATGGCCAGCACGTGCCACTGGATGGCGCGGTTCACGTCCGAAAAGGCCATGCACAGCTGGGTCATGTTTATGGAGGACTGGATCATCAGCAGGTTCATCAGTCCGTAGCCGACGGCGGCCGAGAGCATGGCGGCCACCAGCGGCCGGTCGTGCAGCACCAGCTGCCAGGCGCTGGCGGCGGCCGGGTGAGGCGTGGCGGCATGCGTCTGGACACCGGCAGGGCCCGGCGGGCGGGGGCCGTCGTCCTGGGTGTGTATGGG
>CALIXC010000078.1 GCA_938046755.1 uncultured Lautropia sp. | reverse complement strand
GCTTTGATCGTCATCCGTTTTCCTCGTGTATAGTGGCCAGTTTCAGAAAACGGCGTGCCTGCCTGGTCGCGCTTCACTGGCCTCGGAGGATCGATTCCATGAGAAACATCAAATTATTGCTGGCCGCCATTTTCAGTGGTGTATTTGTTTTATGGCTGCTTGCCATGCCGTTTCCCGAGGAATGGGGTGTCTATCCTCTGCGCAACGTGCTGCTGCAGCTCACGGGCATCATCAGCATACTGGCCATGAGCGGCTGCCTGATACTTGCCGTACGCCCAAGAATGCTGGAGACCCCGTTGGGCGGGCTGGATAAGATGTACCGCCTGCACAAATGGCTCGGCATCATTGCCCTTTCAGGCAGCATCCTGCATTGGAGCACCAAGCAGTTTCCGAAGTGGCTGGTTGCACTCGGCCTGTTTGACGGGAAACGCCCGCCGCGCCCGCCGCTGCCCGAGGTGCTGACATTCAAGGACTGGCTGGTCACCCAGCGTCACCTGGCTGAAGAGATCGGTGAATACGCTTTCTATGCCGCCGTCGTCCTGCTGATTGTCGCGCTTGTCAAGCGCATCCCCTACCGCTGGTTTGCCAAGCTCCACATACTCATCGTCCCCGTTTATCTGGCACTCGTGTGGCACGCCATCGTGCTGGCGAACTTCGCGTACTGGACGCAGCCGCTGGGCTGGCTTCTTGCTGCTGCCTTGCTGTCGGGCAGTATCTGCGCGCTGATGGCCCTGTTCAAGCGCATCGGAAACCCGCAGAATGCCACCGTATCCGCGCTGAGCCAGCATGGCCGCCTGCTTTCTCTGTCTTTGCATGCCCCAAAGTGGCAGGGGCACCGCGCAGGGCAGTTCCTCTTCTTGCGTGCACATGGGGAAAGCCACCCGTTCACCATCGCGTCCGACTGGGTGCCCGATGACCGGAAACTCACCCTTGTCATCAAGGACCTGGGTGACTATACCCACCGCCTGCCGCAACGCCTGAATGTCAGTGATACGGTACAGATCGACGGGGCATACGGGCGTTTTGATTTTTCCGACGGACAGGCGCAGATCTGGGTCAGCAACGGCATTGGTTTCACCCCTTTTCTCGCGCGGCTCAATGAACTGGCCAAACAGCCCGCCACCCAGCCTATCGACTGGTTTCATGCCAACAGGAACCTGTCCGCTGAAATGATTGACCACTGGAAGGAGCTGGCCCAGAAAGCCAACGTCAACTTCCATCATATTCCTTCCGGAACCCAAAGACTGACGGCCCTTCATATCGAGCAGACCGTCCGCGACAGCGCAAACCGCAGCCTGTGGCTCTGCGGAAGTCGCAGCTTCACGCGTAGCATTTCGGGTGCCCTGAAAACACAGTCCGAACACCTGGAGCTGTTCGAGTTCCGCTAAGGGGCTGCCTCAACAGCCAACACAGGCGGGCCATCATCGGTCGTGATGGGGCCTGCCATGGGGAATGGCGGGAAAATCTGTCTCCACCCGAATCGTTTGCATGAAAGAGGGCGGCCTCCTCATCCCCATGCCGGGGCGAGGCGGTGTGAGGCCGTCAGATTTCCTTCTCGACCAGCTTGAAGCTGCTCAGAATTGCATCGGCCGAGGCGCGCAGCTTGCCTTGCTCCTCTTCGCTCAGCGGGGTGTCAAGCACCTGCTCCACGCCGCCCGCGCCCAGCACGCTGGGCAGCGACAGTGCCACGCCCTCGATGCCGTACTGGCCGTGTAGGATGCTGGAGACCGGCTGCACCGAGTGCTCGTTGCGCAGGATGGCTTCGCAGATCCGCGAGGCCGACAGGCCGATGGCGAAGTTGGTGGCACCCTTGCCGGCAATCACCTTGTAGGCGCTGGTCATCACCTGATGGGCCAGGTCGTTCAGCACGTCGGGCGGGAACACCTGGTGGCCGTTCACGCGGTAGTCGGCGATGGGCACTGCGCCGATCCGGGCCACCGACCACATCGGGAACTCGCTGTCGCCGTGCTCACCGATGATCGAGGCGTGCACGCTGGCCGTGGAGATGCGGGCGCGGTCGGCGATCAGGCGGCGCAGCCGCGACGAATCGAGCACCGTGCCGCTGGAGATCACCCGGCTGGTGGGCAGGCCCGAGATGCGCTGTGCCACCATCGTCAGCACGTCGCACGGGTTGGTCACCAGGATGAGGATCGCGTCGGGCGAGGCTTCTACCAGTTTCGGGATCATCGCCTTCAGGATGCGGGCATTGTCCTTGACCAGCTCCAGCCGGCTCTGGCCCGGGTTCTGCTTGGCGCCGGCGGTGATCACCACGATGTCGCTGCCGCTGGTCACCGCGATGTCGCTGCTGCCGCTCACATGGGGCCAGCCCGTGAAGTGCGAGCCATGCGCCAGGTCGGCGGCCTCGGCCTCCACCTTGGGCGTGTTGATGTCATACAGGGCGATCTCGTTGGCGACCTGACGGATCAGGGCTGCATAGGCCACGGCCGTGCCGACGGCACCGGCACCCACCACCGAAATCTTTCTTCCTTTTGCCATGTGACTCTCCTGGGGTTTCACAAGGGCCCGGGCCGCCCGGCAGGAGTGCCATTGGCTTTCCGCGACCACACCCACCCCCAATCCGTCCACCGGACAGGCCTGCGGGGGTAGGGCTGTTCCCTATTGTAATTCCCGTTTAACCATGGTTGACGATGCCGTATCCGCCATCCGGGTTTTCGGCGACATCATGGGCTGGACTGTGGCAGCGTCAGCGACGCTACACGGCACTATGGCCGCGTGGCCGGAGATCATCAGCGATAATCCTCGGATGGCAACTCGTTCATCCTCATCCAAAAACGGCGCCGACTACTCCGAAGCCTCCATCCGGGTGCTGAAGGGTCTGGAGCCGGTCCGGCAGCGGCCGGGCATGTACACCCGTACCGAGAACCCGCTGCACATCATCCAGGAAGTCATCGATAACGCGGCCGACGAGGCCCTGGGCGGTTACGCGCGCCACATCGATGTCCGCCTCTTCAAAGACGGCCGCGTCGAGGTTACCGATGACGGCCGGGGCATTCCTGTGGGTCTGCACCCTGACGAGGGCGTGCCGGTCATCGAGATCGTCTTCACCCGGCTGCATGCCGGCGGCAAGTTTGACAAGACCGCGGGTGGTGCCTACAGCTTCTCAGGTGGCCTGCACGGTGTGGGCGTCTCGGTCACCAACGCCCTGTCCCGCCGGCTGGAGGTCACCGTCTGGCGCAAGGGTGACAAGGACGCCGCCGGCACCCGGCTTGCCCACACCATCGCCTTTGCCGACGGCGAGCTGGCCGAGTCCCTGGTGGCACGGCCGGCCACGCGCGATGAACCCTCGTCCGGCACCCGCGTCACCATCGCGCCCAACCCCAAGTACTTCGACAGCGCCACCATTCCGGTGGCCGAGCTGGAGCGGCTCCTGCGCAGCAAGGCCGTGCTGCTGCCGGGCGTGCGCGTGACGCTCACCCTGGAGAAGACGGGCGAGACCCGGCAGTGGCAGTATGACGAGGGGCTGCGCGGTTACCTGCAGGAAGAGCTAGCTCAGGAGCCGGGCGTGGAACCGCTGGTGCTCTTCGAGGACCAGCAGTACGCCGGACGGGGTGACGACAGCTTTGCCGAAGGCGAGGGCGCCCACTGGGTGGTGGCCTTCACTGAGACCGGGCCGCTGGCGCGCGAATCCTACGTGAACCTCATTCCTACGCCGGCTGGCGGCACGCATGAATCCGGTCTGCGCGAGGGGCTCTTCACCGCCATCCGCGGCTTCATCGAACTGCACAACCTGCAGCCCAAGGGCGTGCGGCTGATGGCCGAGGATGCTTTCGCGCGCGCCAGCTTCGTGCTGTCGGCCCGGGTGCTGGACCCGCAGTTCCAGGGCCAGACCAAGGAGAGGCTCAGCTCGCGCGATGCCGTGCGGCTGGTCTCCGGGGCCGTGCGCACCCAGTTCGAGTTCTGGCTCAACCAGCATGTCGACCAGGCCCGGAAGCTGGCCGAGCTGGTCATCCGCCAGGCGCAGGCGCGCCAGCGCTCGGCTCAGAAGGTCGAGAAGCGCAAGGGTTCGGGCGTGGCCGTGCTGCCAGGCAAGCTCACCGACTGCGAGAGCACCGACACTGCGCACAACGAGCTGTTTCTGGTGGAGGGCGATTCCGCCGGTGGCTCGGCCAAGATGGGGCGCGACAAGGAAAGCCAGGCCGTGCTGCCGCTGCGCGGCAAGCTGCTCAACACCTGGGAGAGCGAGCCCGACCGGCTGTTTGCCAACAACGAGATTCACGACATCGCCGTGGCCATCGGGGTCGACCCGCACCCGCGTGGCGCCAACCCCGACCTGTCCGGCCTGCGCTACGGCAAGATCTGCATCCTGTCGGATGCTGACGTGGATGGCTCGCACATCCAGGTGCTGCTGCTCACGCTGTTCTTCCGGCACTTTCCGGCACTCATCGACGCGGGGCACATCTACGTGGCGCGCCCGCCGCTGTACCGGGTGGACGTGCCCGCGCGCGGCAAGCAACCGCTCCGGAAGGTCTACTGCCTGGATGCCCGCGAACTGCAGCATACCGAAGAGAAGCTACGCAAGGACGGCATGCGTGAGGGCAGCTGGACCGTGTCGCGCTTCAAGGGCCTGGGCGAGATGACGGCCGAGCAGTTGTGGGAAACCACGCTGAACCCGGCCACCCGCAGTCTGTCGCAGGTGCGCTATGGCGCCGTGCCCGTGCCCGACACCGAGGCGCAGTTCACGCTCCTGATGGGCAAGGGTGAGGCCGCCGGCCGGCGCAGCTGGCTGGAAGAGCACGGCGATCAGGCACGTGCCGACGTCTGACTGAATTCAACGGGCCGGCTGCGGCTGGCCGACGGATCGAGACTGAATGGATACCGAGATCATCCTCGACGAGGAAGAGAGCACTGATGGCCTGACGCTGGCCCGCTATGCCGAGCGGGCCTACCTGGACTACGCCATCTCCACCATCCGAAGCCGTGCGCTGCCCGACGTGAGCGATGGCCAGAAGCCCGTGCAGCGGCGCATCCTGTTTGCCATGCACGAGATGGGGCTGGGGCCTGCCGCCAAGCCGGTCAAGTCGGCCCGGGTGGTGGGTGATGTGCTGGGCAAATATCACCCGCACGGGGATTCCGCCGCCTACGATGCAATGGTGCGCATGGCGCAGGACTTCAGCCTGCGCTACCCGCTGGTCGATGGCCAGGGCAACTTCGGTTCGCGCGATGGCGACGGTGCGGCTGCCATGCGTTACACCGAGGCGCGGCTCACGCAGTATGCCCGCCTGCTGCTCGACGAGATCGACCAGGGCACGGTCGAGTTCGTGCCCAACTACGACGGCTCGGCCACCGAGCCGGAGCTGCTGCCGGCGCGGCTGCCGATGATCCTGCTCAACGGCGCCTCGGGCATTGCCGTGGCCATGGCCACCGAGATCCCGTCGCACAACCTGGTGGAGGTGGCCCAGGCCGCCATCGCCCTCATCCGCGATCCGAAGCTGTCGCACGAGGCGCTGATGCAGATCATGCCCGGCCCCGACTTCCCGGGCGGCGGCCAGATCATCAGCAGCAGTGCGGACCTGGCCGAGGCCTACCGCAGTGGTCGGGGCTCCATCCGCGTGCGCGCCCGCTACCACATCGAGGAACTGGCCCGGGGCCAGTGGCAGCTGGTCGTCGATGAGCTGCCGCATGGCGTCTCGTCCCAGAAGGTGCTGGAAGAGGTCGAGGAGCTGAGCAATCCGAAGGTGCGCAGCGGCAAGAAGGCGCTCACGCCCGAGCAGCTGCAGGCCAAGTCGCAGATCCTGAACGTGATGGATGCCGTGCGCGACGAGAGCGGCCGCGAGGCTGCCGTGCGTCTGGTGTTCGAGCCCAAGACCTCCCGCATCGAGCAGGCGCTGCTGGTGAACACGCTGCTGGCCTGCACCAGTCTGGAAACCTCGGTGTCCATCAACCTGGTGATGCTGGGTCAGGACAAGCGACCGCGCCAGAAGACGCTCACCGAGATCCTGCAGGAATGGGTCGACTTCCGGTTGCACACCGTGCGCCGGCGCAGCGCCCACCGTCTGGGCAAGGTCGAAGACCGCATCCACATCCTTGAAGGGCGGCAGCTGGTGCTGCTCAACATCGACGAGGTCATCCGCATCATCCGTGAATCGGATGAGCCCAAGCCCGCGCTGATGCAGGCCTTCGGGCTGACCGAGCGGCAGGCCGAGGACATCCTGGAGATCCGCCTGCGCCAGCTGGCGCGCCTGGAGGCCATCCGCATCGAGCAGGAGCTGAAGGAGCTCTTTGACGAGCGCAAGAAGCTGCAGGGCCTGCTGGGCAGCGAGGCCACGCTGAAGAAGGCCGTCATCAAGGAGATCGAGGCCGACATCAAGACCTACGGCGATGACCGTCGCACGCTCATCGAGGCTGCTGAGAAGGCGGCCGTCGAAGCCCGTCAGGTGGAAGAGCCCGTCACCGTCATCATCTCGGCCAAGGGCTGGGTGCGGGCTCGTCAGGGGCACGGCCACGACGCCCGGCAGTTCAACTTCAAGACCGGTGACGAGCTGGCCGGTGCGCACGAGGTCAAGACCACCGACCAGCTCTATGCCCTGGCCAGCAACGGCCGGGTCTATTCCATTCCTGTGGCAGGACTGCCCTCGGCGCGGGGCGATGGAGTGCCCGTCACCAGCTTCGTCGAGCTGGAGGCCGGTTCGCAGATCCTGCATGCCTTTGCCGCTCCGGCCGATGCGGGCGTGCTGCTGGCCACCGAGAAGGGCTTTGGCCTGACCTGCGTGGCCAGTGACTGGCAGAGCCGGATGAAGGCCGGCAAGCACTTCCTCACCCTGGAAGAAGGCGACGTGCCGCTGCCCCCCGTGCTGTTCGACGCTACCCGCACGGATGCCACCGTTGTCTGCCTGAGCGACGGTCAGGATGGCGGCGACAAGGGTAGGGTGCTGGCCTACCCCGTGTCCGAGGTGAAGACTCTGCACAAGGGTGGCCGGGGTGTGACCCTGATGGGCCTGGAGAAGAAGGAGAAACTGCGCCAGGTCATCGTCGCTGCCGACACCGGCCTCGTCGTCACCGGCACCGGCCGCATGGCCAAGCCGCAGAGCCGCGCGATGAATACTCGCGAGATCGCCGCCAATACCGGTACCCGTGGCCGCAAGGGTAAGCAGCTCGACCCGCGCTGGAAGGATGTCCGCCTCTGGTTGCCCGGGACCGAGCCGCAAAGGGGTCTCTGAACCTGCCAACAATCGGGGGCAAGGCCGGGATTTTCTGTCTTGCCGACACCTTGAAAAAGAAGGTGTCGGGCCTATCTGCTTTCCCATGTGTGAACCTCTTGCCTGATGGAGCAAGTCAGCGACGCTGGGAACGAGCACGGCTCGACTCGCAAGCTGAAGGGCCAAAGGGGCGGAGGTATCTGTTTCTGAATCCATGACCGCTTGTGGTCGTGAAGAAACAGGTGCCGCAGTTCCCCTGGTCGTTCGTCTCAAGACGACGAGGTGTCGGCCGTAAGTGGCTCCCATGGAGCCGTTCGTCCGAAGACGAAATGTCAGCCGCAAGTCAAGCCTATGGGGATGACAAGCCCATGGCTGGGAGTTCACGATCCCATTCGATATCTGAAAACAACCAAGCATCATGAGCGACACCCAAAAGGAAACCTTGGGATTCCAGACCGAGATCAAGCAGCTGCTCGATCTGATGATCCACTCCCTCTACAGCAACCGCGACATCTTCCTGCGCGAGCTGATCTCCAACGCCTCCGACGCCTGTGACAAGTTGCGCTTCGAGGCTCTGGACAACGACAAGCTCTATGGCGGCGACAGCGACCTGGGCATCTGGATCGAAACCGACCGCAAGGCGCGCACCATCAGCGTACGCGACAACGGCGTCGGCATGAACCGCGACGAGGCCGTGAAGAACCTGGGCACCATCGCCCGCTCCGGCACGCGCGAGTTCTTCAGCCAGCTCACCGGCGACCGAGCCCGCGACTCCAACCTCATCGGCCAGTTCGGCGTGGGCTTCTATTCCTCGTTCATCGTAGCCCAGAAGGTCACGGTGGAAAGCCGCCGCGCCGGCGATCCGGAAGACCAGGGCATCCGCTGGGTCTCCACCGGCGACGGTGAGTTCACCATCGAGACCATCACCCGCGCTGAACGCGGCACCACCGTCACGCTGCAGCTGCGTGACAATGATGCCGACACCGAAGAGGGCCACGAATACGACTCGCTGTTGGCGCCGCACAAGCTGCGTCAGCTGGTGCGTAGCTATTCCGACCATATTGCGCTGCCGGTGCACATGAAGACTGAGAAGTGGGACGCTGAGAAGCAGGAGATGGTCGAGACGGGCGAGTGGGAGGTCGTCAACCAGGCCAAGGCGCTCTGGCAGCGCCCGCGCAACGAGATCACCGAGAAGGAATACGACGAGTTCTATCGTCACATCACCCACGATTTCGAGGGGCCGCTGGCCCACACCCACAACCGGGTGGAAGGTCGTGCCGAGTACACGCAGCTGCTCTATATTCCCAAGCACGCCCCCTTCGACTTGTGGGATCGCCAGCAGCGCCACGGCGTGCGTCTGTACGTGCGGCGTGTCTTCATCATGGACGATGCCGAGCAGCTGATCCCCGCCTATCTGCGCTTCGTGCGCGGTGTGGTCGACTCCAGCGACCTGCCGCTCAACGTTTCGCGCGAGATCCTACAGGAAAGCCGTGACATCCGTCTGATCCGCGAGGGCAACGTCCGGCGCGTACTGACGCTCCTGGAAGACTTGGCCGAGAGCCGCCAGGCCGACTACGTCCGCTTCTGGCGTGCTTTTGGGCAGGTACTGAAGGAGGGCGTGGGTGAAGACATGAAGAACCGCGAGAAGATCGCGGCGCTGCTGCGCTTCCGTACCACTGGTGACCCTATCACTATCACGGTGGCCGCAGCACCCGACACCGAGGCTGCAGCAACGGAAGCTACCGATGCCGGGGCAACGGCCTCCGAACCGGGCAACATCGAGGTCGAGGACGCTGTCATCAAGGGTGAGAACACGCCTACTGAAGCCGGCGAGAAGCTGGACGACGACATCCGCAATGCCGACGGCATGGTCTCGCTGGCCCAATACAAGGCACGGATGAAGGAAGGCCAGAAGGCCATCTACTACATCACCTCCGATACCGAGGCCGGCGCACGCCAGAGCCCGCACCTGGAGATCTTCCGCAAGAAGGGCATTGAGGTGCTGCTGCTGTCGGATCGGGTGGACGAGTGGATGCTCAGCCACCTGCACGAATTCGACGGCACGCCGCTGCAGTCGGTGGCGCGTGGCGGACTGGATCTGGGCGATCTGGAGGACGAAGCTGAACGCAAGGCTGGCGAGGAAACGGCAGCCGACTTCAAGGATCTGGTCGAGCGCCTCAAGAGCACGCTGGGCGAGCGCGTCAAGGACGTGCAGGTCAGCCATCGCCTGACCGATTCGGCCGCCTGCCTGGTGTCGGACAGGGGCGACATGAGCGCCACGCTGGAGCGGATGCTGAAGCAGGCCGGTCAGGACGTGCCCAGCCGCCGCCCCATCCTGGAGATCAACCCCGAGCATCCGCTGGTCAAGCGCCTGAAGCAGGAAGATGGTCGCTTCGACGACTGGTCCAGCCTGCTGTTCGACCAGGCCACGCTGGCCGACGGCGGCAAGCTGGAAGATCCGGTTGGCTTCGTGCGCCGCATGAACGACCTGCTGCTGGCTTCCAGCCACTGATCGCGGCTGTCGGCTCCGAGATCGGGGCCGGTGCACGTAAGTCGTAGTAACCTTGCGCCTTCCTGGAGCCATGCTTCGGGGGGCGCATTGTGCATTTTGAAGGAGAGTCCTCGTGGCCGTGAAACGCATCATTACCAACATCAAGGCAGATCGGCTGGAAGACGCTCGGCGTTTCTATGCCGACATCCTGGACATGGACGTGGTGATGGACCACGGCTGGATCGTCACGTACGCCTCGGACGGCCAAATGACGCCGCAGATCAGTATCGCCTGCGAGGGAGGGGCAGGAACACCGGTTCCGGACCTCTCCATCGAAGTCGACAATCTTGACGAGGTCCATCGTCGTGCATTGGTGTCGGGCCTGGCGATCGAGCATGGCCCCGTCACCGAGGCCTGGGGCGTCCGCCGCTTCTTCCTGCGAGATCCTTTCGGACGTCTGGTCAATGTGCTCTGCCACGAATGATGGATCAGGTTCTCCTTGCAACCCCGAACACCCACCCTCATGAGCATTGCCAGACAGAAGACCGACGGTACCTGCTCCCGCAGTCCGCGCAAGCGCAGCCGGGCGAAGCGGGTTTCCGAGCCCGTCATCAGCTTCTCCGAGCTGGACGGCATCCGTTACCTGCACTTCGGTTCGCCCTGGGTGCAGGGCGCCATGGACATCGAGCGGCCCGATGAGCTGGTGCTGTCCTACGTCCAGGACATGATGGCCTGGCTGCTGTTCCTGGAACCGCCAGCCCGGGTGCTGCAGCTGGGGCTGGGGGCGGCCGCGCTCTCTAAGTTCACCCATCGCCATTGCCGGGACACGGCCACCACGGTGGTGGAGATCAGCCAGCAGCTGCCGTGGGTGGCGCGCCAGTGGTTCGGTCTGCCCCCGGAAGACGATCGGCTGACGCTGGTGCAGGGCGATGCGGCCGACTTTGTCGGTGATCCGGCCAACCGGGAGGGCTTCGGCGTCATCCAGGTGGACCTGTACGACGAGGAGGCGGCCGGTCCCGTGCATGACGGCAGCCGCTTCTATCGAAGCTGTTACCGAAGCCTGGCCGAGCCGGGCATCATGGTGGTCAACCTGTTTGGCCGCCACGCCTCCTTCGCACGCAGCGAGGAGCGCATCCGTGCCATCTTCCCGCAGGTGCTTCTGCTGGATCCGCAGGACGAGGGCAACCTGGTGCTGCTGGCCCTGAAGGGGCCGCCTCTTCGGGTCAGCCGCCGGCAGCTGCTGGCACGCGCCCGCGTGCTGGAAGAGGGCTACGGCCTGCCGGCGCGCAAGTGGGCCCGGGCCGTGGCCGACCAGCTGGGGCTGGGACGGTAGCGGCCGTTCATCCCCGCACGAAGAACCGGCCCCGGACTATGCTCAGCAGTGTGTACAGCCACAGCAGCCCCACCAGTGCGGTGCCGATGCCCCAGAGCGCATGCCCCAGTAGCGCCAGTCGTGGATTCAGCACCACCAGGTGCATGCCGCAACCTGCCATGGCGGCCAGGCCGAACGAGAAGCCCCATAGGCTCATGGTGAAGCCGCCTTCCAGCACCCAGGGCAGCAGTCGCAGCAGGAAGAGCAGCTGAAGCGTGCCGTAGCCGATCAGCATTAGCGCCACGGTGTCCACCTGCCCGTCGTTGATGCCGAAATAGGCACTGCAGCCCACGAAGGCGGGCGCCAGCTGGATGCCGATGATGCCTCGCACTTTCGGATCGATGGCCGTTTCCGTGCGCAGTCGCCCCAGGATGGCTGCCTCCAGACTCATCCATGACAGCACACCGGCACCGAAGAACAGGGTGGCGATCTCCGGTTGCCGTATCGCGCTCATGGCCATGGCGCTGACGAAGCTGGTGGCCACCGTCGGCAGGTAGATGATGGGCGTGGTGGCCTTGGAGGTATGCAGCCCGCGCCACAGGCCGGCCGCGCGGTACATGGAAAAGACCAGCTGGCCGACGATGCCCATGTAGATCAGCACCTCGGCCGGTGCAGCGGCATGGGGGCGCAGCGACAGGCCACTCATGATGGTGGTGATGGGGATCAGGCTGATGAAGCAGCACTGCACCAGATCCTGGAAATCGGCCCGGAAGGCCTGCCGGAAGGCTAGGAACTTGGTGAGCCAGGCTAGCATCAGTAGCATCCAGACCGTCCCGGCCAGGGCCAGCAGGCTCTCGCCGGGCCAGGCTGGTGCCAGACCGACCGTGGCAGCGTAGCGCCATGACATGCCCAGCCCCGCCGTGCCCAGGGCGATGCTGAAGTAGCTTAATGGAATGGGGAAGGGTCTCGCAACGGGAGTATCGGCCATGGTGTCGGTTGGAAAGAGGAAAAGAAAAGGGGGCCATTTTCCGTCTTCCCGGCAGGCAGGTCCATGACCGTGGTGACTTGTGGTCAAGAGAGCGTCTTTAGCGCATTCCAGCCCGTCTTTAATATCAGCGCCCCCACCACTAGGATGAAGGCATGGCGCACAAAACCCGCGCCGTAGCGCAGTGCTAGCCGGGAGCCGATGAGCGCGCCGGCTACGTTGGCCACCGCCATGGCGGCGCCCAGTTGCCACCAGACATGGCCGGTACCGGTGAAGAGCCCCAGCGCCGACAGGTTGGTGGCCATGTTCAGCACCTTGGCATTGGCCGAGGCCTGCAGAAAATCATGCCCCAGCACCCGCACGAACAGGAAGACGAAGAAGCTGCCGGTGCCGGGGCCGAAGAAACCGTCATAGAGGCCGATTACCAGCGCGATGATCTCCATCAGCAGTGTCTCGATGCGCTGCGTGCGCAGATTTCGCGCCTCGGTGCCCAGGTCCTTGCGGCGCAGCGTATAGACCAGCACGCCCAGCAGCACGAGCGGCAGCAGCCGGCGCAGGAAGCTGGGGTCGAGCTGCGTGACTGCCCAGGCCCCAAGTAGGCTGCCCAGCAGCGCGCAGCCGAAGGCCGGCAGCAGTACTGGCCAGCGCAGACGCACCCGCTGTCCATACTGCCAGGCGGACATGCCCGTGCCCCAGACCGCGGCGCTCTTGTTGGTGCCGAAGAGTGTGGCGGGTGCTGCGTCCGGGAAGGTGGCGAACAGGGCCGGAATCAGGATCAGGCCGCCACCGCCGACGATGGCGTCCACCAGGCCAGCGGCAAAGGAGGCGAGTGTAGCGATCAGCCATTCCATGGTGCGGGATCCTGGGAGGTCCGGGGGCAGAAAGTGGGTCGGAAAGACTAACACACACGGTGTCACATCGTGCTTCCCTTCCAGAACAGTTGAGCAGGCACTGATGTGGATGCTGCGTTCAGCCCTTATCGGAGAGACTCCGAACTATCGGGGGTATCCCGGTGGAAAGCCCATCATTGCTGTCAGGGGGCGTGCTGGGGGGATGGCGTGCCCGTATAATTCCCGCCTTCAGTCCAAGAGTCAGTCAGCCGGAGAGTCCCCGATGCGTGAAGCGCGTTTCGCAGTACGTCGTCTGTTTCTCAGAATGGCAGCCGCAACGGCCATGGCCGCAATCGGTATGCTGGCTGCATCGCTGGCCTTTTCTGATGAGCAGCCTGCCGTCAACGTCGTCACCATCATCGACCACCAGGCACTGGATGCCTTTCGCGACGGCGCGGCCGAGGCTCTGAAGGGTGCAGGCTACGAACCCGGCAAGACGTTGGCCTGGACCTTCCAAAGCGCCCAGGGCAACAGCGGCACAGTGGCCCAGATCGCCCGCAAGTTCGTGGGTAACCAGCCTGCGGCCATCCTTGCCATCAGCACTCCGGCCGCACAGGCCGCGGTAGCGGCCACCAAGCAGATTCCGGTGGTCTATGGGGCCGTCACCGATCCGGTCGCGGCGCAACTCGTCAAGACCATGGGCCCGTCGGGCACCAATGTCACCGGCGTTTCCGATCGCCTAGAGCCCGGTAAGCAAATCGAACTCATCCGAAAGATCGTACCCTCCGTCAAGGCGGTTGGCATGATCTACAACCCGGCCGAGGCCAACTCCAAGGTGGCCGTGAACGAGATGAAGGCGGCGCTGGCCAAGGAAGGCATCGAGCTCGTCGAGGCTGCTGCCCCCCGTTCGGTCGATGTGGGGCAGGCCGCGCGCCGACTGGTGGGCAAGGTTGATCTCATCTACACCGGCACCGACAACAACGTGGTCGCTGCCTATGAAGCGGTGGCCAAGGTGGGCAATGACGCGAAGATCCCGCTGGTGGCTGCCGACACCGGCAGCATCCGGCGCGGTGCGCTGGCCGTGCTCAGCGTCGATTACCGTGACCTCGGTAGGCAGGCCGGCAAGCAGATCGTGCGCATCCTAAAGGGCGAGAAGCCCGGCGACCTGTCCAGTGAGACCAGCGAGAACCTCGTACTGATCCTAAACCAGGAGGCTGCCCACAAGCAGGGCGTCGAGCTTTCCGAGCAGCTCAAGTCCGAAGCCTCCGAAATCCTGGGGGGCTGACCGTGTCCTTCTATATCCTTTGGGGCTCGCTGGAGATCGGCCTGGTTTTCAGCCTGGTCGCTCTCGGTGTGTTCATCACGTTTCGCGTGCTGAATTTCCCGGACCTTACCGTCGACGGTTCGTTCCCGCTGGGTGCGGCCGCGGCTGCCACTTTGATCTCCACTGGCCATGATCCCTTCCTGGCCACACTGGCCGGCATGCTGGCCGGTGGCGTGGCCGGGCTCGTTACCGGCTGGCTCAACGTCAGGCTCAGGATCATGGACCTGCTGGCCGGCATCCTGGTCATGATCGCGCTCTACTCCATCAACCTGCGCGTGATGGGGGGGCCCAACGTCCCGCTCATCTCCGAGCCCACGGTCTTCTCCTTCCTGCCCGGCTGGCTCCCCGACTACGTCGAGCGCCCGTTGGCCATGTTGCTGCTGGTGGTGGTGCTCAAGCTGCTGCTGGACCGCTTCTTTGCCTCCCAGCTGGGGCTGGCGCTGCGCGCCACCGGTGCCAATGGCCGCATGGCGCGCGCCCAGGGCGTCGACACGGGCAATGCTGTGCTGCTGGGCATGGCCATCTCCAATGCGCTGGTAGGCCTGGCGGGGGCGCTGTTCGCCCAGAGCCAGGGCGGCGCCGACATCTCCATGGGCATCGGCACCATTGTCATCGGCCTGGCGGCCGTCATCGTCGGTGAAGGCATCCTGCCGGCGCGGCGCATTGTCTGGACCACGCTGGCTGTCGTGCTGGGGGCTGTGCTGTACCGCTTGGTGATCGCCATCGCCCTCAACAGCGACTATATCGGCCTGGAAGCCCAGGACCTGAACCTGATCACGGCCATCCTGGTGGGTACCGCGCTGGTGCTGCCGCGCGCCTTCTCCCGTCGGAAGCTGGTCCGTCGAACGACCAAGGCAGGCTGAAACCACCATGCTAGACGCCCAGGACCTACACATCACCTTCAACCCCGGCACCCCCATCGAGAACCCGGTGCTGCGGGGCATGACTCTGTCTATCCTCGAAGGGGAGTTCGTCTCGGTGATCGGCTCCAACGGGGCTGGGAAATCCACCTTCCTCAACGCCATCGCCGGCGATTTGCGCGTCGATAGCGGCACCATCCGGATCAACCACGAGGATGTCACACGCCTGCCTACCTGGGACAGGTCCGAGCGCGTGGCCCGGGTTTTCCAGGATCCGATGGCAGGCACCTGCGAGGCGCTCACCATCGAGGAGAACATGGCGCTGGCCCTGGCACGCGGAAAATCGCGCCGTCTGCATCGTGCCATCGATCGTCAGACCCGTGAGCTGTTCCGCGAGCGACTGTCCGTGCTGCGTCTGGGGCTGGAGAACCGCCTGGGCGACCGTATCGGTCTGCTATCGGGCGGGCAACGCCAGGCCGTCAGCCTGCTGATGGCATCGCTGCGTCCGTCCAGCATCCTGCTGCTGGACGAACACACGGCTGCCCTCGATCCGAAGACGGCTGCCTTCGTGCTCGAACTCACCGATCGGGTGGTCAGGGAAGGCCGGCTGACCACGCTGATGGTCACGCACAGCATGCGCCAGGCACTGGACTACGGTACCCGTACCGTGATGCTGCACCAGGGCCAGGTGGTGCTTGACGTGTCCGGCGAGGAACGCGCTCGACTTGAGGTGGCGGACCTGCTGGCCATGTTCGAGCGCACCCGCGGCGAGGAGCTCAGCGACGACTCGCTGCTGCTGGGTTGAGACTTGCGGACGAGCAGG
>CALIXC010000077.1 GCA_938046755.1 uncultured Lautropia sp. | reverse complement strand
GGCCGCGCCTGCCGCAGCCCAGCCGGCTGCCGGGGCCGCAGATGCCAAGCCGGCTGCGGCACCTGCCGAGGCCAAGCCTGCAGCCTCGAAAGAATCGTGAGAGGGGTGCAACGATGACCACTGATTTCCTGCAACTGGGCCTCGCGCACTACCTGACGCTGGGGGCCATCCTGTTCTCGATCGGGGTGGTGGGGATCTTCCTCAACCGCCGCAACCTGATCGTCGTGCTGATGTCGATCGAGCTGATGCTGCTCGCCGTCAACATGAACTTCGTGGCCTTTTCACACTACATGGGGGATCTGGCCGGCCAGATCTTCGTGTTCTTCATCCTGACGGTGGCCGCGGCCGAATCGGCCATCGGCCTGGCAATCCTGGTCGTGCTCTTCCGTCAGTTCCATTCCGTCAACGTCGAAGATCTCGACCATCTGAGGGGCTAGCCGATGAAAACAGCGTATCTGCTGGTACCTTTCGCACCACTGGTCGGTGCGATGGTGGCCGGTTTCGCCGGTCGGGCCATCGGCAAGAAGGCCACCCACCGGGTGGCGATCCTCGGGGTTCTGGTGTCGCTGCTGGCCTCGTTGTGGGTCATGCACGATGTCTCGCAGGGCAACACCTTCAACGGCGCCCTCTACAGCTGGGCCGTCATCGGCAAGCTGAAGATGGAAGTGGGCTTCCTGATCGACCAGCTCACCGCCATAATGATGGTGGTGGTGACCTTCGTGTCGCTGATGGTGCACGTCTACACCATCGGCTACATGGAAGAGGACGACGGCTACCAGCGCTTCTTCGCCTACATCAGCCTCTTCACGTTCTCGATGCTGATGCTGGTGATGTCCAACAACCTGCTGCAGCTGTTCTTCGGCTGGGAGGCGGTGGGCCTGGTGTCGTACCTGCTCATCGGCTTCTGGTACACGAAGCCCTCGGCCATCTACGCCAACCTGAAGGCCTTCATGGTCAACCGCGTGGGTGACTTCGGCTTCGTGCTGGGCATCGGCCTGCTGGTGGCCTGGACGGGCAGCCTGGACTATGCCGAGATCTTTGCGGCCGCTCCGAACCTCGAGAAGGTGACGATCCAGCTGATCGGCGACACACCGTGGTCGCTCATCACCGTCACCTGCATCTGCCTGTTCGTGGGTGCCATGGGCAAGTCAGCGCAGTTCCCGCTGCACGTCTGGCTGCCGGATTCGATGGAAGGCCCGACCCCGATCTCCGCGCTGATTCACGCGGCTACCATGGTGACGGCCGGCATCTTCATGGTCAGCCGCATGTCGCCGCTCTACGAGATGTCGGAAGTGGCGCTGTCCTTCGTGATGATCATCGGTGCCATCACTGCCTTCTTCATGGGCCTGATGGGCATCATCCAGAACGACATCAAGCGGGTGGTGGCCTATTCGACGCTCTCGCAGCTGGGCTACATGACCGTGGCGCTGGGTGCCTCGGCCTACAGCGTGGCCGTCTTTCACCTGATGACGCACGCCTTCTTCAAGGCGCTGCTCTTCCTGGGGGCCGGCTCGGTCATCATCGGCATGCACCACGATCAGGACATCCGCCACATGGGCGGCCTGCGCAAGTACATGCCCATCACCTGGATCACCTCGCTGATCGGTTCGCTGGCGCTGGTGGGCACGCCGTTCTTCTCCGGCTTCTATTCCAAGGAGTCGATCATCGAGGCTGTGCACCACGCCAACGTGCCGGGCTCGGGCATTGCCTACTGGGCGCTGCTCTCGGGCGTGTTCGTCACTGCCTTCTACTCGTTCCGGATGTACTTTCTGGTGTTCCATGGCAAGCCCCGGTTCGAAACGGCGCATGGCCATGACGCGCACGGGCACGATGCACACGGTCACGACGGCCATGGCGCGCACGTGCCGCACGAGTCGCCCAGGGTGGTGACGGTGCCGCTGGTGCTGCTGGCCATCCCCTCCATCATCATCGGTGCCCTTGCGGCCGATTCGATGATCACGGGCGAGTACTTCAAGGGTGTCATCACGGTGTTCGCCGACAGGCATCCGGCCATGGCCGCGCTGGCCGAGCACTGGCACGGCTGGGTCGCCATGGCGCTGCACGGCTTCACCTCGCTGCCGTTCTGGCTGATGGTGGCCGGCATTGCCACCGCCTGGTACTTCTACCTGGTGAACCCGGCCATTCCGGCTCGCCTGCAGCAGACGTTCAAGGGCATCTACACGGTTCTCGAGAACAAGTACTACCTCGACCGCTTCAACGAGTGGTTCTTCGCCGGTGGTGCCCGCCGCCTGGGTTCCGGGCTGTGGAAACGTGGCGACCAGGGGCTGATCGACGGGCTGGTGGTCAATGGCAGCGCACGGCTGGTGGGCTGGTTCTCCCGCGTCCTGCGTCAGGGACAGACGGGGTTCCTCAACCACTATGCCATTGCCATGATCATCGGGCTGGCCTTCCTGCTGTTCTGGTTCCTTCCCCTTCTGGCCAGCGCGCAATAGATCGACCATGGAACAGACGACTGAGACATTGAGCATGGGCTGGCTGAGTGCCGCCATCTGGGTACCGATCATCAGCGGCATCGTCGTGCTGGCGGTCGGCAACGAGCAGCGTGCGACCCTGTCGCGGTGGCTGGCGCTGCTGGGTTCACTGGTCGGATTCGCCGTCACCATCCCGCTCTACACGGGCTTCGACCGTACCACGGCTGCGCTGCAGTTCGTCGAGCGCAAGCCCTGGATCGAGAGCCTGGGCATCGAGTATTCGCTCGGCATCGACGGCCTGTCGGTATGGCTGGTGCTGCTGACGGCCTTCATCACCTTCGTGGTGGTCATCGCCGGCTGGGAAGTCATCAAGGACCGCGTCCATCAGTACCTGGGGGCGTTCCTGATCCTCTCCGGCCTGATGATCGGGGTGTTTGCTGCCGCCGACGGCATGCTGTTCTACGTGTTCTTTGAGGCGACGCTGATCCCGATGTACATCATCATCGGGGTGTGGGGCGGCCCGAACCGCGTGTATGCGGCCTTCAAGTTCTTCCTCTATACCTTGCTGGGATCGCTGCTCACGATGGTGGCGATCATCTACCTGTATCTGCAGTCGGGCAGCTTCGAGATCCTGGCCTGGCACCGGCTGCCGCTCACGCTGCATGAGCAGGTGCCGATCTTCGTGGCCTTCCTGCTGGCCTTTGCGGTCAAGATCCCCATGTGGCCGGTGCACACCTGGCTGCCCGACGCCCACGTCGAGGCACCCACCGGGGGCTCGGTGGTGCTGGCCGCCATCATGCTGAAGCTGGGGGCCTATGCCTTCCTGCGCCTGTCGCTGCCCATCGCGCCCGATGCCAGCCACGAGCTGGCCTGGCTGATGATCACGCTGTCGCTGGTGGCTGTCATCTACATCGGTCTGGTGGCGCTGGTGCAGACCGACATGAAGAAGCTGGTGGCCTATTCGTCGATCGCCCACATGGGCTTCGTCACGCTGGGCTTCTTCATGTTCAACGAGACCGGCATGCAGGGGGCGGTGGTGCAGATGGTGTCGCACGGCTTCGTGGCTGGCGCGATGTTCCTGTGCATCGGCGTGCTCTACGACCGTCTGCACACCCGGCAGATTGCCGATTACGGTGGCGTCATCAACCGGATGCCGAAGTTCGCGGCGCTGTTCCTGCTGTTCTCGATGGCCAACGCGGGCCTGCCTGCCACCTCCGGCTTCGTGGGCGAGTTCCTGGTCATTCTGGGCGCGGTGCAGTTCGACTTCTGGATCGGCCTGCTGGCCGCTACGGCCTTGATCTGGGGCGCAGGCTATTCGCTGTGGATGTACAAGCGCGTGGTCTTCGGTCCGGTGGCCAATCCCAACGTCGACAAGATGGAAGACGTGAACCGGCGCGAGTTCTGGCTGCTGATGCTGATGGCCGCACTCGTCCTGTTCATGGGCATCTATCCGAAGTTCTTCACCGACCTGATCCAGGTCTCGGTGGAGCAGCTGCTCACGCACGTTTCCCAAACCAAGCTCAAGTAGACATAGAGAGGCATGGCCGTGTCACTGACCCTGCATGAACTCAATCTGGCCGCGCTGGCGCCAGAGATCCTGCTGATGCTTGGCATCTGCGTCTTCCTGGTGGTGGAGGCGCTGACCGGCAGGAAGGAATGCCCGATGCGCGCCGATCGCATGGCGCTGCTGGTGCTGGTGGCGCCGCTGGTGGCGGTGCTCTGGCAGTACAACCATGGGCCGCAGCAGGCCTTCGGGCACATGTACCTTGCCGACGATCTGGCCTACCTGCTGAAGGTCTGCGGCATCGTCTGCACCGGCAGCATCATCATCTATTCACGCGGTTACATGGCCGACCGGGGCATCCGGGGCGCTGACCTGTACGCGCTGGCGCTCTTTTCGCTGCTGGGCCAGATGGTGATGGTCTCGGGCGGCAACCTGCTGGTGCTGTACCTGGGCCTGGAGCTGATGTCGCTGTCGCTGTATGCCGCCATCGGCCTGCGCCGCAACTGGACGCAGGGCACCGAGGCCGCCATGAAGTACTTCGTGCTGGGCGCGCTGGCCTCCGGCTTCCTGCTCTACGGCATGTCGATGGTCTACGGGGCCACCGGCTCGCTGGACATCGCCGAGATCATGGGCCGCGTCTACAGCGGCATGGCCTCGCCGCAGGTGCTGGCCTTCGGCATGGTGTTCCTGGTGGCTGGCCTGGCCTTCAAGCTGGGGGCCGTTCCTTTCCACATGTGGGTGCCCGACGTCTACCACGGTGCGCCCACCGTGGCCACGCTGCTCGTGGCGTCCGGTCCCAAGCTGGCGGCATTCGCGCTGCTGTTCCGGCTGCTGGGTGAGGCCGTCATCGAGATGGCGGGCCTGTGGCAGCAGATGCTGATCATCCTGGCAGTGCTGTCGCTGGGCATCGGCAACATCGTGGCCGTGGCCCAGACCAACCTGAAGCGGATGCTGGCCTATTCCACCATCTCGCAGGTCGGCTTCGTGCTGCTGGGTCTGACGGGTGTCTACGGTGGCGAGGGCTTCCCGCCGTCGCACGAGGCCTTCGGCAACGCGCTCTTCTACATGATCAGCTATGTGCTGACCACGCTGGGCACCTTCGGTCTCATCCAGTTCCTGGCCCGCGAGGGCTTCGAGGCCGAGGAGATCTCGGACTTTGCCGGTCTGGCTCGGCGCAGCCCCTGGCTGGCTGGCGTGATGATGCTGCTGATGTTCTCGCTGGCCGGCATTCCGCCGCTGGTGGGCTTCTATGCCAAGCTGGCGGTGCTGAAGTCGGTGGTGGCTGCTGGCTACACCTGGCTGGCGGTCTACGCCGTGCTGATGTCGCTGATCGGCGCCTTCTACTACATCCGTGTCGTCAAGGTGATGTTCTTCGACAAGGTCGAGGACGATGCCGACATCGTGGTGGATGGTCAGGCGCGGACGCTGATGGCCATCAATGGCGTGGCCGTGCTGCTGCTGGGCCTGCTGCCCGGGCCGCTGATGGCCCTGTGCGTGGCAGCCATCCGCAGCGCCTGGCACCTGGGCTGAGACCCGGCCCCGTTCCCCGGGGCTCCCGCACACAACAGCCGGGGCATGCGTGCGCAATATGCGTCACGGCATGTCCCGGCTTTTTCGTGCGGGGAAGAAGTCGGGTAAGCTCTCAAGCACAGGATTCCGTGAAACCAGAAACAGAGCATGTCCAAGCAAGAGAACCCGCAGGCGGCGGATACCGCCATCCCCGATCACATCGACCCGGCCGTGGCCAGACAGTATCCGTCGCTGGCCGAAAGTACCGTATCGCGTGAGGTGGTCTATGAAGGGCGCTTCCTGAAGGTCCGAAAGGACGTGGCCCGCATGCCCGATGGCTCCACCAATACGCGCGAGTTCATCATGCACCCCGGGGCGGCTGCCATGGTGCCCATCGACGCTGATGGTCGCATCCTGATCGAGCGCCAGTTCCGTTATGGCCCGGGGCGGGTCTACGTGGAGATCCCGGCCGGCAAGAAGGATCCGGGCGAAACCAGCCTGGAGACCGCCAAGCGCGAGCTGGTTGAGGAGACGGGCTACCGTGCCAGGCGCTGGGCGCACCTCACGCGCATCCATCCGGCCATTGGCTTTGCCGACGAGGTGATGGATATCTACCTGGCGCGTGACCTGGAGAAGGTCGAGCGTTCGCTGGATGTTGGCGAGTTCGTCGAGATCGAATGGGTCACCCTGGGCTGGCTGGTGGACGAGCTGCGTGCGCACCGTCTGCTGGACGTGAAGACCCAGATTGCCGTGCACTGGCTGCAGCGCTTCGACGACGGCAGCCTGCCGTGGCCGACGTTCGATCTCTGATCCGGTTTCACGTCACGGATTCGTGGCCGGCGGCTGATGCCGCCGTGTCCTCGCCGTTGGCCCCTTGGCGCAGCGGCAGCCGCTGCCAGGCCTGCACCACGGCGTCCACGCTGATGGCCGTCATGTCGGGCTTGCCATCGTGCATGGCCTGAAGCACTTCCACCGGGGTGTTGCCGCCGCGTGGGCGGATGCGCACCGGATCGGCCACGCCGAACAGCACCACCAGCGGGCAGCCCACGGCTGCCGCCGTGTGGGCGGGGCCCGTGTCCACCGTCACCATCCCGGCTGCCCGGGATTGCAGGGCCAGCAGGCGAGGAATGGGCAGCTCGCGCGCCACGTTGAAGGCCTGCGCGACGCCAGCGCGTTGCAGCAGCTCGTCGTTCAGGTCGGCCTCGGGTGGGGCGCCCACCAGCAGGATGACCGCGTCCGGATGGCGCTCGGCCAGCATGCGGATGATGGCCGCCCAGTTGTCTTCGGGCCACCACTTGGTGTTGGTGGACATCCGACGGCGCAGGCCAGTGCGCATGGTGCGGCGGTTGCCGGCCTGAACCAGCAGCAGCGGCTTGCCCAGCCACCCCTTGGCCTGCAGCCAGTCCTGCACATCGGCCTGCATGGTGGCGGAAATGCGCAGGTTCGGGTCGTGGTCGTCCAGGTCTGTCTGGGAGTTCGCCGTCGCGTGCTGCAACGCCGGCGGTACTGTCCGTGCCAGGCGCTGCGAAAAATCCACCAGATGCTCGCCATCCCGCGTGCCCACGGCCTTGGCGCGTACCACCCAACGCTCGTCCAGGCCGGCCTGGGCCAGCAGCGGCACCAGCTTTTCGTCGAAGTCGCAATACCAGATCGGGCGCGGACCTGTCTGTCGCAGCCACTGCAGCAGCTGGCGCTTCTCGGCGCTCAGCCACAGCGGCAGCTTGCGCTTGGCCAGCAGGTGGATCTCGCCCACATCGGGCTGCCCCTGGTAGAGTGGGCGCACCCAGCCCCCGGCGGCCAGCAGGTCCACCGGCACTCCGTAGTGTGCAGCCAGCAGCCGGATCATCGGCTGGATGAGCACGAGGTCGCCCATGGCTCCGAAGCGGACGAGCAGGGGGCGCACGGCGTTTGGTGCTGCTGATGACGTTGCAGCAGGGTGAATGGATGCTGAGGGTGCAGAAGGAGCGATGGGGGCGGGGGTGTCAGGCATGATAATGGCGTTCCAGGCCGATACGGGGTAGGGGAGCGGTCGGCAGTATGGCGATGATAGCCCGTGCATCAGCTAGGTACGGCAGATGCGGTAGAATGATCCAACGGACAGCCGATGGCCCACCGGTAACCAACCCGAAAGGGCCGATTTATTGCGACAGTCCAGTAGTCATGCCGGAAGCGTGGCAGAGTGGTCGATTGCACCGGTCTTGAAAACCGGCAACGGGCAACCGTTCGTGAGTTCGAATCTCACCGCTTCCGCCAATATTCCCGCGCTATTTTCCGTTGCCTATCCCTTTGGTTTTCCGTCGGGCGTTGCATGCGCGCTGCACCGGGGTGTTTTGCTCCGAGGCCTTGACATGGATCATTCCATCGATTGACGGAAACGTTATTTTTCATGCCAAGCATGGGTGGCCACCGATGAGGGGGCCGCCTGTTGTCCGGTGTCTGCAGGTAAAGCACTGGCGGCCGGGGACTGTGCGCTGGATTTTCTGCCGGGATCATGGCATGTGCTTCGGTTATACTGAAAACGTATCAGCAGCAGGCTGCGACCCAGGGTCGGACAAATCAATCACACAATTGGAAGCCTGCGCTAGTTAGTTACTTTCTTAATGGAATCTCACGACATGGATCGTTTCGTAGTCATGGTGGACGCTGGTTATCTGCTGCATCAGTCGGCAGAAATCGTCAGCGAGCGCGCCTCCACCAAACGACATCACCTCGAGGTCATGAATCCGGCAGCCCTGATCAACCTGCTGCTGGAAAAGACGCGTACCGCGCTGGGCCTCACCACCCGCGAATTGCTGCGGGTGTATTGGTACGATGGCGTGATGGCCAGCGGCCTGTCGCCGCAGCAACGAGCCATCGCCGAGCTTCCAGATGTGCATTTCCGCTCGGGCATCGTCAACGCGGCGGGCCAGCAGCGGGGCGTTGATTCCCTGATCGTCACCGACCTGATCGAGCTGGCCAGCAACGGTGCCATTTCCGATGCAGCCTTGGTGACGGGTGACGGCGACTTCGCCATCGGTATCGAGATGGCCCAGAAGAAGGGCGTACGCATTGCCGTCATTGGCGTCGAGGACACCGAGCTGGGCGTCTCGCATCGCCAGAGCTTCGAGATCACCAGCCGTGCCGATCGTGTGGCACGCCTGAATGTCTATGACCTGTCGGCCGTGATGCGCTATGCGCCGCCGGCAGCCCCGATGGCTTCCAGTGCGCAGGCTGGAGACTATGAATACAGCCAGCCCGCTTCCTATGCCAGTGGTCTGGCCGGTGCGGTGGCAGGTGGCGCCGCTGGTTATGGTGCGCCGCCGTCGGCGTCGACCTACCCGAGCATGCGCAATGAGCACACGCCTCTGGATGACGAGAGCCGACAGCAGATCATCGAGTCTGTCAAAGTCTTCGTCGAGGAACAGGCCGGCCTGTGTTCGGAAATCGACCCGACCAGCCGCCGCATCGATGCGGCCCTGGACCGGCTGCTGATCCATCATATCTATGCCGACCTGGGGCACGGTAAGCTCACCAATGCCGAGAAGAATTTTGCGCGCGACCGTCTGCGTGCCGAGCTGATGAACAACAACTGATGGCATGAAAACGCCCCGGTGCGGGATGCACAACGGGGCTGTTCCGGATATTTTTCTGTCAGGCACCTTGGACCGCGGATGCGTGCCGGAGGTGCCTTTTCTGTTGCCGGTACTTTGCTTTGGTCGTGACGTTCATGACCCGCAATCAGGCACCAGCGATGACGCGCTGATGGTGACGCACCGGCTATACCTTGCTGATGCGGTGACTTAGGCGCTTTGTTCCGATGTCGTCACGGCGTGGCTCTGTACCTGTGCCGGATTGTCCAGCACCTCGGCACGCGGTGCAGCAGAGCCGTCGGCGATGTCGATGCGCCGCGGTTTCATGGCTTCGGGAATCTCACGAACCAGGTCGATGTCGAGCAGGCCGTTGTTCATCGATGCGCCAACGACGCGCACATGCTCGGCCAGTTGGAAACGGTGGGCAAAATCCCGGGCGGCAATGCCGCGATGCAGATAGGTGGGCTGCGAGGTAGCCGGGCGCTTGCGGCCGGTGATCTTCAGGCCGTCCTGTTCGACCTCGATCTCGATTTCCGAACGGTCGAAGCCGGCCACCGCCATGGTGATGCGGTAGGCGTTCTCGCCGAAGACCTCGATGTTGTAGGGCGGATAGCTGGGCTGGGCGTCGTTGCGCAGCGAGTTGTTGAGCATGCGTGCCATGCGGTCGAAGCCAATGGCCGAACGGTACAGGGGGGCGAAGTCGAACTGGTTCATGGTTTCCTTATCCTCGAATCTCAAGCGATGGAATGTGCACGGGCCCGATTGGCGCCCGTACCATGAAGATGGGGAGGCTTGTGGAGATTTCAAGAGCCTTCTGGCGATGCGACGGCCGCGAGGACTTGTTCAGAGGTTCCTAGTGCAGCGGCCCGCCATGCGTCACCAGAAATCGCTCGATCATCATGCGCGCGCCTTCATAGCCGGGATGCCGAGCAAAGAAATGCACGTCCAGCCAGTCCAGGTGGTTCTGCAGCTCGGCCGGGGAGGCTGTGTTGAGTTGCTCCAGATATTCCTCGTAGTATTCGCGGGCAATGTCGTACCAGCGGTTCTCGTCGAGTCGGCTGGAAGCGCCGGTACCGGCGCAGGCCATGGTGTAGGCCTCGTCGATGACGGAGTCGGATTTCTCAGCGAAGGTGGTGAAGGTCAGCAGGGTGGCAAAGGTCTCAGCCTCCCGGCCCGGTTCGATGGGACCGACGAACGCCAGCTGGCTGCCGTCGACAACCAGGGATGGGGTGAGGAACTGTCTGGCCTCCATGGGAGCATGCGCCGTAAGGGAAATTCCAGGATCATCCGGGGTGTGCGGCAGGTTGTCTGTCGAATCCATCACATTCTGGACTTCGGCGGAAAGCGTCTTTGTCGCCGATTTGTCGCGCCGACGCATCACTGGGTGGTGCAGGCGGCTATCGGGGCAGGATAAATGCTGGGGCACGGCATGCTTCTATAATTGGGACGTGCTACCCTGCTGGGACGTGTGTCCCACAAACCGTCCTTTGAGTCGTATCCCTTTCTGCCCCCTGTCAACCCGGGTCACGTCTTCGCCGTCTTCATGTCCGATTCCTCCTTGCTGATCCATCGTCCGGAAGGTGGCGCCGAGACAATGGTCATCTGCCTGTGTGCCGATTGGTGTGGCACCTGCCGCGACTATCGGACCATGCTGGCCGACGAGGCGCCACATCACGCCGGAACGGCCTTCGCCTGGGTCGATGTGGAGGATGATGACGAGTTGCTGGGAGATCTCGAGATCGAGACCTTTCCCACGCTGCTGGTCATGGTGAAAGACCAGCCCCGGTTCTTCGGGCCGGTGCTGCCGGGAGAGGGAACGTTGCGGCGCCTGCTGCGGGCGCTGCACGAGCCCGGACGGTCGCCGGTGCAGGTCGATGCCGAGGTCGCCTTGCTGGCCGCGCATCTGAATTCACTGATTGGAGTCCAGTCATGATCAAGAAGTTGTCGATCGTCGTCGGCGTGCTGGTAGGCCTGTTGGTCGTGGCCGCCGTCGCGGTCAGTTTTGTCGATGTCAATTACTTCAAGCCGCAGATTGCCAACTTCGTGGCAACGCGCTACAACCGCACCCTCTCGTTCGAGGGCGACCTGAAGCTGTCGATCTTTCCCCATGTCGGGGTCACGCTGCCGGTGGTGCGGCTGTCCGAGCCCAATCAGCCCGAGCAGGAGGCTGCCAGCCTGACGTCGGCACAGGTCAGCGTGGCGCTGCTGCCGCTGCTGAAAGGCGATGTCCAGGCCGATACGGTCACCATCGATGGTCTGAAGGCCAAGGTGGTGCGCCAGGCTGATGGCAGCATGAGCATCGACGACCTGCTGGGCGCCCAGGATGCGTCCGTCCAGGAGCAGCCGGCCGAGCCGGAGGCTGCCGCCAAGATCCCCGCCTTCCACGTGAACGGGGTGACGCTGGCCAATGCGCGCGTGGTCTTCGATGATCGCCAGGCCGGCCAGACCTACACGCTGGAGCGACTCAACGTCGAGACCGGACCGCTGGCCAATGTCATCGAGACGCCTGTCTCGCTGTCGCTGGGCTTTGGTGCCACCTCGCCCGAGGCGCGGGGCGACTTCAGCATGAAGGGCCAGCTCAAGATCGACCTGGAGCAGGGACGGTATGGGCTGCGTGACTTCAGCGCCGGTCTCAAGGGCGCTATCGATACGCTGCAGGTGCAGCAGTTTGCCCTCAAGCTCAAAGGCTTTTCGTTCGATCCGCAGGGCCCGGTCATCGATCTGAACGACCTGGCACTGGATGCGCAAGGCCGGATGGGGGCCGACAGCTTCCGTGGCACGGTGGCGGCTCCGAAGCTGGCCATTGCCAGCGACAAGGCTTCGGGTGATACGGTCCAGGCTAAGGTGAGCCTGGGTGACAAGGAATGGCTGTCGGCAGTGCTGACACTGGCTGGTGTCGGTGGCACGGCCGATGACCTGAAGATCAACAGCCTGGGGCTGGATGCGAAGCTGAAGCAGGATGGGCGTACCGTGGCGGCCAAGCTGGCCACGCCGGTGCAGGCCAGCCTGGCTGCCGGTCGCTACCAGCTCACGGCGCTGGATGGTCAGGTCGACATCGAGGATCCGTCGGTGTCGAAAGCGGCCTCGTCGCTGAAGCTGGGCGGCCAGGTGTCGGCCGATCTGAAGAAGGAAACCGCTGCGGCTGATCTGTCGGCCCTGCTGGACCAGGCGAAGATGGCCCTGAAGGCCGGCGTCAACGGCTTCAAGACGCCGAAGATCACGGTAGCCCTGGATGCCGATTCCATCAATGTGGATCGCCTGTTCCCGCCGGCCAAGACCGATACGGCGGCTGCGCCTGCGCCGGACTCGGCCACGGGCAATCCTACCGAGACGCCGGTGGACCTGTCTGCCCTGAAGGGGTTGACGGTGGATGCGCGGGTTGGCATCGGCCATCTGATCGCGCGCGGTCTGGAAATGCGCCAGCTCAAGGCCAATGCCAAGGTTGCCAACGGCCAACTCGTGCTCTCGCCGGTGACGGCTGCGCTCTACCAGGGCAAGCTGGCGGCTTCCTCCACGGTCACCACCGGCTCGTCGCCGGCGGCTAACAAGGTGACGCTGAAGGCTGATCTCACCGGCATTTCCATCGAGCCGCTGCTGAAGGCGCTGGCCAATCAGGACATGCTGGAAGGTAACGGCAACCTGAACGTGGCCGTCAACACGGGTGGTGCCACCGTGGAGGCGATGAAGCGCTCGCTGGGCGGCAATGCCTCGGTGGCTCTGAAGAACGGGGCGCTCAAGGGCATCAACCTAGGCGAGAAGCTGCGTGAGGCGCGCAACATGTTCAAGGCCAACACCGGCACCCAGAACCAGGCCTCCGACAAGACCAAGAAGACCGACTTCACCGAGATGTCGGTCAGCTTCCAGCTGCAGAACGGGGTGGCGCGGAGCAACGATCTTTCGCTGAAGTCGCCGCTGTTGCGTATCGGTGGGGATGGTTCCATCGACATCGGTCGCAGCGTGCTGGACTACACGGTGCGTGCGTCGGTGGTCGGTACCAGCAGCGGGCAGGGGGGGCGCGAGCTGGCCGACCTGAAGGGCGTGACCATTCCGGTGCGTCTGAACGGTCCGTTTGATGCACCCTCATGGCAGATCGACTGGTCGGCTGCCGCCAAGGATGCCCTGAAGTCCAAGGTGGGCGAGGAACTGAAGGGCAAGGCTGAGGACAAGCTCAAGCAGAGCCTGGAAAAGAGCGGTCTGGGCAGCAAGCTCGAAGAGAAGATCGACACGAAGAAGGCCAAGGATGCCCTGAAGGGCCTTCTAGGTCGCTGATCAGCATCAGCTGGCGGTACGTCAGTGCCCTGGGGTGACCCCAGGGCAAAGAAAGGGCCGGAAGGAGAGATCCTCCGGCCCTTCTCGTTTCGGTCCCTGTTGCCTTGTCAGGGCCGGGCCAGGGCCCATCGCCTATCTGCAAGAAATAGGATTGCCTACCAGGAACGCCTCCCAGGAATGCCCATCGGGAATACCCACCGACGGCCTCTGGGTGCGTGTGTACGGAGGACTTAGAACGGTCGCACGCGTCCCTCGGCCATGCGGACGAGCGGCTCGGGTTCGGACAGACGCCACTTGCGGCGTGAGCCCGTGATCCAGCCGCGCTGCTGCCAGTCCGCCAGCAGGCGGTTCAGCGTTTCGGGGCGGATGCCGAGCTGGGCGGCCACATGGCGCTGGCTCTGGGGGAAGTTCAGCTCGTCTCCCTGCTGCTTGCGCAGTGCCACGAAATAGGCAGCCAGCCGCTGCTGGGCCGTGCTGCTGGTCAGCCACTCCACCTCGTTGACGCGGTGGTAGAGCCGCTGGCTGAAGCGCTGCAGCATCCGGGTGGCCAGGGGAGGGTGAGCCTCGCAGGTGGCGCGCAGGCTGATGCCCGACAGCCGCCAGATGCCCACGGACCCGCTGCCGGCGCGGGAGCTCATCGGGTAGCGGCCATGCTGCATAAACATGGCGGCCTCGGCCACCAGCGAATTGGGGCCGAAAGACTGGAAGACGTGTTCGTCACCCTCCTGGCTGAAGCGCACCATCTCCAGCTGTCCGCTTTCCACCAGCAGGTAATGGGTGGCGGCATCTCCCTCGTGGAAGACGCTCTCGCCCGCGTTCAGCGTCTGGTGCCAGGCGTTCTCGGCCAGTTGCAGCAGAACGGGCCGGGGAAGACCCGAGAACAGGGGGTGGCGATCCAGCAGCGCGACGAGTGGGGCGTTTGCCGTCGAGGGGCTCGGAGAGGATGAGGGGGTCATGGATAAGGATGCGGGGCCCGGAAAATGGCCCTGGAATGCAGGCTGTGCTTCGTGGCCTTCAGCTCGCATTCTGCCATGCTGCGGTCATCGGGCGCGTGATCGCCACAATGCCCGAAGCGCCAAGCCGCCCAACACCAGCAGGATGACGGCAAGCATGGCGCTCCAGACCGAATAGGGCAGTCCGATCAGCGCCTGGTCCGCCTCGGCACATGAGGCGCGGGGCTCGAAGACTTCGGGCAGCCAGTCGGCCAGGCCGGTCTCCATCAGGAAACGGTCGGCTGCCGTGACGGCGCAGGAACCGGAGGCAGCCGCCACGAAATGCTGATAGAGCGCCGTGACGAACGCGCCGCCAGCCGCCACGATACCGGTCGCGGAGAAGAGCGTGGCAATGATACGTCCCACCGAGCGTCCGACGGGCGGCAGGGTGGCCAGTATGGCTAACGCGCCACACAGCAGGTACAGGATGCGTTGAGCGATACACCAAGGGCAGGGCTGCATGCCCATCACGTGCTGTGTGAACAGTGCCACGCCGACACTGCCCCAGGAGAAAAGGACGATGGCGACCGACAGGCGGCGGTGTGTTATACTATTCAATCTCATCGTGTTTCGGAAGTTTGCTCAAGCAAAGGGTTTTTGTTGTGTTCTAGCGACAACGCCTTCCTGCCGATGCAAGAAGCACGCCTTTCATTCTTAGCTTAACGGGACTCAGGGATGAAATCGACTCGTAAACCTAATTCAGCCATGACCGCGCATCATCATAGCGCCATCGTCACGGCTCGGCATGCAGCCCGTATGCGTGCCGGTCGCGTCGAATCGCGCCCGGAAGACTATGCGGACATCGCCGTCACCGAGCAGGCCAAGCGTCTGCGCGAGGCGCGTCGGGCCATTGAAGAGCGTAACATGCTCCGAGAGCTTGGTCTTGCCTGATCTTTTCTGACGTTATTCGTTCTTATCTGAAACGCCGCACCGGTCCCTGGGCTGGTGCGGCGTTTCAGTTTCTGCTGCTTGTTTTTCTGCTGTCTGTTGCCGATGAACCGGATCCTGATCGTCAAGATGTCCTCCATGGGGGATGTCGTCCATGCCCAGCCCCTGGCCACCGACCTGCGTGCACAGTTTCCGGATGCCCGCATCGAGTGGGTCGTCGAATCGGCCTTTTCGGCCTTGCCGGCCATGAATCCGGCCGTCGATGAGGTCATTCCGCTGTCCTGGCGGCGCTGGCGCAAGTCGCTGGGCAAGTCCGAGACACGGGCGGCCATGCGGGCCTTCTGGCAGACACTGCGCGGCCGTCGTTATGACTGGATCCTCGATTGCCAGGGACTTCTCAAGAGCGCGGCTGTGGTGCGCATGGCCCAGGGCGGCGTGCGTGTGGGCCCCGACCGCGCCTCGGCCCGGGAGCCCCTGGCGGCGCTCGCCTACGATCGGCCCGTGCCGGTCCCGCGCGACTGGCACGTGGTGCGGCGCAACCGTGCCATCGGTGCCGGTGCCTTCGGCTATTCCATCGACACGCCGGCCCGCTTCGGCCTGACCGTTC
>CALIXC010000076.1 GCA_938046755.1 uncultured Lautropia sp. | reverse complement strand
GCTGGCGGCCTCCGTGCTGGCCTGCTGGCGTGGGCAGGGCGCTTCCAGCGCCACGCCTTCAGCCAGCCAGCCAGGCGGCCGGGCCGTTTCGTCTAGGGAGGAGGGCGCAGGGGCGCATTCTCCGTCGTCCGGCACGGACCGCGCGGTCTGCGCCGGCATTGGCGGCCCCCGCATGCAGTCCGAGGGCTTCGAGGTCTGGTGGCCCTCCGAATGGCTGGCCGTCCATGGCTACGCCGAAGCTTTCAAGGCACTGCCGCGCCTTCTGTGGGTACGCCGCCAGCTCCGCCTGCGGCTGCTGAGCTGGCCTGCCCAGGCCTTCGTCGGCGTGGACGCCCCTGACTTCAATCTGGGGCTGGAAGCCCGGCTGCGGGCTGCCGGCGTGCGCACCTATCATTTCGTCAGTCCCTCCATCTGGGCCTGGCGGCGTGAGCGCATCGAGAAGATCCGCCAGGCGGTGGATCACATGCTGCTGGTCTTTCCCTTCGAGGAAGCCATCTACCGCGAGGCGGGCATTCCCGCCACCTACTGCGGCCACCCGCTGGCCGATCAGATCCCCTTCGAGCCCGACCAGGCCGCTGCCCGCCAGGTGCTGGGCCTGCCGGCACAGGGCACTGTCATCGCGCTGATGCCCGGCAGCCGCCGGGCCGAGGTCGAGCACCTGGCGCCCACCTTCCTGGCTGCCGCCGTGCTGATGCACCAGCAGCATCCGGACTGGCACTTCATCCTGCCTGCGGCCGGTGAGGCCCGTCTGGCCCAGTTGCGCGCGCTCATCGATACCGATCCCGCCTGGCGTACCCTGCCGTTGCAGCTGCTGTCCGGCCAGTCGCATACCGCGCTGGCGGCCTGCGACCAGACGCTGATCGCCAGCGGCACCGCCACGCTGGAGGCGGCGCTCTTCAAGCGCCCGATGGTCATCGCCTACCAGCTGGCCCCGCTGTCCTACCGGATGATGAAGAACAAGGCCTATCAGCCCTGGTTCGGCCTGCCCAACATCCTGGCGGGCGAGTTCCTGGTGCCCGAGTTCATTCAGGACGCCGCCACGCCCCAGGCGCTGGCTGAGGCCATGGTCCGGCAGCACGACGATGCCGGCGGGCGTGAGCGTCTGGTGGCTCGCTTTGCCGAGATGCACCACGTGCTGGCCCAGGGCTGCGCCCGTCGAGTGGCCGAGACCGTGCTCGACGACCTGTCCCGCGCCTGAAAGGCCCCTCGAAGCGCCCTGATCCATGACTGCCGACCTGCCGTTCACTGCCGATCCCACCATCGCCGGCGTCGATGAAGCCGGCCGAGGGCCGCTGGCTGGCCCGGTCGTGGCGGCGGCCGTCATCCTCTCGCCCGATCATCCCATCGAGGGCCTGCGGGACTCGAAGAAGCTCAGCGCCCGCCGCCGGGAAGCCTTGGCTGACGAGATCCGCGACAAGGCCCTGGCATTTGCGGTGGCCAGCGCCAGCGTCGAAGAGATCGACCGCCTCAACATCCTGCACGCCACCCTGCTGGCCATGACCCGCGCCATCCAGGGTCTTCAACCCCAGCCCCGTCATGTCCGCATCGACGGCAACCGCGCCCCCAAGCTGGAAGGCCTGCGCGTCGAGACCGTCATCGGCGGTGACGACCAGGATCCGGCCATTGCTGCCGCCTCCATCCTGGCCAAGACCGTCCGCGACCACCTGATGCTGCAGTATGCCGAGCAGTTTCCCGCCTACGGCTTCGAGCGGCACATGGGCTATGGCACGGCGGTGCACATGGCAGCCCTGCGCGAGCACGGCCCCTGCGAGATCCACCGCCGCAGCTTCGCCCCCGTGGCCCGCGTGCTGGCCGGTCACTGAACCCTCTGCCCATCATGTCCGATCCCATCCCTTTGCTGGCGTCCGCCCGCCAGACGCTTCGCCACAGCCCCGTCGAGATCGAGTCTACCGCTAATCCGCGTCTGCGTCACCTGCGTGAGCTGCTCGAATCCGGCCGTGAGCGTCGTCGAAGCGGTCAGACTGTTCTGGAAGGCTGGCATCTGCTGGAATCCTGGCTGGCCGGCGGTCGGCCCGTCCTGCAACTGGTCCTGCCCCGGCGCACGTTCCAGCAGCTGGGCCAGGGCGGCGAAGCCTCTCCCTCGGCCTCCCGGCGGGAACAGGATCGATCCCCGTCCGCCTCCCCATGGCAGCGCGTGTCGCCGCAACGGCAGCAGGGCGCACACACCCCGCCCGGCGACGCCGCCGGCATGGATGGAAATCCCGAGATGGCCGCCCTGGCGGCCCAGGCCAGCTGGCTGGTGCTCGACGACAGGCTGTTCGATCAGCTCGACATCATGCCGTCGCCGTCACCTTTGCTGGCCGTGGTCGAGACGCCCCGACCGGCGCCGCCGGCCTCCGGTCCGGACCACGACCTCGTCATCCTCGACCGCATCCAGGACCCGGGCAACGTCGGCACCATCCTGCGCACGGCTGCCGCAGCCGGCCTTCGTACCGTGCTCACCACGGCTGGCACGGCGGCCTGCTGGGCGCCCAAGGTGCTGCGCGCCGGCATGGGCGGACACTTCGTGCTGGACATCCACGAGAACATCTCCCTCGATCAGCTGAAGGCAAGGGTCGGCGAGCTGTCCCTGGCAGGCACCGTCCTTCAGGACGGACAGTCGCTCTACGCCACCGACCTGCGACGGCCGCTGGCCTGGGTCTTCGGCAACGAAGGCGAGGGCATCGATCCCGCACTGCAGGCCCAGCTGGGCTGCCGGCTCACCATCCCGCAGGATCCCGGGGTCGAATCGCTCAACGTTGCCGCCAGCGCCGCCGTCTGCCTGTTCGAGCAGCGGCGCCAGCGGCTCGCCAGCGCTTCCTGACGGGGCCTTGGCTGTGGACGCTGCCTGAGCAGCAGCGCCGGGAGAGGAGGGGGCGGGGTTACTTTCCGCCTTCGTCCAGCTGGATCACCGTCAGGATCGTCGCCGCAATTTCCTCGATCGACTTCGTGGTCGTTGACAGCATCGAGATGCCCTCGCGACGCATCATCGACTCGGCCTGGCGCACCTCGTCACGGCAGTTCTCCAGCGCCGCATAGCGGCTGTCGGGCCGGCGCTCGCTGCGGACCTCGTGCAGTCGCTCCGGCGAGATGGTCAGCCCGAACAGCTTGTGACGGTACTGGTAGAGCACCTCCGGCAGCCGCATCCGCTCGAAGTCCTCGGGGATGAGGGGGTAGTTGGCCGCCTTGATGCCATGCTGAATGGACAGGTACAGACTGGTGGGCGTTTTGCCGCAGCGCGACACCCCCACCAGGATCACGTCCGCCGTGCCCAGCTCCGCATGCTGCTGGCCGTCGTCGTGCGACAGCGAGAAGTTGATCGCGTCGATCCGGGCCTGGTATTCGTCCGGGCTCTTGATGCGGTGGAACTGACCCACCCCGCGTGAGGCCTCGCGCCTCAGCTCCGTTTCCAGGCTGGACACGAAGGTGCCGATCAGGTCCAGATAGCACGCGTTGGCCGTCTGCACGATCCCACTGATCGCCGGGATGGCCAGCGTCGAGAACACCAGCGGCCGGCGCCCGTCGCTCTGTGCTGCCAGGTTGATGCGCGCCACGGCTTCATGGGCCTTGGCTTCGCTGTCGATGAAGGGTAGGCGCACGTTGCGCGTCTTCAGACCTTCGAACTGACTCAGCAGCGACATCGCCACGGTCTCGGAGGTGATGCCGGTGCCGTCGGAAATGAAGTAGGCCGTCCGTTCATGGCCCTGGGGCGTGGAAGTTAAGGTGGCAGACATGGAAGTATGAACGAGGAAACATGCCGGAAAAGGACAAGCCCTAGAATATAGGACATCAGAATTCTCAACCATCCGGTACTTCAACCATGAGCAACACGCACACAGGACGACTCGTCATCCCGTTCGAAGATCTGCGCATGACCGATGTCGAGGTCGTGGGCGGCAAGAATGCCTCTCTGGGTGAGCTGATCAGCCAGCTCTCCGTATCGGGCGTCCAGGTGCCTGGTGGCTTTGCCACCACTGCAGCCGCCTTCCGGGACTTCCTCGATCACAACCGCCTCACCGAGCGCATCAACGCCCGGCTGGCCACCCTCAACACCGACGACGTGAAGGCCCTGGCCCAGGCCGGTGCCGAGATCCGCAGCTGGGTGAGTGAGGCCGCCTTCCCGCCCGATCTCGAAAAGGCCATCCGCGAGCACTTCGCCCGCCTCACGAAGGATTCCCCGGCCGGCGTCTCGTTCGCCGTGCGCTCCAGCGCCACCGCCGAGGACCTGCCCGATGCTTCCTTCGCCGGCCAGCAGGAGACCGTCCTCAACGTCGTCGGCATCGATGCCATCCTGGACCGCATCCGCGAGGTCTTTGCCTCGCTCTACAACGACCGCGCCATCTCCTACCGCGTCCACAAGGGCTTTGCCCACGAGGGCGTGGCCCTGTCGGCCGGCATCCAGCGCATGTGCCGCAGCGATCTGGGCGCTTCGGGCGTGATGTTCACCATCGACACCGAGTCCGGTTTCGAGGACGTGGTGTTCATCACCAGCAGCTGGGGCCTGGGCGAGACCGTCGTGCAGGGGGCCGTCAACCCGGACGAGTTCTACGTCCACAAGCCCATGCTGACTGCTGGCAAGTACCCCATCATCAGCCGTCACCTGGGCTCCAAGCTCATCAAGATGGAGTTTGAGGATGCCGCCTCTGAGGGCCGTACCGTGCGCACCGTCGACACCCCGGCCGAGCAGCGTGCCCGCTTCTCCATCTCCGACGAGGAGGTCGCCCAGCTGGCCCGCTACGCCACCATCATTGAGAAGCACTATGGCCGTCCCATGGACATTGAGTGGGGCAAGGACGGCATCGATGGCAAGCTCTTCATCCTGCAGGCGCGGCCCGAGACGGTCAAGTCGCAGAGCAAGGACCGCAAGCAGCAGCGCTTCGTCCTCAAGAGCAGCTCCGACGTGCTGATCTCCGGCCGGGCCATCGGTCAGAAGATCGGCACCGGCCGCGTGCGCCTGGTGGGTGACGCCTCTGAAATGAGCCGCGTGCAGGCCGGTGACGTCCTTGTCACCGACATGACCGACCCCAACTGGGAACCGGTCATGAAGCGTGCCTCGGCCATCGTCACCAACCGGGGCGGGCGCACCTGCCATGCCGCCATCATCGCGCGTGAGCTGGGCATTCCTGCCGTCGTCGGCTGCGGCAACGCCACCGACATGCTGGCTGACGGCCGGCTCGTCACCGTCTCGTGCGCCCAGGGCGACACCGGCTACGTCTACGACGGCCAGCTCGAGACCGAAGTCACCGATGTCCAGACCGGCACCATGCCGAAGATCGACACCAAGATCATGATGAACGTCGGCAACCCGCAGCTCGCTTTCGAGTTTGCGGCGCTGCCCTGCGACGGCGTGGGCCTGGCCCGGCTGGAGTTCGTCATCAACAACAACATCGGCATCCACCCGCGTGCCATTCTCGACTACCCGGCCGTCGATGCCGACCTCAAGCAGGCCGTCGAGAGCGTGGCTCGCGGCTACGCCAGCCCGCGTGCTTTCTACGTCGAGAAGCTGGCCGAAGGCGTGGCCACCATCGCCGCTGCCTTCTGGCCCAAGCCGGTCATCGTGCGTCTGTCCGACTTCAAGAGCAACGAGTACCGCAAGCTCATCGGCGGCTCGCGCTATGAGCCCGAGGAAGAGAATCCCATGCTGGGCTTCCGGGGCGCATCGCGCTACGTGTCGGATACCTTCTCCGACTGCTTCGAGATGGAATGCAAGGCCATGAAACGCGTGCGCGAGGACATGGGCCTGACCAACGTCCAGCTGATGATCCCCTTCGTGCGCACCGTCAAGGAAGGCGCGCGTGTCATCGAGCTGCTGGCCAGCCATGGTCTGAAGCGGGGCGAGGGCGGAGCGCCCGATGGCACCGGCGCACTACGCATCATCATGATGTGCGAGATCCCCTCCAACGCCCTGCTGGCCGAGGAATTCCTCCAGTACTTCGACGGCTTCTCCATCGGCTCCAACGACATGACCCAACTCACCCTGGGTCTGGACCGTGATTCGGGTCTGGTGGCCGAAGGCTTCGACGAGCGCGACGCTGCCGTCAAGGCGCTGCTGGCCCGTGCCATTGAGGCCTGCCGCAAGGCTAGCAAGTATGTTGGCATCTGCGGCCAGGGCCCGTCCGACCATCCGGACTTTGCCGAATGGCTGGTCGACCAGGGCATCACGTCCATCTCGCTCAACCCTGACACCGTCGTCTCCACCTGGCAGCGGCTCGGGGCCAGGGCAGGGAAGTAAACGCTCCAGCTGCTCGGTCGCCTTGGCGGCCGGGCACGCATTGCGCCATCGACCAGGGCTTTGGGCCGTCTCGGCACGGTGCTGCTTCGGAGTTGACCGAAAGGTCGTGCATCGCGCCGGCTACGAAAACGCCGCCTTCGGGTGGCGTTTTTTGTGGCCGCAGCATGCACATTTCTTCGGACAGTCTGCGCATTGTCGCCAAATTTCCACCCCGGAAAGCCGTTTGTGCGGCTTTGCCTTGACACTCAGTAAAAGTGTCCCAAAATGAAAACCAAGGCCCCGGAAGGCTCTTCCGGCCGCTTTACCCATGAACGGACCTCATCTGCGCGCATCTACGCAGAGACCGCATCCGCATGGCAGGGGCCCGGAACATCCCCGGGGCAAGGCAGATGGAGGCGCAGATGGCAGATATGGCAACACAGTATGGCTGGTGGATCCTCGCCGTGGTGCTCGGCATCACCGAACTGTTCGTCGGCTCCTTCTACCTGCTGGTCATAGCTGTGGCCTTGGCCTTGGCGGGCCTGTCCGCCTGGGTGGGCGCCACGTTCAGCATCCAGCTGCTGGTGGCCGCCGTCGCCAGTGCCCTAGGGGCAGGTCTGGTGCGCTACCTCCGGCCCATCGCTCCGTCGCAGCAGGCGCCCGAGCGCAACCCCGACCTCAATCTCGATATCGGTCAGACCGTCACCGTCGAAGGCTGGGAAGACAGCGGCCAGACTCGCATCAACTATCGTGGCACCATCTGGCAGGCCGAACTGCTGTCCGGCTACCCGCGCCGCATCGGCACCCACCGCATCCACGCCATCGCCGGCAGCCGCCTCGTGCTGATCCCGGTCGAGCTGGCGCACGCCGCGGGCAATGCCCCCGCGCCGGTGGCCGTCGTCTAGTCCCTCTGCCAGCCCCTCATGGCGTGACGGTGGCCTGGGCCGGGCAAGCCTGCGCCAGCGACACCCGCCACGCTGCCGAAGTACCGCCCGGGTCAGCCGGCAATCGCGCGAAACACGCGGTGCCCGGGCAGAACGCCTATCCTGCCTGCATTCTCTACCCATCCTTCAGGAGTGACCGTCGATGCCACCTGTTACCACCGTCTCCATCGCCATCCTGGTCCTGGCCATCGTCTTTGCTGTCAAGACCCTCAAGATCGTGCCCCAGCAGCACGCCTGGGTCGTCGAGCGGCTGGGCAAGTTCGACCGCATCCTGATGCCGGGTCTCAACATCATCGTGCCCTTCATCGACCGCGTGGCCTACAAGCATGAGCTGAAGGAGTTCCCGCTGGATGTGCCCAGCCAGGTCTGCATCACCCGTGACAACACCCAGCTGCAGGTCGACGGCGTGCTGTACTTCCAGGTCACCGACCCCATGCGCGCCTCCTACGGCTCCAGCAACTACATCGACGCCATCACCCAGCTGGCCCAGACCTCGCTGCGCTCCGTCATCGGCCGCATGGAACTGGACAAGACCTTCGAGGAACGCGAGGCCATCAACCTGGCCGTCGTCAGCGTGCTGGACGAAGCCGCCACCAACTGGGGCGTCAAGGTGCTGCGCTACGAAATCAAGGACTTGACCCCGCCCGCCGAGATCCTGCGCGCCATGCAGGCCCAGATCACCGCCGAGCGGGAAAAACGTGCCGTCATTGCCGCCTCCGAAGGCCGCCGGCAGGAACAGATCAACATCGCCTCCGGCGAACGTGAAGCCGCCATCCAGCGCTCCGAGGGTGAGCGCCAGGCCGCCATCAACCGCGCCCAGGGTGAAGCCGCCTCCATCTCCGCCATCGCCGAAGCCACCGCCCAGGCCATCGAGCGCGTGGGCAACGCCGCCCAGCTTCCCGGCGGCGACACCGCCGTCAACCTGCGCGTGGCCGAGCAGTACGTCGAGGCCTTCGCCCAACTGGCCCGCACCAACAACACCATGATCGTGCCCGCCAACCTCGGCGATGTGGCCGGCCTCATCGCCACTGCCATGAAGACCGTGCAGGGCACCGGGGGCAGTGGCAAGGCATAAGTTGCTATCATGGATAGCAACTTGGCAGCCTGGAGATGATCATGACGAGCCTGCTGGTCCGTGGACTGGATGAATCCCTGGTACATGCCCTGAAACAGCGTGCGGCCGCCAATGGCCGCAGTGCCGAGGCAGAGCATCGTGCCATCCTGCTGGAAACCCTCCAGCGGCCGCCCAGGAAATCACTGGCGGAAATTCTGGCCAGCATGCCGGATGTTGGCCTGGATTCAGACTTCGAGCGTCAACAGGACGACGAGCAGTCCGCCCATGTATTTGATTGACACCAACGTCATCAGCGAGGCCCGCAAGGGCAGGCGGGCCAACGCAGGCGTTCAGGCCTTCTTCCGGGAGGCTTCCGAGCAGGGAAGCGCACTCTACCTGTCCGTCATCACCCTGGGTGAGCTGCGGCGTGGGGCGGATCTCATCCGGCACCGAGGAGACCACATCCAGTCCCGGCTGCTTGATGACTGGCTCACGTTGATCGTGGAGGAATACCACGACCGCATCCTGCCCATCGATACCGAGGCCGCCTTGCTCTGGGGACGCTTACGCGTTCCCCATCACGAGCATGCCATCGACAAGCTGATTGCGGCCACGGCCTGGGTCAACGGCCTGACGCTGGTGACCCGCAATGTTTCGGATTTCACCGAAACATCGGTGCCGTTGCTGAATCCATTTACTGAATGATCCTGAGTCCGCTTGGGGAGCGACTTCGTGCTGGTGGCAGCGGCCACCGACATCATCGCCCAGATGATCCTCCTAGCCGGTCGCTGAGGGCTTCTTCAGAGTAGGGCCGCACCACATCGAATCGCGTGCTGCGGCCCTTGGACCGTCACAGATCGCTGTAGTCCACCACCATGTACTTGGCCGGCAGGTTCTTCTTGGCATCTCCTTCGTCGCCCATCAGCAGCAGCCGGTGCTGACCGTTGATCACCACCGAATCGACGGCCTCCACGTTGCTGAGATAGCGCAGGTTGGGCAGCGGGATGGCCTTGGGCGCATCGTTCGGGTTGCCGCTCCAGGTCCACAGTTGCGAGAACTTCGTTCCATCGTCATCCTTCACCTCGTTGGCCAGGATGAAGCTCTTGAGCACCGGGTCATAGTTCATCGAACGGATGCCGCCCCCCTTGATGTCCAGGAAGGCGACCGACACGAAGTGCGGCGGAACGCGCTTCTCGAACATGTCCTTCGGGTTGTCGATGGAGACGACCAGCGCCAGTTCGTTGAACTCCGGATCCCGGAAACCCAGCATCAGCCGGTTCTTGCGCGGGTCGAAGGCCAGGCCCTCGATGTTGGTGTTGCGGAAATCCAGTTCCGTGCCGGTCCTGGCCTTGATCAGCTCCTTCAGTTCAGACGAGTTCTTCAGATCGTCGATCAGCCCGCTGTACGACTCCAGCTGCTGGATGTCGGAGCCCTGGATCCGGAAGCGCAGGAAGTGCTCGCGGTCCGGGCGGCGCTGGCCGTTGCGATTGGGCGAATGCGAGGTGATGGCGTAGATGTAGCCATCCGAGTCGCGGGTCAGCGCTTCCAGGTCGTTCAGCTTGCGACGGAAGTCGCGGATGATGCGCGTATCCAGCGCCTCGTCCTCCGTCAGCGAGCCGTCAGGCTCGATGGTGAGGATGCTGGCCGCGCGCGTGGGCTCGTCCTCCACCACCAGGATGCGTCCGTCGGGCAGCTGCTGCACCGCCGAGGGTTCGTACAGGCTCTTGAACACGTTGATGCCCAGCGTCTGCAGATGGGCGGCCTGCTTCTGCGCCTGCATGGCCGGAATCACGCTGGGCAGCGTCTTCACGGCCGTGAAGGCGATGACCGAGGCCAGAAGTCCCCAGCGGAACACAACGTAGGACATGTGCAGGAACTTGAACTGCTTGTCGGCCATCAGCCCCAGCCAGTACAGTTCCTCGCTCATCCGGTAATAGATCTGCTCCCGGTCGTTCATGATGTCCTGCATCATCTGCCAGTAGCGGTCCTTGGGGATCTTGGCGCGATCCTCGTAGATCAGGATGTTGGGGGAGTCGCCAAAGAAATGGACGGTGGGGTTGTGCGACACTCGGGTCTTGAAGTCGCGCAGCCTGGCCTTACGCCGGCAGACATCCTTCAGCCATCGCCAAGTCTCCTGCAGCCGCCCCACCCGCTCGGGCGAGGCCGACAGCAGCGCGCAGACGATCGATGCTGCCGCCGTGAGCATGAAGATGCCGGCGGGTGCCAGGAACTCGGGCGACGACGAGAAGATGAAGGCCCCCGACACCATCAGTGCTGACACGATGAAGCCGTTGAGCGAGATCATGATGTTGGCCTTGGTGGCCGCCAGCGCCAGCAGCTCCATCTCGGTCCGGAAGGCGTTGCGGAACATCGTTTCCACGCCCTTGGCGGTGCCCAGCGGGGCAGGGGGCGCGGCGGCGCCGGCTTCCCGGGCCAACTCTTCCTTCAAGGCCCTCAGCTTGGCGGCTTTCTTGGCGGCTTTCCTGGCCTTCTTCTCGGAGACAGCGATCAGAGCGTCTGACGATGGCGGCATGCCATTGCCCGTCTTCACGGGGTTATCCGCCAGAGCATCCGACGGAGCGTTGTCCTGGAGTGTCCTCGCAGGCTCCGGATCGTCATGGGGGCCTGTCCGGTCGGTAGGTGGCAGACCGCCCGGGACCGTTCCGATGGTGAACAGGCCATTGCTCGGAACCGCTTCCCTGGGGGGAAGGCTGGCGTTGCCGTCCGTCATGGTAGGCGATGTCTCGCCATGGATCGCCCGGGCGACGACCACTTCGTGACGGCCATCCCTGGTGGCACGGTCGTCCGATCCTTTGGTGGCAGGAAAGGCGTTGATGCCGCGCGTCGTGTAGGGGGGCAGGGTGTCGGTGCCGGACGCGCCGCAGCAGGTCGGCGGAAAATCGGCACCTTCCGCACCCACAGGCATAGAAAGGCTCTCGGCGCCCGTGCGATCGCCTTTCGGGGCGGCTTCCTTGGTGCGGAAGCCCATGGATTTGCTCACCCATGTCCGAAGGGTGAACCTGTCGCTCTTCTTCTTCGCCATATATCTGTCGGCCTGGGAAAAACGAATGTCGGACCCCATTGACCCGAACAGCGTCGGGCCTCTTTGACAGATTATCGCAATCGGCGCAGCAGCGCCCCCCAGAGATGACGTGGGCTGTGTGGGATCACCCCTGGTACTGCGTCGGCGGGCTCAGCGGTTGTTGTTCTTCATCAGCCGCGAACGCTCACGCTGCCAGTCCTTCTCGCGCTCGGTGGCGCGCTTGTCGAACTGCTTCTTGCCCTTGGCCAGCCCCAGCGCCAGCTTCACTCGGCCACGCGTGTAGTGAAGGTCCAGCGGCACCAGCGAATAGCCGGCACGCTCCACCTTGCCGATCAGCCGGGCGATCTCGGCGCTGTGCAACAGGAGCTTGCGGTTGCGGGTAACATCCGGCTTGACGTGGGTGGAGGCGGTGATCAGCGGCGTGATGTGCGCACCGATCAGGAAGATCTCCGCGCGCCTTACAATCACATACGCTTCCTGGATCTGCACCCGGCCGGCCCGGATGGCCTTCACCTCCCAGCCTTCCAGCGCCAGCCCGGCCTCGATCCGTTCCTCGATGAAATAATTGAACCCGGCTTTCCGGTTTTCTGTAATGGTCGACATGGTCGATATTGTGCCTGTTGAAAGGATCCCGTCCGAGAGGATCCCATCCGTGTTCGGGGGCCAGCCATGCCCGTGATCCGCAAGTCCGCCCTGGTGCCTTATTCGGCGCAGGCCATGTTCGACCTGGTCGAGCGGGTAGAGGATTATCCCGGTTTTCTGCCCTGGTGTGGAGGCACGCAGCTGCTGTCGCGCACCGACGAGGGCATGTCGGCCGCCATCACCATCGACTTTCGTGGCATCCGCCAGACCTTCTCCACCGAGAACGTCCACCAGCGCCCCACCAGCATCCGGCTGCGCCTGAAGGACGGTCCGTTCTCCCGCCTGCAGGGTGGCTGGACCTTCAAGCCGCTGGCCGAGGATGCCTGTCGCATCGACCTGGAGCTGGACTATGAAGTGGGCAGCGGCCTCATCGCGCGGGTGCTCAACCCCGTCTTTGGCCACATCGCCAACACCCTGGTCGATGCCTTCGTGAAGGAGGCCGAGCGCCGCTACGGCCCGGGCTTCGGGGCATCATGACCCCTGGCGCACACCGGCAGGCTCCGCAGGATCCGCCGTCCGCCCCCTCGGGCCAGCTGGTATCGGAGAGCTCTGCGGCAGCCCTGATGGTGGAGCTGGTCATCCAGTACCCGGAAGCCGCGGCCCCCGAAGCCACGAGCCCCGAGGTCACCAATCCCGAGACCACCAGTCCAGAGGCTGCCAATCCCGAGGAGGCCGCCCAGCCGGTACGGTACGCGCTGGTGCGGACCCTGCACCGTGTACCTCCGGGCACCACCATCCGGCAGTTGCTGCAACGGGCAGCGGCCGCGTCGGCCCTGCAGACCCCGCTTGTGCCTGGAACATCGCCAGCCGCGCAGCATCCGACACCTCGGGTAGATGATGATGCCAGCCTGGAGCGCGCATGCCCTGGAGGCGACGAGCCGTGCAACCTTGTTCAGGCCATCGAGGCCAAGGTCCTGGGCCTGTCCCGTTTCGGCCGCCGTGCCTGGCTGGATGATCCGCTGCGGCCTGACGACCGGGTGGAAGTGCTGTGCCCGATCCTGGCTGACGCGAAGGCGGCACGCTTTGCCCGGGTGGCAAAAAGTCGCGCCGAGCGGACCGACGGCCGCTGGGGCCGACGAAGCGTGGCTGATCGTCAGATCCGCGCCACGACGCGCCGGGCCGAGGGATAATTTGTTATCATGCCGCTTTGCGGATAAAAACAGCAATGCGGATAGCCAAGAAGGCACTGACATTCGACGACGTCCTGCTCGTCCCCGCTTATTCAGACTTCATTCCCCGCGACGCATCCCTGCGTACGCGCCTGACCCGGAAAATTAGCCTCAACATCCCGCTCGTCTCGGCGGCGATGGATACCGTCACCGAAAGCGGCATGGCCATCGTCATGGCCCAGCTGGGCGGCATCGGCATCATCCACAAGAACCTCAAGCCCGAGCTGCAGGCTGCCGAGGTCCTGGCCGTCAAACGCTACGAGTCCGGCGTGGTGGGCGACCCCATCACCATCACCCCCGAGATGACTGTGCGCGAGGTCATCGCCATCACCCGCGAGCACCGCATCTCCGGCCTGCCCGTGGTCGAGGGCGGCAGCAAGAAGGTGGTCGGCATCGTCACCAACCGTGACCTGCGCTTCGAGTCCGAACTCGACCAGCCGGTGCGCAACATCATGACCCCGCGCGAGCGGCTCATCACCGTGCCCGAGGGCTCCAGCCTGGATGACGCCCAGAAGCTCATGCACAAGCACCGTCTTGAGCGCGTGCTGGTCGTCAACGACGCCTTCGAGCTGCGCGGTCTCATGACTGTCAAGGACATCCTGAAGGCCGACACCCACCCCGAATCCTCCAAGGACAGTGTCGGCAAGCTGCGCGTCGGGGCCGCCATCGGCACCGGTGGCGACAGCCATGAACGGCTCGAGCGCCTGGTGGCTGCCGGCGTGGACGTGGTGGTGGTTGACACCGCCCACGGTCACTCGCGCGGCGTCATCGAGCGCGTGCGTGAGATCAAGCGCCACTACCCCGACCTGCAGGTCGTGGCCGGCAACATCGCCACCGCCGAGGCCGCCCGCATCATGCGCACCAACCGCCAAGCCGTAGAAGCCATGTGCCGCACCGGGCTCCTCCCCGCCTACCAGCTGCCCGACAACGGCCACTGGCGGATCCGCCGCACCGGCTTCGACACCATCCGCGCCCGCCTCAACCACGGCCGCACAGCACCAGAACCCACCGCCGCAGCCGTCCCGCGCTCGCACCGCAGCCGACGCCGCAGCAGGACAACCAACAAGACGACCCCCGCGCCAGTCAGCAACGCGGGGGCCTGACCCAAGCCAGTAGATCGGATCACCACAATGCTACCCCCAACCATCTGCTCCCCCGCCAGCACACCCAGCTACTCCCACCCCACGGGCGCCCGCCCGGACGTCCTCGCCGGTTCAGGACGACTTGACTCGCCTGTGGCCACGACGAGCTCTGTGACCACGAACGACGACCACGGCTGCGGACGATGGGGCAACCCCGACGACGCCGAGCCCACGCCAACGGCTTCATCCCCCACCGGCCACCTGCCGTGGTGCCACCCCACCGCCTGCCTCCCCGGCCAGCACATCGTCGACCTCGGCCCCGTCCCCGGCACCGGCGTCAACACACCCGTGAGAATCACCGCGATCTGCAACCTCGACGCCCCCGTTCTCGTGATCCCCGACGTCGTCATCGACTCACCCGAGGCAGCCCAGCACCTACGCACAGCCCTGGATACCTACACCCGCGCCCTCGAGGCCTACCAGACCGCAGGGACGTGGACACCACGATGACCCTCACCACCCCCGCGCTCGCGGCCCCAACCGCGAGCAGCAGGGCTGAACACTCCGGCCCGACGGCCGGCACCCACGGAGTTCCCAACCACCCCATCCCCACCCGCTTTGGAGAACCCCTCAACCCGCACCAGGAGGCAACCCCTATGAGCCTGCACTACTACGCCACCCCCACCACCGCCTGCCCCTCCGGTGACAGCATGGCCACGCTCGACGCCCTCGGCATCAAGTTCGGCGTGCGCCAGCAGAGCACCGAGTACTTCCTCGACGAGCTCCCCAACCACAAGCAGCGAGCGCTCCGTGACGTCTCCACCATCCACATCCAGCACGGCCACGCAGTCCTCCTGCGCGTCGCCCCCGACCTACTGATCTCCGACCTGCCCGCCATCGCCGCATGCGCCTTCGACGTCGCCGCCCACGCCGACCAGTGGACGACAGTCGCCATGCAGTGCCCACACCTAGACCACCAGGACTGCCAGGTCATCGGTGTCGCCATCCCGGCTACCGCCCGCCTCGACGAAGAGCTCGAAGCACTCACCGCCGCCACGCAGCCAGCAGCAACCACCCACCAGGAGATGGCGACCTTATGAGACGCCGCAGACCAGCCTCCGCCCCATGGGAGGACGTACCCATGTTCGACCTCCCCACAGCCGCTCCAAGGCCACCAGCCACCGCAGGCCCCACCACTCTCCGCCCCACGTGCCACGTGGTCGCGCCGGCTATCGGCCTGACCGTCGACACCACCACCCGTGACGACCTTGCCCACGCCCTGGCAACGCCCGCCATCACCATCGAGCGGGACACCCAGCCCATCCGCTACGTCGAGGACGACAACGCCCCCGAAGGCATCCGCCGCCGCATCGGCACCATCAACCTCCACACCGCAGACCGCATCGAGACACTCGCCGCCGCCGACCTACCCGCCGACGAGCTCCCACGAATAGCCACAGCCGCACTCCATACCCTCACCCACGGCGCCCCTACCTTCACCACAACCCCGGCCACCATCGCCGTCTACGCCCCCATCCTCATGCCCGACGACCCTCGAGACCTCGAGGAGCACGACGCATGACCACC
>CALIXC010000075.1 GCA_938046755.1 uncultured Lautropia sp. | reverse complement strand
GGGCGGTCGAGGCGGTAGAGGCCTGCTGGCGCTGAGCGCCCCTCGGGGCGGCTGAGGGGGTCCCGGCCAGGTAGCAGGCCAGAGCGACCACGGCGACGGTGACGAGGATGGTGACGGCCGCTGCTGCGGTGGCGGCCGCGGCGCCTGCCTTGCGGTGGGCGCCGGATTTCTGCGCGGCAGCCTGGGTGGTCTTGTGGGTTGCCTTGCCGGTGGCTGCCTTGTGTGTGCGGGAGATGGTGCCCTTGCTGCCGGTGGTGGCCAGGAAGGCTTTTGTCCGGCTGGCGGCCTTGGCGGCGTTGGTGCTCTTGCGGGCGGTGCTGCTTCGAGGATGGGCCTCACGCTGTGCGACGGTCAGCACGGTGGCGCGCTGGCGGCCGTCGGCAGGGATGAGATGGGCAGACGTCTGGTTGCGATGGCTGGCAGGCCGGATGCCGGGTTGAGTGATGGCTGCGCTGCGCAGGGGGGCCTTGGCCGCGGGCACCAGGAGGGCGGTGGCGTTCAGCAGCTGGGCGGGCTTGTTCAGGGCCAGATCCAGGGCCTTGGCGTCGGGGGGCTGCGGCAGCAGGGCGACGGCCTGGCGGATCTCGGCGGGGTTGTTGATTTCCAGGGCCAGGTTCAGGCGCTGCTGGCGCTGGGCCGGGGTGAGCCATCCGTGTTCGGCCAGGGTCTGCAGCAGGGTGGTGCAGCTGCTGTTGAGGGCCTGGGGCTGCAGCAGCAGGCCGGTGGCGTGCCGCAGGGTGGCAGCGCCCGGATGTCTGCCTTCTTCGAGGCGGGACAGGGCCGAGAGGCTGGCCAGGCATTCGGGGGCGCTTTCGTCCTTCAGGGTCCAGGCCGGGTAGAGGGCGTCGATGGTGGCCCAGTCCTGGCGGCGGCCGGCGGCCAGCATCCAGTCGCGGCGCAGCAGGTCGGCCGTGAGGGTGCGGGGGAACTGCTTCAGGTAGGCGCGGGCGTCGGCGCTGATGGCCAGGTACTCGGCATCGGTGGTGTCGCTGGCGGCCAGACGGATGCGAAGGCGCCAGTAGTCGAGGTAGCTGGACAGGGCGTGGCCGCGCGGAATGAGGGCTGCCGCCGTGTCGAAGGCGGCCAGGTTGTTGGCCTGCATGGCCTTGCGGGCGTCCAGGACGGCCAGGTCCACGGGGTCGGTGACGACGGGCGGGACGTAGACGATGGCGGGTGACAGCCGCGCCAGGATGCTGGAGACGCCGGGCTGTAGGGTGCTGGCACCCAGCGTGCCGGCACTGTCGTCGGATGGGGTGGGGGCACTGGTGGCCGAGGTCAGCGGGGTGAGGTCCGGGGCGGCTTCGGAAACGGATGCCGGGGTGGTGCTGGGCGGTGTGTCGGGCAGCGCGATGCGTGCGTGCAACGTGCAGAGGGCAGCCAGCAGGGACAGGGCAAAGGTCTTGCGCGCCAGGGGCTGGCCGCGCACCGTGTTTACAATGTTCATGTGGATAAATCTTCCGGATCCAGCATAGCACGCAAGGCGCTGCGGCAGCAGCTTCTGGCCTTGCGCTCGGACATGGCGCAGGCTGGGCGCGAGCATCTCGACACCTTACTGTGCCAGCAATTGCTGCGGGCCGATCTGTTGCAAAGTGCGGACAATATCGGCGTTTATCTTCCGATCCGGGGTGAACCCGATCTTTCTGCCTGCTATGCGCAGTGGCGGGCGCAGGGGCGGCGACTGGCATTGCCGGTGGTGACGGGCAAGAACGAGCCGCTGACGTTCCGGGTGTGGGATGCCGAGGCCCCGTTGCGCACGGCAGCCTTCGGGGTGCAGGTGCCCGATACGGACAGGACGGTGGTGCCCGATGTGCTGGTGATTCCGTGCGTGGGCTTCCGGGTGCTGGACGGCCATCCCTACCGGCTGGGGTATGGCGGCGGCTTCTATGACCGCACGCTGGCGCTGCCGGCGTTCCGCACGACCGGCAGCGCGGGGGTGGCCTACGATCAGGCCGAGACCAGCTCGTGGGCGCCGGATGTCTGGGACATGCCGCTGTCGATGCTGCTGACGCCGTCGCGCTGTATCGTGGCCATGGCCTCGCCCTGATTGAAGCGCTGGATCCAGGGGATCAGCTCTTCGGCGGGCAGGGCGCGGGCGTACAGGAAGCCCTGCACGCGGTCGCAGCCGAATTCGCGCAGCATGTGGACGGCGGCCGGGTCGTCGACCCCTTCGGCCAGTGCACGCAGGTCGAAGGCGTGGGCCAGATCGATCAGCGCCTTGACGATCTGCTGATCGCCCCGGTCGTTGACCAGGTTCTGGATGAACACGCGGTCGAGCTTCAGTTCATGCACGGGGAACTGGCGCAGGTAGGCGAACGACGAGTAGCCGGTGCCGAAATCGTCGATGGACAGTTCGCAGCCGATGTTGCGCAGCGCGTGCATGCACTCGATGGTGGCGCGTTCGTTGCGCACGATCGAGTCTTCGGTCAGCTCGAACAGCAGTCGGGTGGGCGACAGGCTCCAGGTCTCGCAGGCCTGGGCCACCTGGGCGGCAAAGCCGGGGTCGTTGGCTGTCTTGGCCGAGAGGTTGATGCCGATGCTGAGGTCGATGCCCTGGGCCTGCCACAGCATCTGCTGGCGCAGCACGGTGTTGATGACGAACTGGGTGAGCTGGCCGATCATGCCGCGGTCGTCGCAGATGGAGGCGATCATGGCGGGGCTGACCTGCAGCGGGTGGTTGCGCGGCCAGCGGATCAGCGCCTCGGCGGCGTGACACTGGTTGGTGGCCAGGTCGATCTGCGGCTGGAAATGGACTTCCAGGTCGTTGCTGAAGAGGTGACGGCGCAGGGCGGTCTCGATCTCGGCCATGCGTGCGGCGTTGTCGTCGGCACCGATGCATTGCACCAGCAGCCGTTCCTCGCGCTCGGCAGCCAGCTGGCGCGCATCCCAGGCACCCTGCAGCAGGCCGCCGATGCTGACGGTGCTGCTGCGGCTCCAGGCGCCACCGATGATGGGCTGCAGCTGGGCGGTGAGGGTCTGCGAATTCTGCAGCGGGATGTGGATGGGCACGTACAGTGCTTCGCGGAAGGCGGTGGCCACGGTGGTGGCGACGGCTTCGTTGGGCACGTTGGCAATGAGGATCCAGATCTCGTCGAAAGCGGCGGTGGCCACGCGGTCTTCGGCGCGCAGGCGCTTGCCGATGCGCTTGATGATCTCGCCCAGCACCAGGTTGGCGTGCGGGTCGCGCGCCAAGGCCTGCAGCTGGTCCGAACGGTTCAGGCCGATGGTGAGCAGGAGGGGCTGGCCCGGTGCCTTGCGGCTGAGCAGTTGCTGCCCGTGGGCCAGCAGTTCATTGGGCGTCAGGCGCTGATTGAGCGGTGCTTCCATGCTGGGTCTGGACCTCATCGAGGTAATAATCCTGCAGTTTGAATCCGTGGGTGCCGGCAGGCAGACCGCGCACGATTCGCAGGGATTTCTTCTGTCGTCCACGGCTGTCCTTCGACTCCTGGTAGAGGTCGCGCTCAATGGGCACTTCAAGCGGTGTCTTGTCGGGCTCCGACAGCACCAGCACGCGCGGTTCCAGTCGGCGCACGCGGTTGTGGGCAATGACGACCGCCACTTCGCCACTGGACAGTTCCACCAGGCTGCCGACCGGGAAGACGCCGATGGCCTGCACGAACTGCTCGACGAGCGGTTCATGGAACGAGGTGCCGCTCCATTCGTACAGGTTCATCAGGGCATCCTGCGGGGCGGAGGCCTTGGCGTAGGGGCGGGGGGTAATCAGCGCGGCAAAGGAATCGGCGATGGCCGCCATCTTGCCGTAGATGCTGATCTTGTCGCCCTTGAGCTGATTGGGGTAGCCCGAGCCGTCGATGCGTTCGTGGTGCTGGCTGATGCCCTGCAGCACCTGCGGCGGCAGGGCGGGGCCGCTGTTGAGGATGTGCAGCGATAGGTTGACGTGTTCCTTGACCAGCCCGAATTCGGCCGCCGACAGCAGACCGGGCTTTTCCAGTAGGGCACGTGGAATCTTGGTCTTGCCCACGTCGGCCAGCATGCCGATCTGACCCAGGTAGCTGAGTTCCTGACGCGGAAAGCCCAGGTGCCGGCCGAGCGCCACCAGGTAAAGGGCCACGCGCACGCCGTGGTGATAGACCTGGATGTCCTCTTCGCGCAGCCGGGCGATCCACATCATGGCGTCGGGGTTGTCTAGCACGCTGTCGACCATGCTGTCGACGGCACCGGCCACGGCGTCCATGTCCAGGGTGTTGCCGTGACGGATGTCCTCGATCAGCGCGTTGAGGGCCGTCTCGCCGGACTTGAAGGCATGCCGGGCGCGCGGCAGTTCCGCCTCCATTGGCCGACGTACTTCATAACGGGTCAGCTTGATGCCGGAGCCCTTCAGCTCGGGAATCTGTTGGATGGTGCGCTTGTGCTGCTCCAGCTCGCGGCTCTGGGCCAGGTGGTCGGTGATCCAGAACAGCATCCGCTCCAGTACCCCCTGGTCGTTGTCCTTGGGGGTAGCGGTCTGCTTGACCATCTGGCGGAAGCGCTGGCGCGTCTCGCGCGAGACGCTGGCGTCGGTACGCGGCTTGTAGCGCCGGGGCGGTCGGGGGGCCGCAGCACCCAGGATGCGGGTCTTGGGTTCCTCGTATTCCAGCGGCTTCTTCGCGGCCGAGCCCGATCTCGAGCGCCGCACCGGAGGTTCAAGGGGAGCAGGGGCGGCCGGTGCCGGCACGCTCCTGGGCGCACTGTGTGCGTGGATGATGGTCGTGGGTGATGTCGGGGGCTCATGCACGATGGTGTTGGGCATGGGCCGGGTCTCGGACAGGCGCCCGAAATTGGCGTCGGCCACGCGGATGTCCATGGCCACGCTGGGCGAGGACAGTTCGAGGTCGACGTAGACGTAGTTGCAGTACCGCGCCAGGGTGTCCAGTTCCACCTGGTCGTCGATCAGGAACCCTTGCAGCAGGAAGGGCGTGTCGAGCCACGGCCGATCCAGCTCCACGACGAACATGTTCAGTCGCAGATCCTGGACGGCGATCCGGTAACGGCGATTGGCCGTCATCGGCGGGGTGGCCGGTATCGTCTGGTCGACTACGGTGGACAAGGGAATGCTCCAGGTTGACGGTCCTTCACGGGGAAGGGGCCTGCAACACGGATCCGAAAGAGGGGATCCGGGAGGAGCATCTTAGCGAGCCGGGGCAGGATGGCGCGCGCTCAGGTCAGCGTCGGCCGGCAGGGGCTGACGGGCGGCATGCCGGGTACGGGGTGTGTCGCCGATGCACGGATCTGCACGGGGTGCGCGGGCATGGGGGAGGCTGTGTGGAGCCGGGGGCTCAGGCCGCTAGGCCGGAACTGGGGCGATGGATGAGGGCGGTGACCGGGGAGCGGCGGCGGGGGAGACGGCGAGAGAGCGGTAGGGCGCCGGCGTGGAGCCGGTGCCGGGGAAGGTTAGCGCTTGAGCGCCTGCCAGATGGCGGCGCAGGGGCCGGCTTGGTTCATGGTGTAGAAGTGGATGCCGGGGGCGCCGCCGGCCAGCAGCCGGTCGCACAGCTCCACGACCACGTCGTGGCCGAAGGCGCGTAGCGAGTCCATGTCGTCGTGGAAGGCGGCCAGGCGCAGGCGGATCCAGCGCGGGATCTCGGCACCGCAGTTGTCCGAGAAGCGCGACAGCTGGGTGTAGTTGAGGATGGGCATGATGCCGGGCACGATGGGGATGGAGACACCGGCAGCTCGCGCCCGCTCAACGAAGCTGAAGTAGGCGTCGGCGTTGTAGAAGTACTGGGTGATGGCCGAATCTGCACCGGCCGCCACTTTCTCGGCGAAGCGCGCCAGGTCGGCGTCGGGCGAGGTGGCTTGGGGGTGCATTTCGGGGTAGGCCGCCACTTCGATGGTGAACCAGTCGCCGCTGTGCTCGCGCACGAAGCGCACCAGGTCGGTGGCGTGCTGGAAGTCGCCCAGGGACATGGTGCCGGAGGGCAGGTCGCCGCGCAGGGCCACCAGGCGCTTGACGCCCTGGGCGCGGTAGCCGTCCAGCAGTTCACGGATGCTGTCGCGGGTGGCGCCCACGCAGGTCAGGTGCGGGGCCACTTCCGAGCCGGCGGCGGTCAGGTTGGTGACGGCCTCGGCGGTGCGGGCCTGGGTGCTGCCGCCGGCACCGAAGGTGACGCTGAAGTATTCGGGCTGCAGGGCCTGCAGGGCGCGGTGGGTTTCGAGCAGCTTCTGGGCGCCGGCGTCGGTGGCGGGCGGGAAGAACTCGAAGCTGAGCGAGGGGGCTTGTCGGGTCATGGTGTGAGGGGAAGACGGGGTTCAGGGCCTGCGGGTGGCGATCAGAAAGTACTCCTGGTTGCCGTCGCCGCCAACGAGGGCGCAGCGTTGCCAGTCGTTGACCTGCCAGCCGGCGTCTTCTGCACGCTGGATGACGTCACGGCGCAGGCCGTCGAGGTCGGCGTCGGCGCGGACGATGCCCTGGCGGTTGCGGGCCTGGGGGCCCAGTTCGAACTGGGGCTTGATGAGGCAGGTCAGTCGAGCGCCCGGTGCGGCCAGCGTGGCCAGCTTGTCCAGCAGGTGGCTGGCGGCAATGAAGGAGAGGTCGACGACGATGAGTGCGAAGCCCTGGGCAGGCGCGGTGCCGTCGGGCAGCCGCAGGTCGGCCAGATGCACGTCGCGGATGTGGGTGTGCTCCAGACAGAGCACCCGGGGATCGGCGGCCAGGACGGGATCGAGCTGGCCGTGGCCGACTTCGATGCCCAGCACCTGCCGTGCGCCGCGCGCCAGCAGGCAGTGGGTGAAGCCGCCGGTGGACATGCCGACATCGAGTGCATCGAGGCCGGTGCAGTCGACGCCGGCAGCCTGCAGGGCGGCATCGAGCTTGTTGCCGCCCCGCGAGACGAAACGGGTCGTTTCGGATTCCAGGACGCGCAGGGGCTGGTCGGGGAAGATGGGCTGGGCGGCGCGTGTCACGGGGACTTCGCCGCCCGGGCCGTCGGTGAGGACGGCGCCTGCCTCGATCAGCCGTCGTGCCAGCGTGCGGGACCTGGCCAGGCCCCGCGCGACTAGCGCGACATCCGCGCGCGTGGACATCAGTAGCGGTAGGTGTCGGGCTTGTAGGGGCCTTCGACCGGCACGCCGATGTAGGCGGCCTGTTCCGGCGTGAGCTTGCTCAGCTGGGCGTTGAGACGGTCGAGCTGCAGGCGGGCGACCTTCTCGTCCAGGTGCTTGGGCAGCACGTAGACCTTGCCGGGCTGATAGTAGTCGGGCCGGGTGAAGAGTTCGATCTGCGCCAGCGTCTGGTTGGCGAAGGAGGAGCTCATCACGTAGGACGGGTGGCCGGTGGCGCAACCCAGGTTGACCAGGCGACCCTGGGCCAGCAGGATGATGCGCTTGCCGTCCGGGAAGATGATGTGGTCGACCTGGGGCTTGATGTTTTCCCAGGTGTACTTGGACAGCGAGGCGACATCGATCTCGTTGTCGAAGTGGCCGATGTTGCAGACGATGGCTTCGTCCTTCATGGCCGCCATGTGCTCGTGGCGGATGACATCCTTGTTGCCGGTGGTGGTGACGAAGATGTCGGCCTTGTCGGCAGCGTATTCCATGGTGACGACGCGATAGCCTTCCATGGCGGCCTGCAGGGCGCAGATCGGGTCGATCTCGGTGACCCAGACCTGGGCGGACAGGGCACGCAGGGCCTGGGCCGAGCCCTTGCCCACGTCACCGTAGCCGGCCACCACGGCGATCTTGCCGGCCACCATCACGTCGGTGGCGCGCTTGATGCCGTCGACCAGCGATTCACGGCAGCCGTACAGGTTGTCGAACTTGGACTTGGTGACCGAGTCGTTGACGTTGATGGCGCGCAGTTTCAGCTCGCCGCGCTCGGACATCTGCTGCAGGCGATGCACGCCGGTGGTGGTCTCTTCGGTCACGCCGATGATGGCGTCCAGGTTACGCTGATAGAACGAGGGATCGGTCTTCAGGCGCTCCTTGATGGTGGCGAAGAGGATCTTCTCTTCTTCGCTGCCGGGGTTGGCCAGCACCGACGGATCCTTGGCGGCGCGGGCACCCAGGTGCAGCAGCAGCGTGGCGTCGCCGCCGTCGTCCAGGATCATGTTGGAGGGCTTGCCGTCGGCCCACTCGAAGATGGCGTGGGTGTAGCGCCAGTAGTCTTCCAGCGATTCACCCTTCACGGCGAAGGTGGGGATGCCGGCGGCCACCATGGCGGCGGCGGCGTGGTCCTGCGTGGAGAAGATGTTGCACGAGGCCCAGCGCAGTTCGGCGCCCAGGGCCACGAGGGTTTCCATCAGCACGGCGGTCTGGATGGTCATGTGCAGCGAACCGGTGATGCGTGCGCCCTTGAGCGGCTGGGCGGCAGCGTATTCGCGGCGGATGGCCATCAGGCCGGGCATCTCGGTCTCAGCGATCTTGATTTCCTTGCGGCCCCAGTCGGCCAGGGAGAGATCGGCGATGCTGTAGTCTTTGGCAGCAGGTGCGTTCATGTGGGCTCCGGATTGGGTTGGCACCCATGGCTGAATGGCTGGGGTGCCGCTGCAGGCAAAAAAAGACGCCTGCAGCCGTTGGATGGGATGCAAGCGTCGTTTCGTTCTGATCAGGTCGAGCCTGGCCAGGAGGGAATTCCTGGTCGCAACGCTTCTCGACATGACGGGATGGCGGGCATTATAGGCTGCCATCCGCAATTTGGGGACGGCCGCCCCGATCTGTTGCACGGTGATGCCATGTGGCGACTGCGCAACGGCAGGTCGGGGCGGCCGGATGGCCGATCAGAGACCGGCGTCGGCACGCAGGGCGACCGCCTTGTCGACGGCTTCCCAGGTGAACTCGGGCTCCTCGCGGCCGAAGTGGCCGTAGGCGGCCGTCTTGCCGTAGATGGGGCGCAGCAGGTCCAGCATCTGGACGATGCCCTTCGGACGCAGGTCGAAGTGTTTGCGCACCAGGGCGGTGAGCTTCTCGTCGGAGACCTTGCCGGTACCATGGGTATCGACCAGGATGGACGTGGGCTTGGCCACGCCGATGGCGTAGCTGATCTGCACCGTGCAGCGCTTGGCCAGGCCGGCAGCCACGATGTTCTTGGCCACGTAGCGGGCGGCGTAGGCGGCCGAGCGGTCGACCTTGGACGGGTCCTTGCCGGAGAAGGCACCACCGCCGTGCGGTGCGGCACCGCCGTAGGTGTCGACGATGATCTTGCGGCCGGTGAGGCCGCAGTCACCCTGCGGGCCGCCGATGACGAAGCGGCCGGTGGGGTTGATCAGGTACTTGATGTCACCCTTGACCAGGTCGGCCGGCAGCACCGGCTTGACGATTTCCTCGATGACCGCCTCTTTCAGGTCCTTCTGGGCAATATCGGGGTGGTGCTGGGTGGACAGCACGATGGTGTCGATGGAGTGCGGGCGGCCGTCGACGTAGCGCAGCGTGACCTGCGACTTGGCGTCGGGACGCAGCCAGGGGAGACGGCCGTCGCGGCGCAGGCTGGCCTGGCGCTCGACGATGCGGTGCGCATAGTAGATGGCAGCCGGCATCAGCACCGGGGTCTCGTCGCAGGCGTAGCCGAACATCAGGCCCTGGTCGCCGGCGCCCTGGTCGAGGTTGTCGTCCTCGGCACGGTCGACGCCCTGGGCGATGTCGGGACTCTGCTTGTCGTAGGCGACTTGCACCGAGCAGCCCTTGTAGTCGATGCCGTATTCGGTGTTGTCGTAGCCGATGCGCGCGATGGTGTCACGGGCCACGCCGATGTAGTCGATGTTGGCCCTGGAGGTGATCTCGCCGGCCAGCAGCACCAGACCGGTGGTGCACAGCGTCTCGGCGGCCACGCGCGACTTGGGGTCCTGAGCCAGCAGGGCGTCCAGGATGGCGTCGGAGATCTGGTCGGCGACCTTGTCGGGGTGACCTTCGGAGACGGACTCGGAGGTGAAGAGGTATTCGCTCATGGTGGGGGCTTTCCCGAAAGAATTTGGATTGGGCGTTGGGTCCGGAACGGCCGGCAGGTACAGCAACCTGTCGTTTTTCCGGCGTTGCCAGCTTCCTGGGAAGCCGCGACGCTTTAGCGGAACACAGTAATTTGCTTCAATACGGTCTTGGGCATCAGCCCGGACCGTCGGCCACCCCGCAAGTTGTCCCAATTAACTCGGTGGCCACGGTGCAAATTATAGCGACGGTGCCTTGCCACGCCATGGAAATCGATCACACCTGCCGCATTTCTGCCGTTCTGGTCCGGACGGTGAAAGGCCTGGGGCGGCTGCCTTTGCCGCTGCTGCATGCCGTGGGAGGTTGCTTGGGACGGCTGGCCTATGTTTGTAGCGCCGACCTGCGCCGCAAGACCTGCAATAACCTGAAGACGGCAGGGTTATACAGCCGCCGGCTGGCCTGGAGCAGTGCTTCGGCGGCCGGAAAGGCAGCTATCGAGAGTGCCTATGTGTGGTTTCGGCCCGACGCTGATCTGCTGGCCCGCAGCGGTCATGAGGCCATGACCCGTCTGGCCCAGGAGACCCTGGCGCGCCAGGCTGCGGGCGATCAGCGCGGCCTGATCATCCTGACGCCGCACATCGGCTGTTTCGAGCTGGGGGCGCGTGCCTATGGTCTGACGGCGCCCATTACCGTGCTGTACAAGGCGCCGCGTCATCCCGCCATGCATCGGCTGCTGCGGGTGGGGCGGTCGCAGACCGGGGTGACGCCGGTGCCGGCCGACACCTCGGGGGTGCGGGCGCTGCTGCGCGCCCTGAAGCGAGGGGAGGCGGTGGGCATTCTGCCCGATCAGGTGCCCTCGGCCGGTGATGGGCTCTGGGCCAACTTCTTTGGCCGGCCGGCCTTCACCATGACCCTGCCGCTTCGGCTGGCGCAAAAGACCGGGGCCCGTGTATGCTTGATGGCAGTGTGGCGCCAAGCCGACGGTCGGGGCTGGGAGGTGGAGGTTGAGGATCTGGATGGTCTGCCGGACCCGGCCACCCTCAATGCCCGCATCGAGGCGCTGGTGCGGCAGCGTCCCGAGCAGTACGTCTGGAACTACAACCGTTACAAGGTGCCGGCCGGCATGACGCCGCCGGCCCGAAACCCCGAGGTGAACATGGCCATGGGCTGCATCCCGCCGGTTCATCCCGAATCTGGAGGATAGCAACCGGTGAACGTGTCGCGCATTCTGCTGGCAGTATTCCGCATGCTGGCAGCGCTGCCGTATTCCTGGCTGCGTCGTCTGGGCAATCTGGCGGGCGTGGTGCTGTACCACGGGGTACGGCGACGCACCCACATCGCTCGGGTGAACTTGCGACTGTGTTTCCCGCAGATGCCCGAGCACGAACGTGAGGCCCTCATCCTGGCGCACTGCAAGTTCTTCGCGCGCAGCTTCCTGGACCGTTTCATGCTGTGGTACCGGCCGGTGGAGTACCTCCGCAAGCTGGTGCAGCTGGAGAATGTCCACCTGTTCGACGAGCTGGCCGGCAAGCCGCTGATTCTGCTGGCCCCCCATTTTCTGGGGATGGATGCGGGCGGCACGCGCCTGTCCATCGATCGCACCATGTTCACCATGTTCGCCAACCAGAAGAATAAGGTATTCAACGAGGAGATGCGCAAGGGCCGGGCCCGCTTCAGCGGCGCGGTGGTGCTGTCCCGTCAGGACGGGTTGCGCGGCGCGATCCGAAAGATCCGCGAAGGGGTGCCTTTCTATTTCCTGCCCGACATGGACCTCGGGGCGCGCGATTCGGTCTTCGTGCCGTTCTTCGGCGTGCCGGCGGCGACGGTGACCTCGGTGGCGCGGCTGGCGCAGATGACCGGTGCCCGGGTGCTGCCCTGCGTGACGCTGATGACCGACACCGGCTATCGGACGACGTTCTATCCCGCCTGGGAGGATTTCCCCGGAGATGACCTGGAGGCTGCTACCCGGCGGATGAACGAATTCATCGAGGCGCGGGTGCTGGAAGCGCCGGCGCAGTACCTGTGGACGCACAAGCGCTTCAAGACCCGGCCGCCGGGCGAGCCGGATCCGTACCGGGTGGATGGCCGGCCCATGCCCGATACCGAGACCGAGGTGGTGCCGCTGGAGGACAATGGCCCGGCCACCGACGGGAGGTCGGCATGAAGCTTCGGCTCACGAAGATGCACGGTGCCGGCAACGATTTCGTGGTGATCGATGCCACCCGCGGTATGCCGCCGGTGACGCTGGCGCAGTGGCGCTGGCTGGCCGATCGCCATGTGGGGGTGGGGGCCGACCAGATCCTGATCGTCGAGCGCCCCACGGCGGAACAGGTGGCGGCGGCCGGGCCGGACGGGCTGGATTTCGTCTACCGGATCATCAATGCCGACGGCATCGAGGTGGAGCAGTGCGGCAACGGTGCGCGCTGCTTCGTGCGCTTCGTGCACGAGCAGGGGCTGACCGACCGGGATCGGATCCGCGTGCTGACGCGCGGCGGTATCATCTCGCCCCGGTTGCTGCCCGACGGCGGGGTGGAGGTGAACATGGGCGAGCCCTCATTCGATCCGGGAAGGCTGCCGTTTTCCACGCGGGGGCTGGTGCCCCGGCAGCGCGGCCAGGCCATGCTGTGGCCGCTGGCGCTGGAGGCGTCGCACGGCGAGGTCTTCACGCGCGAGGTGGCGCTGGTGTCCATGGGCAACCCGCACGCGGTGCAGGTGGTCGAGGATGTGCAGCAGGCGCCGGTGCAGATCGAGGGGCGGTTGATCGAGCTGAATCCGCGCTTTCCAGCGCGGGTCAATGCAGGTTTCATGCAGGTGCTGTCGCGCGACGAGATCGCGTTGCGGGTGTTCGAGCGCGGTGCGGGCGAGACACTGGCCTGCGGGACCGGGGCCTGTGCGGCCGCTGTTGCGGGCATGCAACAAGGGCTGCTGGATCATGAGGTCCGGGTCAGGGCGCTGGGGGGAACGCTTACCATCCGTTGGGAGGGGCCAGGTTCTCCGGCCTTCCTGGCAGGTCCGGCCGTGACGGTGTTTTCCACCGAGGTCGAGCTGCCCGACGACCCGCCTGGGGCGGACGAGACAGCCTTACGCTGACGCGGGCCGCCCGGTGCGAGCACGGCCCCGTTCGGGTGGGCCGTTTGGCGCCGATGTCTTTGCAGGATTCAAGATGAGTTTCACATCATTGCAGGGGGGCTCTCCCCGAGAGGCCGGCGAGTGCCGGCACATCGATGCGCTGGGTGCCGACGAGGTGGCAGCCTGGCTGCAGTGCAACCCCGAGTTCTTCGAGTCGCAGCGCGACATGCTGAGTCAGCTGAAGCTGCGCCATCCGCATGGGGGGCGGGCCATTTCGCTGATCGAGCGCCAGGTGACGGTGCTGCGCGACACCAATCGCATGCTGGAAAAGCGCCTGGCCGACTTCCTGCGCATCGGCCGCGACAACGATGCGCTGTCGATGAAGATGCAGGGTCTGGCACATGCACTGCTGGGCGAGCGCGACCCGGCGCGGCTGCCGGGGCTGCTGTGCGCGGGCCTGCGGCGCGGTTTCGATGTGCCCTTCGTGGTGGTGCGGCTGTGGGCGGAGGTGAACCTGCCCGAAGCGTCGCAGGGGCCGGTATCAGCCAGCCTGCGGCAGTGGGCCGACCGGCTGGAGCAGCCCTACTGCGGTCCGGCCACGCAGGACGAGATCCTGGGCTGGTTCCCGGAGCGCGGTCAGGAAGTGGCCTCGATGGCGGCCATGGCGCTGCGCGCGGGCAACGAGGTCCGAAGCTTTGGACTGCTGGTCATCGGCAGCCATGACCCCAACCGCTTCCAGGCGGGCATGGGTACCGTGGTGCTGGAACAGCTGGCCGACATGGCGGGCGCCTCGCTGTCGCGGGCGCTGCCGCCGAAGGAATCGGCCTGAGCATCCGCACCGACATCGACGCCTGGCTGCGGCGGCTGGAGACCGAGCGCGGCTACTCGGCGCATACGCTGGATGCCTATCGGCGTGACCTGGCGACCCTGGTGGTCGGCATGGGGGAACGCACCGACTGGGTGGCCGTGAAGGAGGCCGATATCCGGCGCTGGGTGGCGGCAGCGGCCCGTGATGGGTTGTCGCCGGCCTCGCTGGCACGGCGGCTGTCGGCGTGGCGGGGCTTTTTCGATGCCTTGGCCGAAGATGGCCGGATTCTGGCCAACCCTGTGCAAGGGGTTCGGCCTCCCAAGCGTCCCCGCCGCTTGCCTAAGGCGCTGCCGGTGGACCAGGCCGTGCAGCTGGTCGATGGCCAGGTGCAGACCGAACAGGCCTTCACCGCCAGCCGCGATCGGGCCATGGCCGAACTCTTCTATTCCAGCGGGTTGCGCCTGTCGGAGCTGACGGCGCTGGACCACCGTTGGTTGCAGGCATCAGGCGACGGGGTCCGTTCGTCGGCTTGGCTGGACCGTCCGGCGGCTGAGGTGCAGGTGTTGGGTAAAGGCGGAAAACGTCGCATGGTACCGGTTGGCCGTGCCGCGCTGGCGGCGCTGGATGCCTGGCTGGACATCCGTGCGAAGTGGCTGGCGGCGCACCCGGCGGCCGACACCGCCCCGCTCTTCCTGTCGCTGCAGGGGCGGCGGCTGAGCAACCGCTCGGTACAGCTGCGGATGGATGCGCTGGCCCAGCGGCGCGGCTTGCCACAGCACATCCACCCGCATGTGCTGCGACATTCGTTTGCCAGCCACATGCTGCAGTCCTCGGGCGATCTGCGAGCCGTGCAGGAGCTGCTGGGCCATGCCAGCATCGGTACCACGCAGGTGTACACGGCCCTGGATTTCCAGCACTTGGCGGCCGTCTATGACGCCGCGCATCCGCGTGCGCGCCGGCAGGGCGCGGTGCCCGGTGGGGCCACAGCCGGTGCTGGCGGGCGGGCAGCAGGTGAGGCCGGCGGGGAAGGCAGCGCGAGAGACGGTGACAGTGTGGGAGACGGCACGGGAGACAGTGGCCTGGCCGGAAGGCCGGATGTGCGCGCACAGGGCGCCTTGAAAAAGCCCTGAGCCGTCCCCACAAGAGGCGACATGCCCGGCATGTCTGGTCCGGGCCGACACGCACGCAGGCGTTACCCGTGTGGCGCTGCAGTATGGCCCATCCGTGAACAGTTTGCCAAAGCTGTTGCCGATCGCCCCCGTTGTGTCGAATATGAAAAATATAGTTACTTGTCAGGCGAGAAACTACGCGTACAATCCGCGCTCCTTGGGGTCCTCTCAAACAGTCTTTAGAGTCGTTTTCGGGTCCCTGGTACTGCCAAGGAAGGTATGAAATGGCAAACGATCTCATTCCAACCACGATCCTGACCGGCTTCCTGGGAAGCGGCAAGACCACGTTGCTCAACAAGATCCTCAAGGACGACCATGGTCTGAAGATCGCCGTCATTGAGAACGAGTTCGGTGAGGAGGGCATCGACAACGACCTGCTGTTGCAGGGCGACGAGCAGATCGTCGAGATGAACAACGGCTGCATCTGCTGCACGGTGCGGGGTGACCTGGTGCGTATCCTGCTGGACCTGAAGGCCCGTCGCGATGCGGGTGAGATCCATTTCGACCGGGTGGTGATCGAGACCACCGGTCTGGCCGACCCCGGCCCGGTGGCGCAGACCTTCTTCATGGATGACGAGGTGGCGCAGAGCTACATGCTGGACGCCATCATCACCGTGGTAGATGCGCTGCACGGCAACCAGCAGCTGGACGAGACCCAGGAAGCCCAGGCGCAGGTGGGCTTTGCTGATCGGATCCTGATCTCGAAGACCGACCTGGCCAACGAGGAAACGGTGGAGGCGCTGCGCCGGCGGCTGGTTCAGATGAACCCGCGCGCGCAGATCCGCACCATCCAGTTCGGTAACGTGGACGTGGCCGAGGTGCTGGACATCAAGGGCTTCAACCTGAATGCCGTGCTGGAGGTGGACCCGGACTTTCTGGAAAGTGACGAGCACACGCACAGCGATGCGGTGTCGTCCTTTGTGTTCAAGTCGAAGAAGCCTTTCGACGGTACCAAACTGGAGGAATTCCTGGGTGGCATGATCCAGGTTTTCGGCCCCGACCTGCTACGCTACAAGGGCGTGCTCTATATCAAGGGAACGCCGCGTCGCATGGTGTTCCAGGGCGTCCACATGATGATGGGCGCCGACGTGGGGAGAAAGTGGGAACCCCATGAAACGCCGTCCAGCAAGATGGTGTTCATCGGCCGCAACCTGCCGAAGGACACTTTCATCGCCGGACTGAAACAGTGCCTTGCCTGAAAGTACAAGGAGCTCCTATGACAACCGCGAACCAGGCCGTTCTGACCGAAGATGCCATCCTCAAAATGTCCGAGGATGACTACATGAACGACGTGCAGCTGGAATTCTTCCGTGACAGGCTGCGCCAGATGGAAAGAGACATCCGCAACAATGCCGGCGAGACCACCGAGCATCTGCGCGAGACCGTCATCGTTCCTGATCCGGCCGACCGTGCCACGATCGAGGAAGAGCATGCGCTGGAGCTGCGTACCCGCGACCGTGAGCGCAAGCTGCTGAAAAAGATCGAGCAGGCTCTGGCACAGATCGACAGTGGCGACTACGGCTACTGCGAGGAAACCGGTGATCCCATCGGCATTCCGCGTCTGCTGGCACGTCCCACCGCCACGCTGTCGCTGGAAGCACAGCAGCGCCGCGAACTTCGCCAGAAACTGTACGGTGACTGAGCAACATCCTGTAGCGCAAAGGTTGATGGTGTGATGCCGTTGGCACACGTTCGCAGAAAGGGGGCAATCGCCCCCTTTTTTCTTGTGGGGTTTGGCTGGGCGGACGGTCGGGTGCAGCTGCCTGGCGGTGCTTGAAAGGCCCTGTAACAGGCATTCCTGCTGGTTGGATACTCTGGCCCGACTGGCGGGGCGCTGGTGGGGTGGTCGGCGCGGCAGCCGGTGCTACACTGAAAAACGAGCCAGTCAGGGGGCATACGTCCGTGGGATTCTTTTCTTTTTTCAGCAGGAAAAAAAACCGGAACAAGAGCGAAGCCGCTCCGTCGCCGGAATCGACCAGCGGGTTGAGCGCTCGTGAAATCGCCCGTCGCACCGCCGAGAAGATCGACGAGATCGAATCGCAGATGGTGCAGGAGGGCGTTTCGGTTGCCAACCCGGCGTTGATGCAGCAGGAAGCCAAGGCTGGGCAGGCCAAGGGTCCGGCAGCTGCAGCGGAATCGGCCGAACAGGCTGCCAACGATGTGTCGGGCCGGCCTTCGGTGCTGGCGCGTCCACGTGAAGGCGCCATCGAGATCCAGAGTTCCGGCCTGCTGCCGGTGCTGGAAGAGGTGTCGGTGCTGTTTGCCAACGGTCAGGTGAGCGAAGCGACGCAGAACCTGCGTCAGGCCATCGACCAGAAGCAGCTGGGCGAGCATACCCGCCTGGGCTGGAAGATGCTGCTGGAGCTTTATCAGGCCAGCGGGCACCGTACCGAATTCGAGAACCTGGCGGTGGAATACGCTTCGTCCTTCGAGCTGTCGCCGCCGGCCTGGGTGGACGAGCTGGTGCTGCCCAACAAGGAAGAGGAGCCGACCGCGGTCCTGTCTTCCACGGTGCTGTTCCCGCCGGTGATCGACGCCCAGGTGGTGAAGCAGACCGAGCAGATGACGCGCGCCATCCAGCGCAAGCGCCAGCTGCGCGCCGACTTCAGCCGCGTCACCAGCATCGACATGATCGGTGCGGATCTGCTGCTGCGCACTTTCCGCGACTTCCGCAAGGCGCGCCACGAGCTGACGATCTGCGGTGTGGAAGCCTTGGAGAAGGCGCTGTCGGTGATGACCGAGAGCGGTCGCCGCGATCCGGACGAACACTGCTGGCAGCTACGGCTGATGGCCCTGCGCATGTTGGGCCGCCAGCAGGAATTCGAGGACCTGGCCATCGAATATTGCGTGACCTACGAGGTCTCGCCGCCGTCGTGGGAGCCGCTGCCCGATTCCATGCACGTGGTGCTGGCCGACAGCGAACCCGAAGAGGAGAGCGGCGAGACGCTGCAACCCTATGTGGGCGAGATGTTCGTGCTGTCGGGCGTGCTGACGGGCCGTGCTGAGACCATGTTCCGCCGACTGCGCACCTGGGCCGAAGACCGCCGCGAAGTGACGCTGGACTGCCGTCAGCTGGTGCGCATCGACTTCGCCTGTGCCAGCGAGCTGCTCAACGAAGTGGTGTCGCTGCAGGCCGGTGGCAAGCCCGTCACCATCCGCCAGCCCAGCTATCTGGTGGCCTACCTGATGATCGTGATGGGGCTGGGCGACCTGGCCGAGCTGCAGCTGCGACACGCCTGATGCAGGCCCCGGTCGCGCGTGGTCGGGCAGCTAGGGTGGCCCCGGTGGGCCGCCGCCATTGAAATCGACCGATGGCCCCCCATATGTCCTGAAACCCCTCCGGCACCCTCCTGGTGCCGGAACTCTTTCAGGACCATCATGACAACCATCGTATCTGTCAGAAGAGGCGACAGCGTCGCCCTGGGGGGGGACGGTCAGGTCACCCTCGGCAACATCGTGGTCAAGGGCACCGCGCGCAAGGTGCGCCGCCTGGGGGGCAACAAGGTGCTGGCTGGCTTTGCCGGCGGCACAGCAGACGCCTTCACGCTCTTCGATCGTTTCGAGGCGCAACTGGAGCGCTATCCGGCCAACCTGATGAGGGCCGCCGTGGAGCTGGCCAAGGAATGGCGCACTGATCGCGTGCTGCGCCGCCTGGAGGCCATGCTGGCCGTGGCCGACAAGCAACATTCCCTCATCATCACCGGAAACGGCGACGTGCTGGAGCCCGAGCATGGGCTGGTGGCCATTGGTTCGGGCGGCGCGTATGCGCAGTCGGCCGCGCTGGCGCTCCTGGAGAACACCGAGCTTTCTCCGACCGAGATTGTGCAGAAATCACTGAAGATCGCCGGTGATCTGTGCATCTACACCAACCAGAACCACACGATCGAGACACTATGACGCAGATGACGCCGCAGGAGATCGTCTCCGAACTGGACAAGCACATCATCGGCCAGGACAAAGCCAAGCGTGCAGTGGCCATTGCGCTGCGCAACCGCTGGCGTCGCCAGCAGGTGGCCGAGCCGCTGCGTCACGAGATCGTGCCCAAGAACATCCTGATGATCGGCCCCACCGGCGTGGGCAAGACCGAGATCGCTCGTCGTCTGGCCCGGCTGGCCGACGCGCCGTTCATCAAGATCGAGGCCACCAAGTTCACCGAGGTGGGCTATGTGGGCAAGGACGTGGATTCGATCATCCGCGATCTGATGGAGGCCGCCATCAAGGAAGAGCGCGACCGCGCCAAGCAGCGCGTGGATGCGCGCGCTCGCGACCTGGCCGAGGAGCGCGTGCTGGATGCGCTTCTGCCGTCGTCAGCCCATCAGCGCGCCCCCGCCGACTATCGTGACCTGGAAACGCCCATCTCCACCGCCGACGATTCGGTGGCCCGCCAGAAGTTCCGCAAGCGCCTGCGCGAGGGCGAACTCGACGATAAGGAAATCGAGATCGACGTGACGCAGCCGATGCCGAACATCGGCATCATGGGGCCGGCCGGCATGGAGGAACTGACCAACCAGCTGCAGGGCATGATGCAGGGGCTGCCTGGCAAGACGCGCCAGCGCAAGATGCGCATTGCCGAAGCCATGAAGCTGCTGGTGGATGAGGAAGCCGGCAAGTTGGTCAACGATGAGGACATCAAGCTTACGGCGCTGTCCAACGTCGAGCAGAATGGCATCGTCTTCCTGGACGAGATCGACAAGATCGCCGTGCGCAGCGGCGTGCAGGGCGGAGACGTTTCCCGCCAGGGCGTGCAGCGCGACCTGCTGCCGCTGGTGGAGGGTACGGCCGTCAACACCCGCTATGGTGTGGTCAAGACCGACCACATCCTGTTCATCGCGTCGGGGGCGTTCCATCTGTCCAAGCCGTCCGACCTGGTGCCGGAACTGCAGGGGCGCTTCCCCATCCGCGTGGAACTCAGCTCGCTGTCGGTGGAGGATTTCCGTCGCATTCTGACCGAGACCGATGCCAGCCTCACCAAGCAGTATCAGGCGCTGCTGGCCACCGAGGGCGTCACGCTGGACTTCCGCGAGGACGGCATCAACAAGCTGGCCGAGACTGCCTTCCGCGTGAACGAGGGAACCGAGAACATCGGTGCCCGCCGGCTGCAGACGGTCATGGAACGGCTGCTGGAAGAAGTGTCCTTCCAGGGCGACCGCCGCTCGGGCGAGACGGTGGTGATCGATGCCGCCTTCGTCGAGGAGCGTCTGGGCGACATCGCCCGCGACGAGGACCTGTCGCGCTACGTGCTGTGATGCAGCACATGCCATCAGCCGCTGATGGCGCTGTGGCTGTCCGTCCGGCTGATGGTGGTTCGCCGTGACATTTCTCCTTGTTTAGATTGCCGACCGGGAGCCGTGTTCATGACACGTCCCGGTCGGGGTCGGGCGTGCATGGCTGTTCAGTGGACGGGCTGTGCTGCCGGCCGATCGTCGCGGAAAGCGTTCTGCGGCCAATCAAGCGAGGTCGAACGGGCAGATGAATTCTGCGGCGCAGCGTTTCGGGTCGGGCAGGGCAGGCGGCAACGTCATGCGTGCGCTCGCCGTGCTGGGCATCGTGGCCTTGCTGGCTGCGCCCACGGCCTACTTCCATTACGCTTGGACGTCCGCTGAACACGAGATGCTGGAGACGGCCCGCGCGGATGCCGAGTTCCTGCGCGAGCGCCTGTTGCAGCAGGATGTCAGGGCGCGAAGCAATCTGGCTGACGCGGCCGATACGGCCGAAGGTGGATCTTCGACCGCCCGGACCATCAGCGCCTTGCTGCAGCAATTGCCACCCATGGAATTCGAGGGGCGGCAGATGGTGCGTGATGCCAACGGCGTCATTCTGGCGCAGCGTGGTGGCGTGCCCCACGGGCCGGTATTTTCCGTAACGACGCCGCTGCGTGGCGTACCGGCGCTGCGGGCCGACATCGAGATCATCCGAAGCAGCAAGCCGCTCCTGTGGCACATGCTGGGTGTGGGTTCGCTGGTACTGGTGCTGGGGGCCGCCATCGCCTTGGTTGCAGTGCAAGGGTATCGACGCACGCGCGGGAAAGGTCGAGAGGTGGCTCGCGTCTCGGGGCTGACGGAACAGGGCGTGCTGGATCGCAATGCCTTCATCGAGGGCGTGCGGGATGCGCTGGAGCGTTCGGAACGCGATGGCACCGAATGCACGCTGTTTCATCTGGACCTCGATCATTTCAAGATGGTCAATGGCGCCGTGGGCCAGAGTTGTGCAGACCTGCTGCTGGAGCAGGTGGCCAAGGTGATTCGTGTGCGAATCGATGCACTGGCGCGCGAGGCCGATCTGCCGCCGGTACTGATGGGCGCACCGGGCGGAGATGTCTTTCTTTTGCTGGTGGAGGCGCTGCCCCGTTCGGCCCCAGTGACGGAGGCCTTTGCCCGTGGTGTGCTGGATGCACTGGGCAATGCCTTCGAGGTGGGGCCCTACCAGCTGTATCTGTCGGCCAGTGTGGGCGCCAGCCACCGGGCAGGGCGGGCCATCACGGCCGAGAAGCTGATCCGCGAGGCGGAGCTGGCCAAAATCTTTGCCAAGAATCAGGGTTCGGGCAGCTATGCCATTCATGACCAGAACATGGATGTGCAGGCCGAGGCGCGTGACGAGCTGGGCCAGGCGCTGCGCCGGGCGCTGGCCAACGAAGAGTTCCTGCTGTACTACCAGCCCAAGGTGCATACCGTGACGGGCGTGGTGACGGGCGTGGAGGCGCTGCTGCGCTGGCAGCCCGACGGCAAGCCGATGGTGATGCCGGATCAGTTCATTCCGGTGCTGGAAGAGACCGGCCTGATCGTGCCGGCTGGGACCTGGGTGCTGCGTGAGGCCTGCAACCAGGTAATGACCTGGCGTGCGCGTGGCCTGCCGCCGGTGAGCGTGGCCGTAAACGTCTCGGCGCGGCAGCTGCAGCAGCGCGGCTTCGTGGACACGGTGGCCAGTATTCTGAAGGAAACGGGCCTGGAGCCACGCTACCTGGAGCTGGAGCTGACCGAGACCATCTTCGTGGACAACGCCGGCGACAACGTGCGCATGCTGCGCCGCCTGGCGGACATGGGCGTGAGCCTGGCCATCGACGATTTCGGAACCGGTCATTCGTCGCTGAGCTATCTGAGCAACTTCAGCCCGCGCACGCTGAAGATCGACCGCTCGTTCCTGTCGGAGGCTGCCGACGGGTCCGATAACATCGCCATTGCTCGTGCCATCATCGCGCTGGGCCATGGCATGGGCATGTATGTGGTGGCCGAGGGCGTCGAGACCGAGGCGCAGCTCGACTTCCTGCGCGGCTATGGCTGCGATCAGATGCAGGGCTTCCTGCTGAGCCGGCCGCTGCCGGCGGACAAGCTGGAGCAGTGGCTGCGGGCCCGCATCCAGAGCCAGCAGAGCCTGAACGAGGCGCGGCGCGCGGTGCTGGTCTGAGAGGGGCGCGTTTCCGAGCCGCCTGATCGATATTGTCCTTTTGTGGTCTGGCGGTCTGACGCAGGTGGCGCAGGCATCGCTGGCCGGACGCGGCGAGGTGGCGGCCTGGGCATGTCCGGGGTGCCGGCGGCGGTGATGGCCGCTATCATCCCGGGTGGACGTGCCACGGCGGCAATCCGGCCGCAGGGTGGCAGGCGTCCCTTCACAGGAGCTCCCGGTCATGACCGACGACAGCCTTTCTCCCGGCGTCAAGGCGCAGATTCTGTCCGAAGCGCTGCCCTACCTTCGTCGCTTCCACGGCAAGACCGTGGTGATCAAGTACGGCGGCAACGCCATGACCGACGAGCGCCTCAAGCGCAGCTTCGCGCACGACGTGGTGATGCTGAAGCTGGTGGGCATCAACCCGGTGGTGGTGCATGGCGGCGGTCCGCAGATCGAGCAGGCGCTGACCCGCATGGGCAAGGAAGGGCACTTCGTCCAGGGCATGCGCGTCACCGACGAGGAAACCATGTCCATCGTGGAGATGGTGCTGGCCGGCCAGGTGAACAAGGAGATCGTCGAGCTGATCAATACGGCCGGCGGCCAGGCCGTGGGCCTGACCGGGCAGGACGGCAACCTGATCCGTGCGAAGAAGCTGCTGCTGCCCAGTCAGGAAACACCTGGCCAGATGGTCGACATCGGCCTGGTGGGCGACATCGAGCAGTGCGACCCCGCCATCATCCGCACACTCACCAGCCACAGCTTCATTCCCGTGGTGGCGCCCATCGGTTCGGGTGAGACGGGCGAGACCTACAACATCAACGCCGACGTGGTGGCTGGAAAGATCGCCGAAGTGCTTCAGGCCGAGAAGCTGGTGCTGCTGACCAACACCGCCGGTGTGCTGGACAAGTCCGGTCAGTTGCTGACCGGGCTGACAGCTGCCCAGGTGGACGCGCTCTTTGCAGACGGCACGATCTCGGGCGGCATGCTGCCCAAGATCTCGTCGGCGCTGGATGCCGCCAGGGCGGGCGTGAAGGCCGTCCACATCATCGATGGTCGGGTGGACCACTGCCTGCTGCTGGAGCTGCTTACCGACCAGGGCGTGGGCACGATGATCAGCAGCAACTGAGTCAGCCGCGCTCGATCGGGTCGGCAGGCTGTCGGTGTTGCTTTCAGGCCGCACCTGTGCGGATGTCGGGCTGCCTGCCGGACGTGAAAGCTGGCGTTGCAGCCTTTCACGGTCGATCCGGCTGCCGGCTGCGGGCAGGCACGGCTACAATGGAAGACGCCCGCGGGCACCCTCAGCCTGCCGACCCCCATACCCGCGTCCGCCGTCGTTCTGACCGGCGTACCTTTCGAATGCCCCAGGGCCGTGGCCCTCTGCACCGTCCGTCCGCGCATGACCGATCCCGTCGACTCCCACTTCCCTGAATCCTCCGGTGCCGCCGTGGGCGGGGCTGCCGCGCTTGCCTCGACGCCGGACATAGCTGCTGCCGCTCCGGAAGGGCAGGGTGCGGGCGTGACGACGGGCCCGGACGCGACTGCTGCCGCGCCGCAGGGCGCTTCGCCGGCGCAGGCGTCGACAGATTTGTCGGATGAGGGGATCGATGTGCGCCGCCGCGTGCGAAAGCGTCCCAAGCCCGGCGAGCGTCGTCTGCAGATCCTGCAGGCACTGGCCGAGATGCTGGAGCAGCCCAAGGGCGAGCGCGTCACCACGGCGGCGCTGGCCGCGAAGCTCTCGGTCTCGGAAGCGGCGCTTTACCGGCACTTCGCCAGCAAGGCGCAGATGTTCGAGGGGCTGATCGAGTTCATCGAATCGACGCTGTTCGGGTTGATCAATCAGATCACCCGTGAGGAAGAGCATGGGCTGGCCCAAGTGCAGCAGATCACCAACCTGCTGCTGACCTTCTCCGAGCGCAACCCCGGCATGACCCGTGTGCTGGTGGGCGACGCGCTGATCAATGAGGACGACCGCCTGCAGGTGCGCATCAACCAGCTCACCGACCGGCTGGAGCTGTCGCTGAAGCAGTGCTTCCGTACCGCCATGGTGCAGGCGCAGCTGCCGACCGACACCGATGCCGGCGCCCGGGCAGACCTGGTGCTGTCCTATGTGCTGGGTCGCTGGGCGCGTTATGCCAAGGGCGGTTTCAAGCGCATGCCCACTGAAAATATCAGTGTACAGATTGGGTATTTTGTGAGCTGACGGAAAGAGGTCTGTCTTTCCCTCTGTACAGGTGCTTGGTTTCCTCATGAACGGAAAGGTCCGGTACAGGTTTTCTACATTTCCCGCCTGATGGGCGGGTGGCTGGAGAACGGCTTGTTGACTGAATCTACAGGAAATCCGGCAATATTTTCGGCACGCTGTGACACATCCCGCCGGATTGTCGTGTGCTGTCGTTATGAGTGCATAAGTTCGATGTGGCATGTATGAAGACTGTAAACCACCGTTAGCTATTGTTAGTATGGTGGCAGGGTATTTGTCTTTTATGTCGACATGTCGGGCTAGACTGGCCGTCCCTTTTGTTGAATCATTGATGGGACGTTTTCATGTTTCTGAACCGAGATGACCGCCACCTGCGCGCGGTATCCTCCAGTCATGGCCGGCGACCGCTGGCTGCAGTCATTGCGGCCCTGATGCTGCCGTGCGCCGTGGGCAGTGCCTACGCCACCAACGTACCTGCGTCGCAGGAAACCGCCGCCCTGCAGGCTAAGGCGGACGAACAGACCGGGGCCACGCAGGCCTCGGGCAGCAGTCGGGGCAACACCACCCAGGCGCAGGCCGACACCAGCTCGTCTGGCGCCGCGCAGACACAGGCCGGCGAGCAGGATAGCGGCACCCAGGACTCCCCCTCGACCCGACCGGCCTCGTCGACGGATGGTCAAAACACGGATTCGGGGGCTGCCGCCGCGAGTTCGTCGGCAGCGGGCCAGGCGACCTCGACGGGCCAGGCTGGCAGCGCGACATCGAATGCGGCCAGCGGAAACTCGACAGCGGCCGGCACGGCGGGCTCCGCTGCGAATCAGACTGCTTCCGGTAGCGATACGTCGGCTCAGGCCGGCTCGGGCTCGGAACAGACTTCTTCGTCGACCCAGGGCTCTTCATCGACCCAGGGCGCCAGCGGTGGCCAGGCTACAGGCTCCAGTGATGGCAGTGCCACCACCACGGGCAGTGCCGCGACCTCGGCGGGTGCGACAGGCTCTGCCACCAGCAGCACCGCGTCCAACAGTGGCACGACGTCGGGCAGCGATACCACTGCCCAGGCGGCCGCAGACGGCAGCAGTCAGGCCTCGACCACCGGCAGCGCCACGCAGTCCGGCGGACAATCCAATGTCCAGGGCCAGACCTCGGGCGCCACCAGCGACCAGACCCAGGACCAGGACGCCACGTCGCCCAGCAACAGCAAGACCGAAGGTCAGGGCCAGCAGGAAGAGCAGAACCAGACCCAGACGCAGGGTCAGACCGCCGGTACCACGCAGGATGACGCCGAAGCCCAGGCCGGTCAAAGCCAGGCCCAGGCTGTCGGTTTCGTCGACCATGGCATTCCGACCCCGGTGGCGCAGACCCGGGGCGTGGTGTCCACCGTGGATCAGAATGGCCAGGACGTGATCCTGACCTGGCTGCAGGACTGGCGCGGCGGCTATGCCATTCTGATGGTGAATGCCGAGACGGGCGCCTCGCAGCAGTTCGACGTGCCGTTCAAGCCGGAAGGTGACGAGCCCTCGGCCATCTACCTGTCGTCGAAGAACCGCCTGTACACTCTGTTCAACAGCCAGTTCGTCGAGTTCGACGTGGCCAGCAAGCGCTTCACTTTCCACGGCAAGGCCGACGGCAAGACCGCCATGAGCCTGACCGAGGACAAGGACGGCCGGATCTGGGCGGGCACCTACCCGAACAACCAGCTGGTGAGCTTCAATCCCCAGAATTCATCGTTGCAGAATCACGGTCAGCTGGCCAAGGAATCGTGGGCACAGTATCCGCGTTCCATCGCCGCGGATGCCCATGGCTGGGTCTACGTGGGCTCTGGCCTGGCGGCTTCGCAGATCTACGCCTACAACACTCGCAGCAACACCACCCAGGCGCTGCTGCCGTCCACGCAACGCGTTTCGGGTGCAGCCGTGGTGGGCCAGTCCGAAAGCAACGTCGTCTATGCCCGCAACGGCCAGCGGCAGTTCATGCTGGCCAATGGCAAGGCCAGTGGCCTGAGCGCGCGTGATCAGGTCGCCGCAAGCAACCTGAAGACCGGTGCGCAGAACATGGTGGACCGCGACTTCCCGTCGGGCCGCCGTCTGGTGTCGGTGGACATGCACGACCGTACCTTGGTCACGCGCGATGCGTCGGGCCAACAGAAGACGGTGAAGTTCACCTACAACACCCAGGGCGCCGCGCTGACCTTCGTCTGCGCCACCGGCGACAATAAGGTGTGCGGTGGCACGCGCTTCCCGATGCACACGTTCTACTACAGCGCGGGTGACAACAAGTTCGACAGCAAGCAGCTGCCGCGCCAGCCGAACGTGATGGCTGCGCTGGGCTCGCGCCTGTACGTGGCCGCCTATCCGGACGGCAAGCTGTTCCAGGAGACCGAGAACGGCAAGAACGAGTTCGACGAAATGCTGAACTCCTATCCGACCATCAACCGGCCGCATGCCATGGTGATCATGAGTGGTGGTTCGCAGATCGTGCTGGCCGGCACGCCGGAATATGGCATGACCGGTGGCGGCATGGTGTTCTGGAACCGCTCCAGCGGCCAGAAGACCACGGTCGACCACCAGCAACTGGGGGTGCCCAATCACTCGGTGCAGGCGATGATCGAGCTGTCCAACGGCATGTTGCTGGGCGGTACGACCGTGGCGCCGGGCACGGGCGGTGTCACCAAGGCCACCAACTCGGGTGAGCTATTCCTGATGGATGCCAATAGCCACAAAGTGCGTTGGAACGGTGTGGCGGTGCCGGGCGCCAAGACCATCACCGACCTGATGGTGGGTTCGGATGGTCTGGTCTATGGCCTGGCCGACAGCGTGGACTTGTTCGTCTTCAATCCGAACACCCACCAGGTGGTCTCGGTCAACCGCTTCTCGCGCGAGCTGGGGCCGTCAGTGTTTGCCCAGGGCACCCGCGCTTTCGTGAAAGGGGCCGACGGCAGCATCTACGTGCTGCTCTACAACGGCATCGGCAAGGTCGACACCAAGGCCCATACCGTCAGCCGCGTGGTCTCCTCGCCGGTGCGCATCACCGTGGGTGGTGCCGCCGCCAACGGCCGGATCTACTTCGGTTCCAACAACCACCTGTACAGCTGGCAGGCCCAGTGACAGGTTCCGGCCACCGCGTCGCCCCCCATGGGCGGTAGCGGTAGCCAGCCCGAGACGTGCCTGGAAACAGGTGCGCCTCGGGCGCTGGATGGTAGGAAGATCCGTAGGCCGTGAACTGGCCCTGACGGATCGTCCCGCCCCTCCTTGCCTCGTGGGTACCCATGGGGCTGATCGGGCCGGGGCCCATCAGGCTCTGGCTCTTACTAGATAAATAATTACCGATACTTAAGAGCGCCTGCATATTTGTTGTTTTGTGACAACATCGGCCAAGCATATGTTTTTGCGCGTGAAAGTTGGGCATAGTTGGCAAACTGGGAGGCTTTCGTGTTGACTCGTAAAGCAGGGCGGCTATATTCATAGCGCTTCCTGTCTGTTTGCGAGATTCGTTACAAATGTCCAAAATGCGCATCTTCTCGGTCGTCGGTGCCCGGCCACAGTTCGTCAAGGCCGCCATCGTCAGCCAGGCCCTGGAAAAATATCCGGATGTTGAGCACGCCATCGTGCATACCGGTCAGCACTATGACCAGAACATGTCTGATGTGTTCTTCGAGGAACTGGGCATGCCGGCGCCGGCGTTCAACCTCCACATCTCGGCCAGCGGGCACGGCGCCATGACCGGCCGCATGCTGGAAGCGCTGGAAAAGCTCTATATCGACGAAAAGCCCGATGTTGTGGTGGTGTACGGAGACACCAATAGCACGCTGGCCGGCGCACTGGCCGCTGCCAAGATTCACCTGCCGTTGGCCCACGTCGAGGCTGGCCTGCGTTCCTTCAACCGCATGCCGGAAGAGATCAACCGTGTGCTGACCGACCACATCACCGACGTGCACTTCTCGGTGACGGACGTGTCCACCGCCAACCTGCTGCGCGAAGGCATCAGCGGCCCGCGCGTCGAGCAGGTGGGTGACGTGATGTACGACTGTGCCCTGCAAATGGCCGAGGTGGCCGAGCGCCGCTCGCACGCGCTGGAAACCTTCGGCGTCGAGCCCGGCAAGTTCGTGCTGTGCACCGTGCACCGCGCCAACAACACCGACGATCCCAAGCGTCTGCAGTGCCTGATGGAAGGCCTGGACCTGTTGGCCCAGCACCTGCCCGTGGTGCTGCCGCTGCACCCGCGTACCCGCTCGCGTGTCGAGACCCTGGGCTTCAAGCCCAAGTCGCCCAACTTCAAGATCGTCGATCCCATTGGCTACATCGACATCGTGCGCCTGGAGCGTGCCGCAGCCGTCATCGTCACCGATTCGGGCGGCGTGCAGCGTGAGGCCTTCTTCCACAAGGTGCCCTGCGTCACCTTCCGCGATGAGACCGAGTGGACCGAACTGGTGGATTCCGGCTGGAACGTGCTGGCCCCGCTGGACGATCCCGAGAAGTTCAAGGACATCTGCCTGTCGCGGGTGGGCACGCGCGGCACCCCGAAAGAGCACTATGGCAACGGCGATGCCGGCGTGAAGATTGCCGCCACGCTGGTGAAGATGCCGCAGATGACGTTCAAGCGCTGAACCTCTCCCCCGATCATGGAAACCCGTCGTTTGAACATCCTCTTCCTGACGGACAACTTTCCGCCAGAGCGCAACGTGCCCGCCATGCGTACCTGGGAGCACGTTTCGCGCTGGGTGAAGGATGGTCACCAGGTCACCGTCATCACCACTGCCCCCAACTTCCCCGAGGGCAAGCCGCTGGCCGGCTACAAGAACCACTGGTACTTCAAGGAAGACATGGGGGGCGTGAAGGTCATCCGCGTCAAGAGCTACATCGCGGCCAACGAGGGCTTCCTCAAGCGCATCCTGGACTACATCTCCTTCATGGTGACGGGCGGTATTGCCGCCATGTTCCAGCGTCGGCCCGACATCCTCATCTCCACCTCGCCGCAGTTCTTCTGTGCGGTGGCAGGCTGGATCGTGTCGCGGCTGCGCCGCCTGCCCTGGATCTTCGAACTGCGTGATCTGTGGCCGGCTTCCATCGTAGCCGTGGGCGCCATGAAGGAGGGGCTGCTCATCCGCATGTTGTACTGGATCGAGATGAGCATGTACCGGGCATCCGACCGGGTGATCGCCGTGACCAAGGGGCTTCGTCAGGACCTGGTGGACCGAGGCATTCCGGGTGACAAGGTAGTGGTGGTGCGTAACGGCGCCGACACCAACCGCTTCACCCCGCGGCCCAAGGATCCGGCCCTGGTGGAAAAGCTGGGCCTTCAGGGCAAGTTCGTGGTGGGCTACTACGGCACCATCGGCATGGGCGCGGGCGTGCAGACCGCCGTCGATGCCGGGGCCATCCTGCGTGACCGCGACGACATCGTGATCATGCTGGCTGGCGCGGGCGCCGAGTATGCCGAGGTGGAGAAATCCATCAAGGAGCAGGGGCTGACCAACGTGAAGTTGCTGCCGCCCTTCGACCAGTCCGAGATGCCGGCGGTCTGGAGCCTGCTCGACGCCGCCATCGTGATGATGAAGGATAGGCCGCTCTTCAAGGCCACCATCTCGTCCAAGACCTTCGAGGCACTGGCGATGGGCATGCCCGTCATCATGAGTCTGCCGGCCGGTGAGGCCACCGGGTTGGTGGACGAGTACGGTTTCGGCATTAACGTGCGCCCCGAGAACCCGCAGGACATGGCGGCCGCCATCCAGCGGCTGGCCGACAATCCGGAACTGAAGGCTGAACTGGGTCGCAAGGCGCTGGAAGCTTCGAAAGACTTCTCGCGCGAGCGCTCTGCCGGCCTGGTGATGGACGTGGTGCAGGATGTAATGGCCTGCCGCGGTAAGTGAGATCGTCGCCTTTCAGGGCGTGTGATACGGAAGCCGTTTCGCAGTCATGACCGGACCGGTGCGCCGCAAGGCGTGCCGGTCACACCAAGAATCACAACAATGAACATCGACAAGCTTTTTTCTGCCGGGGGTTCCGGCAACGTGCTGGTGCTTGCCCCGCACACTGATGACGCCGAACTGGGCTGCGGTGGCACCATCGCCCGCCTGGTCCGCACCGGCCACCGCGTCATCACTGTGGCCTTTTCGGCTGCCGAGGATTCCGTGCCCAAGGGCTTTCCGCGTGACGTGCTGCGCACCGAGAACCGCAACGCCGCACAGAAGCTGGGCGTGAAGGCCGAAGACGCACTGGTACTTGACTTTCAGGTGCGCACCTTTCCCGAGCATCGGCAGCGCGTGTTGGACACGATGATCCGCCTGAACCGCGAGTATCGGCCTTCGCTGGTTTTCGTGCCCAGCGCCACCGACACCCACCAGGATCACAAGACGGTGGCCGACGAGGGCTTCCGGGCTTTCAAGCGCACCACCATCCTGGCCTACGAACTGTCGTGGAACATGCTGGAGTTCTCCAACCGCTGCTTCGTGACGCTCGAGGAAGAGGACATCCAGAAGAAGATCGCCGCGCTGTACGAGTACAACTCACAGCAGGCCTGTCGCACCTATGTGAACGAGGCCTACGTGCGGGCGCTGGCACTGGTGCGCGGCACCCAGATCCAGAAGCCGCTGGCCGAGGTCTTCGACGTGCCGCGGCTGATTCTGGACTGAGGCCGCACTGGCTTACTCCAGGTGCAGGACTACCGGCCAGTTGGAGTCGGTGCCCCCGTTGCTGTAGTGGTTGAAGTGGTAGGCGTTGATCCAGTTGCCGTTCAAGTGGTGCTGGGCGTTGGATTCGGTGAATGCCACCGGCGAGTTGAAGCCGTGGTGCGAGCCGTTGCGGAAATCGGCGAACTTCCACTGGCTGCCGCCTTCGGGCTGGAACTCCACGTCGTAGGTCTGGCCGGCCTGCAGCGTGATGGCGCCGAACGAGGCGTCATACCAGTAGACCTTGCCCACTCGCGCGGATTTGAGCTGTAGCCCATAGTAGTTGGCACCCGAGCTGATGCGGCCGCTGGCCAGCTCGAGGTTACCCTGCACGATGCGCCAGCGCAGTGAGCCGCCCACCGAGGCTGCCGTGGCAAACGACAGGCCCGTGATCCGCCTGGTGCTGTACGGGCGGAAGCGCTCGCGCACTGGGTGGCTGGCCGTGGCTGTGAAGATGCGGCTCGGATCTACGGCACCGCTTTCCATGGCCGACGCGCCCTGCTTCTGGCCATCACGGGTGGTCAGCTGCAGGATGGGTACATAGTACTTGCCGCTGGCAGGGGTCTGCGTCATGTCGTTCCACGAGAACCCCGAACCCGACCAGGCGGCCCGGGTGCCTAGAAGCGTGGCCCAGTCAGTGGGCGAAACCCAACGCGAAGGCCGTCCGTTGCCCGAATGGGTGATGGTGTTGTTGCTGCTGATATAGTTCTGGTGCGGAGCCGGGTTGATGTTGTCCAGCACCAGGTGATAGATGCGGCCGGCCACCAAGGGCTGCTGGCTGCTGAAATAGGCGTCATTGAAGATGGGATTGCCGCGGTAGGCTGCCGCACCCGGCGTGAAATAGGCCGTGGCCAGCGGCGTGGCCGACATGTTGGGCTGATGTGCTCCGCTGTCGTCATCGGGCATCAGGCGCAGACGGATGTTGCCGCCGTTGCCGGCCGAATAGCCGCGACCCGGCTGCCAGTAGAGGCGGGCAGTGCTGAGATGGCCGCTGATGGTGGCACGGAAGCGGTTGGAAACAATCTGCTCACGCTGGCCGTTGATGCCGACGATGGTGTTGGCGAGCGCATCCTGCCGGAAGACGCCCGGGCCGTACAGCCGGCGCACTTCGCGCGAAGTCAGGGCGTGGCTGCCGCTGCCGGCAGGCACCACGGCCTTGGTCTGGCGACGGCCCGTGGTTTGGCTGGTCTGGTTGCTACCGTCCTGCGTCGCCAGGGTGGTCGGCGCGCTGGCTGGGACATCCTTGGTGCTCAGATGGGTAGTGTCATCGTCCGTATGTGCCCCGCATGCAGCCAGCGGAATGGCAAGAGCAAGGATGCCTTTACGCAACGATTTGTATATACATGAATGATTATGAGGTTTTATACTGACGTTTGTGTTGCAATTTGTCATTGAGTTGTTCCTAAGTCTAACGAACGTAATGGTATGTGCCTTTGTCGACAAAGTAAATAAAGGCTCTGGCCGTCGAGCCCCTATTTATGGGGGGACAAGGTTGTTTCGGCCAAATCGGCATGTCTTGGCGGGAGTGGCAGCCGAGTCTCTTCATGGCGCATGCCGGGAAAGAGGAATGAATGGCGGCTGAGTACTGCCAGGCCTGTGAGATAAATCCCGGGCGTAATAGGGTCAGTCTATGGATAATGTCTGGATAATAAGGTTGGCAAGGCGTCAATAACGGGATGCGACGGACGTGAGGCCGTTATTCGGGGACCGGTGGTGGCTTTGAGGATACGATGAGCAGTGCGAGCCTGTGGCGGTGCGCCCGTCATCGGCGCATCCAGGTGGAGCGAAGGCCAAAAAATGCGCCCGAACGGACCGAATAGCTCGTCTGGACCACGTTCTTCCTGCGCGTGGCGTGGGCCCTGGAGGCCTGTTCCGCCACGGATGCGGCTAGATTCTCGGGTCAATTATCTCCTGGAGGGGTGTGGCCTGACAGGTACACGGAAGGCGCTATGTCAAGCCCTAGCCGCCTGCCGGAAGCAGCCAGCCTAGGGAAGTGATGGCCGTGTGCAGGTGTCTGGAAGACCCTGGCGTGCGTCAGGGGGCCATGTGTAGCACTACCGGCCAGTTGGCCTCGATCTTGCCGGCACGGGTGTGACTGAAGTGGTCGGCGTTGATCCACTGGCCATTCACGCGGTGCTGGGCGTTGGACTCGGTGAAGGCGGCCGGCCAGCTGAAGCCGTGCAGCGAGCCGTTGTAGTAGTCGGCCACCTTCCACTGGCTCTGGCCTTCGGGCTGGAATTCCACGTCGTAGGTCTGGCCGGCAGCCAGCGTCACGCCCTGGCCACCATTGATTTCGGCGTCATGCCAGAAAATCTTGCCGACGTGGTTGGCGTTGGCTTGCAGTGAGGTGTAGTTGGGTGTGCTTGCCGTGAACTGGCCGCTGGCCAGCACGTTGCTGCCCTGCAGGATGCGCCAGTGCAGCGTACCGGCGGCCGATGATGCCGTGGCAAACGACAGACCCGTGACACGCCGCTCGCGGGTGGGGCGGAAACGTTCCCGGATGGGTTCATCGGCCCCGAGGGTGAAGATGCGGTCCGGATCCACGGCGCCGCTTTCCATGTTGGCCACGCCCTGGCGCTGTCCGTCTGCCGTGGTGAGCTGCAGGATGGGCACATAGTAGTTGCCGTTGGAGGCGTTGCGCGTGTAGTCGGACCACGCAAAGGTGCCGGTGGAGCCCGCCGGGCGTGAGCCCCGCAGCGTGCCCCAGTCGGTGGATGAGACCCAGCGGGAGGGTCGGTCGTTCTGTTCGTGGGTGATGGCGTTGTTGCTGCTGATGTAGTTCTGGCGGGGGTCCGGAGCAACGTTGTCCAGCACCAGATGGTAGATCTGCCCGGCCACCAGGGGCTGCTGGCTGGCGAATGCGCTGTCAGCGAAGATGGCGCGATCCCCCTGGGCGGCTGCGCCGGGAGTGAATTCTGCCGTGGCCAGCGGTGTGGCCGACATGTCGGGTGTGTGTGCGGCCGAGCCGTCGTCGGGCAGCAGACGCAGGCGGATGACACCGCCGTTGCCCTGCGAATAGCCCGTTCCCGGTTGCCAGTAAAGCCGTGCCGAGGCTAGGTGGCCACTGATGGTGGCACGGAAGCGGTTGGAGACGATTCTCTCCTGGCTGCCGTTAATGCCGATCATGGTGTTGCCCAGCGCATCCTGCCGGAAGACGCCGGGACCATAGAGCCGGCCGATCTCGGTGGAGTTGAGCGCATAGCCTTCGCTGCCGGGCTGGCTGACGATGGCCTTGCTCTGTTGGACAGGTACATCTGCAGCGCCGGCGTCACCGCCGCCTCCGCTGCATCCAGACAACACGACACTCGCCCAAAAGGCGCTAAATAGCAAAATATTGTTACGTAATGTGTGTTTATGTGTGGTATTAGCAACGAGGCTATTGCTAATTTTCATGAATCCATCTCCGAATCAGTACCAAGAGATATTAGGGGTAAGAGTCGGGAAAGTAAACACACTATTTGGGAATGAATTCGGCGGCGAGTTTTATCCGAGGAGAATATATGGCGAGCTTTCCGATGTCGGAATTGCCGATTTTTATGGCGGTATTGGTGTTTGGTCCGGATAGCGGCTAAAAATGAATAGTGTATTTACGTCCAATGAGACTTATTTTAGGGCACATGAAGCATCGGATAGAGGCGTCCGATGCAGAACGGCCAGCCGCCGCAAGGCGTGCTGGCCGTTCTTCTTCGGTGGGCTGGGCAGGTTTTGCGCTGCCCGGAAAGCCGATGACAGGAGGCTGATGGATCAGGGCGCCAGATGCAGCACCACAGGCCAGTTGGCCCCCTGTCCGGATTGGGCGTGGTTCCAGTGATTGGAGCCGATCCAGCGACCGCCCAGCATCAGTTGGGCCTGGGATTCGGTGAAGGCGGCCGGCCAGGAGAAGCCATAGCTGGAGCCGTTGCGATGGTCGCCGAACTTCCACTGGCTTGCGCCTTCGGGCTGGAATTCCAGGTCGTAGCTGCGGCCGGCCTTCATCACGACATCCTTGCCTGCCGGCAGCTCGATGTCATACCACTTGTAGTTGCCCACCCGGTAGTTGGCGTTGGACTGGATCGGGTTGTAGTTCGGGCGGCTTTCGTTGATGTAGCCGGATGCCAGCACGTTGCTGCCGTCCAGGATGCGCCATTGCAGCCGGCCGGCCACTGAGGCGGCCGTGGCAAACGACAGGCCGGAAATCCGCTTGTCCGCGCGAGGCGTGAAGCGCTCCCGGATCGGCTTCTGGAGGGTTGCGGTGTAGATCAGCTTGTTGTCGACTGTGCCGCCTTCCATGTCGGAGACGCCCTGGCTCTGACCGTTGGTCAGGATCATCTGCAGGATGGGCGAGAAGCTGTTGCCACCGGAACCGACTTCGGTCAGGTTGGTCCAGGTAAGCGCGCGGGTCGAGCCACGTGGACGCTTTCCGATCAGGGTGGACCAGTCCAGGGTATTCAGCCAGCGAGCCGGGCGACCGTTCTTCAGCGGGGTGATGCTGTTGTTGCTGCTGATGAAGTTCTCGTGGGCGGCCGGATCGGTGTTCTCCATCACTAGGTGGTAGATGCGGCCGGCCACCATCGGCTGGCTCTTCTTGTCCATCCGGATTTCCGGGAACATCGATTTTGGGCTGTCGCCCGGGCGCAGTCCCGGCACATAGGTGCCGCTGGACATCGGGGTGGCCTTCAGGTCGGGCAGGTGCTGGGCCGAGCCATCGTCCGGGTAGAGGCTGATCCGGATCACGCCACCGGTGCCGCCGGCATAGCCCAGGCCGGTTTGCCAGTACAGGCGAACCCGATCCAGCGTACCGTTGACAGTGGCGCGGAAGCGGTTGGACACGATGCTGGTCTGATTGCGGTAGTTGCCGATGACGGTGTTGGCCAGTGCGTTCTGTGTGAACACGCCGGGGCCGTAGAGGCGCGCGAATTCCGGTGAGTCCAGTTGCAGGTTGGTGGCCGTCACCAGACGATTGCGGCTGGCGGGCTGTGTCTTGCTGCCCGAGTCCGACGGCTTTTCGGCGGCCGGTTTCTGCACGGGCTGCGGACTGGTTACGTTCTCCTGAGGTTCACCGACAGGCGTGGCGTTGCGTGCCTCGTCGGGGTTGCGATGTGGGCGGCCGTAGTTGCCCGTTCGTACCCAGGAGGGCAGATCGGCGTCATCGGGCAGGTAGGGGGTGGGCCGGGGGTGCTTGACCACGTACTGGCCACTGGAGCCGGCGGTCGGTGCGGTGTTCTGCGTCGTCTCGGCCGAGGCATCCGCAACCAGGTAGTCGGCCACCTGCGACAGGATGTTGCCGAACTGGTCGACCATGACATGGGCCGGTTCGGTCTGCGCCAGCATCAGCGGACCCGCGGTTAGGGTGTCGGCGATGGAGGGGGCCTCAGCCAGTGCGTCAGCGCTTTCGTGTTCGGGCGGCTCGGAGGCCAGGATATGTGGAATTTCGCCCGGAATCTGGTCGAAGACGAAGCCGGCCAGTGCAGTGGATTTGGGCGTGCCGGAGGTGGCGGCATCATCTCCACTGGCGCAGCCGGTCAGCGCCAGAGACACCATCAGGGAGGCGCTCAGCATGGGCAGGCGACCCGGGAATGAGCGGGAAAGGAAGCGATAGGGCTTGCGGGAAGGGTGCATGACTGAAACCCCCGGCCAGGGGGCGGAACCGTGAAGGGGTGGAGGCCGCTTCCCGAGAACAGGTCAAGGAAATCGGTCACGGTTTTCAGTCTAGAAAGAGTGTTGTAGAAATACATCGATCAGGGGTGCTGTCGGTGGAAAAGAGGCGACCGAAGGCGATCCTGGCCGAGACTACCTTTGGTCGGCGGCCTCATCCTGCCGCCAGAATGATCAGGTGGCCAAGATGGTCTGGTACAGATCCCGGAGCTTGGCGGCCTGGGTCTCCCAGTTGTAGTGCTCGATGACGGCACGGCGGCCGTTGCGGCCCATCTCGGCTGCGCGCTCCGGGTTGTCGCGCAGCGTGCGGATGGCCTTGGCAATGGCGTCCACGTCCATCGGGTCGACACAGAGACCTGCGTCGTGCTTCTGCACGTAGGGCATCCAGTCGGGTATGGTGGCGCAGATGGAGGGAATGCCGGCTGCCATGTACTCGAACAGCTTGATGGGCTCGGCATTCAGGTGGTTAGGCGTGGGATGCAGTGTGCACAGTCCCGCGAAGCTGCGTGACAGTGCATCGCGGATGCCATCACGGCCCACCCAGCCGAGGTCTTCCACGCGCTTCCAGCCAGGCAGGGCCATGGCTTCGTCGCGCTCTGCCTGAGTCTTAAACTTGCCGGCCAGGATCAGCTGGACATCGGCCAGCTCAATGGCCTTGACGGCCTCAATGATGCCACGGATGCGCGAAATCCCGCCGACATACACCACGTGTGTGGAGGGGCGAGGGGCGACGGGCGCATCCGCCTGCGAGGCCGTGTCATCGGAGGGGGAAGTGTCGCCATGGGCTGCGGGGATCTCGGGTGCCAGATCCAGTTCCTGAAGCAGCGGATAGTTGTGCAGGGTGGTCAGCCTTCCGGGGCGGGCCACATCCTGAAAGAAGCTGGCCTGCTTGGGGGAGGCCGTGACCACGCCATCGAAGAAGCGGGCGCCGATACGTTCGGCCGTGCGGGCAGCCTTGGCTACCAGCTTGCGGGTCCGGGCCGGGATCCAGTGCTTGGTGAGGATCTGGTTGGCCAGATCTTCGTGGATGTCCATCACAATGTGATGGCCGCATAGTTTCATGAAGAGCCCCAGAGGGATCAGCTCGGGATCATGAAAGTGATAGATGTCGGCCTTGACCTGACGACAGGTCTTCCAGGCGTCGTACATCTTGCGTGTCATGCGCGAGAGCCGGCCGGCCCCAGGCCGGTCCTGCAACGGGTGCATGGTAATGCCCAACGCGGCCGCCTCGGCCACCTCTTCAGGCGTGGCGGCGATGACGGCATGGGCGTCGTAGCCGGCCGCAGCCAGCGATGCCAGTTCTTTGCGCACGATGCGGATCTCGACGCCCCGGTGGACCGTCGAGAAGTGGCAGACACGTTGCTTGCTCATTTCCAGCCTTTTCCGAATTTGAATTGCAGGGCCTCACGGATCCGGACACTGAGTTCGCGGATGTTGGAGGGCCAGTGGGCACGCCACAGTTTGGGGTGGGTCAGGATGCCCAGCGGGGTGATGCCGGCTTCGATGAGCTGGAACGGGTTGCCGCGTGCCCAGTAGGCTGGTGGGTCGTCATCGGACAGGTAGACCGCAAAGGGCTTCATGGCCTCGTCGTCGTAGCACTCGCTGGTGATGCCTGTGCGGGCACGAAGCGCCTCGTCACGGGTCAGCACCCGATTGGGCATCTTGAGGAAACGGTTCATCCAGTCGCCATGCGAGCAGACCACGTCCATCGGCAGGCCGAAGCACTGACGCAGTGCCTGCAGGTTGCGCTCGAACAGCGCATGGATCTCGGGCATGGCCGCCTCGACCGCCGCTGGTGAACGCAGTCGGTGTTGCTTGGCGTATTCGGCCAGTTCCTCGAAGTGGTAGCTGACGTGTACGCCGGCGCCGGCCAGGTGCTTCATCACCGCTTCGTCCAGTGTGCTCTGCCGGAAGTAGTAACTGGCGCGGCAGCCCAGTTCGGTCTCGATCCGGTGCCAGTCCAGCGACAGTCGAGGGTCGGTGTCGATGTCGTGACGCATGACCAGGATCTTCGTCTGGTCATTCACCTGGCCGGCGCGCAGCATGGTCAGCCACTGCGTATTGTCGATGACCTGGTAGCCCTTATTCCGGGCGTTCTGCAACAGCAGTCAAGAGCTCGTCGAGGCCACAGCTCGGCTGTCGGACGAGGTGAAACGG
>CALIXC010000074.1 GCA_938046755.1 uncultured Lautropia sp. | reverse complement strand
TTGTCGAACAGCATCACGTCGCTGCGAGCCAGGGACTCCAGCGTGTCGCTGCGGTCGATGATGATGCCGCGGCGCGCCAGGCCGCCCAGCGTGGCCAGCAGGGCGGAGGGGGCGGCCAGCGCCAGCGCGCATGGGCAGGTGACGATGAGGATGGCGGCGGCGATCCAGGGTGCGCGTTCCGGGTCGATGAACCACCAGACGATGCCAGCGGTCAGGGCCACCAGCAGCACGCAGATGAGGAAGGGGCCTGCATAGCGGTCGGCGGTACGCAGCACGGTGGGGCGGCTGGTGGCGGCGCGCTCGATCAGGCGGTTCAGTTCGGCCAGCCGGGAGTCGGCGGCGCGGTGGGTGACTTCCACGACCAGCGGGTTGCGCAGGTTGAGGCTGCCCGAGACGACCGGCATGCCGGGGCCGCGCGGCTGAGGCTCGGATTCGCCGGTGAGCAGCGATTCGTCCACGTCGCTGTGGCCTTCCAGGATGCGGCCGTCGACGGCGAAAGTGGTGCCGGCGGGGACCGAGATGCGGTCGCCAGGCTGCAGGCGGCGGCGTGAGACACGTTCGATGCTGCCGTCGGCGCGCAGGCGGTCGGCGGCTTCGGGAAGTCGCGCCAGGCTGTTGCCCAGACCGGCGGTGGCGCGTTCACGGGCGCGCGATTCCAGCCAGCGGGCCACCAGCAGCAGGCCGATGATCATCGTCACCGAATCGAAATAGACCTCGTGCCCCTGGTAGAAGGCCACCACGCTGGTGATGACGGTGATGGCGATGCCCAGTGCCACCGGGGTGTCCATGCCGATGCGGCCCTGCCGGGTGTCGCGCCAGGCGGCCGTGAAGAAGGGGCCGGCCGCAAAGAGCAGCGCCGGGATGGTGAGCATGGCCTCGGCCCAGATCATCAGCTTCTGCAGGTCGGGCGGGATGGCGTCGCCGCCCACGTAGCGGGGCACGGCGAACATCATGACCTGCATCATGCAGAAGATGCCCACCAGCATGCGCCAGAGCGCTCGGCGGCGCGGCCGCGGATCGGCGCGCTCGACCATGTCCAGCGGCAGCGGACGGGGCTCGTAGCCGATGTCGGCCATGCGGGCGAGCAGGGCGCTGAGGGCGTGCCGGGCGGGGTCCCATTCCAGGCGGGCGCGGCGCGAGACCACGTTGACCTCGATGCGGGCGTGCTCGTCGTCGATGGCGGCGGCGATGGTCTGGGTGCAGGCGGCGCAGTGTACGGCGTCCACGGCCAGGATGGTCTCCTGGCGCGTCGGGTCACCGGCCAGCGGCCGGGCGTACTCCATCAGCTCCTCGGGGTCGTCCAGAATGGCGAAGCGGCCGGAATCCATCACCATGGTGAATGTTCTGTGTTCGGTCGATTAGGGGGTGTGGGGGATATCCGACATATGGTGGCGGCCCGGTAGAAGCAGATGGGGGTGATGTCGGGCGAATCAACAAGCCGGTAGTGTGAAATTCTGCAGCATAATGGTTTCTGGTTCAGAATTGAGGGGCGCAAGGTTGTCCAGGGGCCAGGCGGACGCTGCTGCATGCAGCGCCGTGCCGGCTCCGGCCGTGGCATCGGGCCATCGGTTGTCTGGACGTTACGCCGTCATATTAGGGAGGAAGCTGCGCCATGATCACCATTCCCCGTGCCACCAAGATCGTTGCCACGCTTGGCCCGGCATCCAACTCGCCCGAGGTGCTGGCCCGTCTGTTCAAGGCAGGGGTCAACGTCGTTCGGGTCAACTTCTCGCACGGTTCGGCCGAGCAGCATATCGAAACGGTCAGGCTGGTCCGTGAGGTGGCGGTGGGCCTGGGTACCGATGTCGGCGTGCTGGCTGACCTGCAGGGCCCGAAGATCCGCATCGGCAAATTCGCCGAGGGCAAGATCAACCTGAATCCGGGCGATCCGTTCGCCTTCGACATCCATTGCGAGTCCGGCGACCAGGGTGTGGTCGGTCTGGACTACAAGGAACTCGTCAACGACGTGCACCCGGGTGACACCCTGCTGCTCAACGACGGCCGGATGACCATGAGGGTGCTGCGTGTCTCCGACAGCCGCATCGAGTGCGAAGTGATCTTGGGTGGCGTGCTGTCCGATCGCAAGGGCATCAACCGCCAGGGTGGCGGTCTGTCGGCGCCGGCGCTGACGGCCAAGGACATGGACGACATCAAGACGGCCGTGAGCTTCCAGGCCGACTTCATGGCAGTGTCCTTCCCGCGCAATGCAGCCGACATGTACATGGCGCGCGAGCTGAACCGTGCAGCGGGCGGCAAGTCGCTGATGATCGCCAAGATCGAGCGCTATGAGGCCATCGGCAACCTGGAAGAGATCCTGAAGTCGTCCGACGGCATCATGGTGGCTCGCGGCGACCTGGCCGTGGAAGTGGGCGATGCGGCGGTGCCTGCACTGCAGAAACGCATGATTCGCATGGCCAAGAGCCTGAACAAGGTCGCCATCACCGCCACGCAGATGATGGAGTCGATGATCGAGGCGCCGGTGCCGACCCGTGCCGAGATCTCGGACGTGGCCAACGCCGTGCTGGACGGCACCGACGCCGTGATGCTGTCGGCCGAGACCGCCACCGGCAAGTACCCGGTCGAGACCGTTACGGCCATGGCGGCTGCCTGCGCCGAGGCCGACCGCGCCGATCGCACGCATACCCTGGATGCAGCCTTCCTGGATCGCACCTTCACTCGCATCGACCAGTCCATCGCCATGGCGGCGCTCTTTGCGGCGCACCACATGCGCGCCAGCGCCATCGTGTCGCTGACGCAGTCGGGTTCGACCGCGCTGTGGGTCACCCGCATCGACTCGGGCATCCCGGTCTATGCGCTGACGCCGGAAGAGAGCTCGCGTCGCCGCATGACGCTGTTCCGCGAGTGCCACCCGGTGGCCATGCAGTACCGCTCGTATGACATGCCGGCCGTTCTGGCCGACGTGGAGCGGCTGATGCTGGAGAACGGCCTGGTCAAGAACGGCGACCTCGTGGTCATCACCGTGGGCGAACCGGTCGGCAAGTCCGGCGGCACCAACAACCTGAAGATCGTCCGCATCGGCAGCCACAGCTGATCGGGCCGGGGAAGGTCCTGCCCGACTTCCCCGTTGTGGTCATCCCGGTGGCCGCACGGATTGCCTGTTAAAATTCTTTGCGGGCTGTCCGTGCAGCCACCCAAGTTCCTTCAAGAGGAGAAAGCTCCGTCATGTCTATCACCACCGAACAACGCGACCGCGTCGCCAAGGGCAAGGGCTTCATCGCTGCTCTGGACCAGAGCGGCGGCAGCACGCCCAAGGCCCTGAAGCTGTACGGCGTGGAAGAAAGCGAATACAGCAACGAGAAGGAGATGTTCGAGCTTGTGCACAAGATGCGTGAGCGTATCGTCTCTAGCCCCGCCTTCAATGGCGACCGCGTGCTGGGCGCCATCCTGTTCGAGGTCACGCTCGACGGCAAGTTCCAGGGCAAGGATGCTGCCCAGTACCTGTGGGAAGAGAAGAAGGTCGTTCCCTTCCTGAAGATCGACAAGGGCCTGGAAGCCAAGGCCAACGGCGTGCAGATGATGAAGCCGATTCCCGGCCTGAAGGATCTGCTGGCCCGCGCCAAGGCCAAGGGTGTGTTCGGCACGAAAGAGCGCTCGGTCGTCTTCGAGAACAACGAGAAAGGCATCAGCGACGTGCTCGACCAGCAGTTCGCGCTGGGTGAGGAAGTGCTGGCCGCTGGCCTGGTGCCCATCATCGAGCCGGAAGTCGACATCAACTCCCCGGGACGTGCCGCCATCGAGGAAACGCTGAAGAACGGCATCCTGGCTCGCCTGGAGAAAGTGTCCGCACCGGTCATCCTGAAACTCACCATCCCCGAGAAGGATGGTGCCTACGATGCGCTGGTCGCACATCCGAAAGTGCTGAAGGTCGTCGCGCTGTCGGGTGGCTTCGAGCGTGCGGAGGCCAACCGCCGCTTGGCCCGTAACAAGGGCATCATCGCCAGCTTCAGCCGTGCGCTGTCCGAGGGCCTGAGCGCCAAGCAGTCCGACGCCGAGTTCAACAAGGCGCTGGATCAGTCCATCCAGTCGATCTACGAAGCCTCGATCGCCTGATGGGCGTCAGCTGAACCTGCCGGGCTGCCCCGTGTGGCCCGGAGGAGCAGGCTGGACGGAAACCGGTCATTCTCGCCCCTGTGTGGGGGTGGGGTGGCCGGTTTTTTGCTGTGGTGAGTGCAAGGGCACAGCAGGTACACTCGTTACAGTGATGGAGGGTTCTGCGATGGCGATGAAGAAGGCACAGATGTTTCCCAGGCTGGTGGATGCAGAAGCTGAGGCGCGTTTCTGCGCGGCCGTGAATGCACGTATCGAGGAGAATCTGGATGATCCTTTGCCGGATGTCGACGACGAGGAAGTACAGGTCAGTATCGACAGCATCATCTGGCGTGCTGAGGCACGGTATTCTGGAGACCATCTCACTAACGAGTTCGAGACGGCCGCGCAGGAAGCTGCGTATAACGGCTGGCTTCGCGCTGAGGTCCAGGCCAGTCGTGCTGAAGGTGGCCCATACGTTGAAAACAGCGTGTTCCTGGCCGAGATGAAGCGGCATTACAACGCGTTGGCCGAGGCAGCCGGGAGCAGATGAGCGCAGAATCGCTGCCCCCTCCATGCCCGGTTCTGTGGCGTCCGCGGGCACGACGGCGTGCGTCAGATCGGGAAAGGGTGAGCTGCCCCTGCAGCCGGGTCTGCTGTCGCGTGCTACATGCCGTGCCGTGCTGCTGCCAGTGTTTCAGCCAGCCGGTCCACCCCAGCCTCGGCCTCCCGCAGCGACTGCTGCAGCCGCTCGTCACCGAACTCGTCGTATTCCACGGCCACACTGTGCGCGTCGGTGATGCCCAGATAGCGCAGTGCCGTGAACACGGCTGGCTCCACATGGTTCCAGCCGGCCATCTGGCCGCCGTCGTAGCCGTAGTCGCCCCGTGAGCTGAGCACGACCACGCGCTTGTTCGTGTCGGCCAGCATCGGCCAGTAGGGCGTGCCCTCCCGGCTGCGGTCGAAGCCGAAGGTGCGGCCCACGCGCACGATGTTGTCGATCCATGCCTTGAACTGTGCCGGCGGCCCGAAGTTGTACATGGGTACGCCGGCCACGATGATGTCGGCGGCCAGCAGCTCGTCCACCAGTTCATCGCTGGTGCGCAGCACCTCGCGCATCCATGGTTCACGCTGGGTCTCGGGGGTGAAGGCGGCGTGAATCCACCGGCCGGTGACTGGCGGCGGCGGATTCTGACCCACGTCCCGGTAGATGATGCGGGCATCGGGTTCGTGCTGCAGCCATTGGTCCACGAAGCGGCGGGACAGGCGTCGGGTATGGGAGCCGAAAGGGTCGGTGCCGGAGAGGCCAGCGCGGGCGCTGGCGTCGAGGTGAAGGAGGGTGGTCATATCTGTACAGGTGAGAGTCGTTCAGGTGCTGTCATTGTTTGACGAGACCTGATAGCTGGCAAACGATGTTTTTTCACCCCATGGATGAAATGGCATCATCTGTTCCCGAAACCCCGGCCTCAAGCCCGTACTTGTGGAATGTTGCAACCCTGGACCGCTACCCCATGCCCGACTCCTTTCGCTTTTCCCTCGATGCCCTGCAGGTGTTCGAGTCTGCTGCCCGGCTGGGCAGCTTCAAGGCGGCGGCGACCGAGCTGTCGGTCACACCGACGGCGGTCAGTCACCGCATCCGGGCGCTGGAAGAGGCGCTGGGCTGCGCGCTGTTCCACCGGCAGGTGCGCGCCATCACGCTGACGCCCGAAGGCGAGCAGCTGCAGGCGGGGGTCAGTCGTGGCCTGCAGGAAATCGCTGCCTGTGTGGACCGTATCCGCCATCCGGTACGGCAGACCGTGACCGTGTCGATGACCCCTGAGTTTGCAGCCCAGTGGCTGGTGCCCCGGCTGGCGCGCTTTCAGGCGCAGCATCCGGATATTGCGCTGCATGTACATGCCTCCTACGAAACGGCCGATCTGGACGCGGGTGTGGCCGATCTGGCCATCCGCTATGGCCCGGAGCCGCTGGCCGGGGTGGAGGCGATGCCCCTGTTCCGGGAGCGTTTCGCCCCCGTGGCTTCACCGGTGCTGTGCCGGCAGCTTGGACCTGATCCGCGGACCTGGCCGCTGATCTGGCTGACGTGGTACCGGCCGGCCCATCGCGTATTCGACTGGCCGGCCTGGGCCGAGGCAGCGGGGCTTCCTGCGGATGCACTGGCGCCCGGCACCCGCTATTCGGACGGGACACTGGCCGTGCAGGCCGCGGTGGCGGGGCAGGGGGTGGCGCTGCTGGGCTTGCCGTTGCTGGCGCGGGAACTGGAGACGGGGCTGCTGGAAGTGTTGCCGGGGCCAGTGCTGGAGGGGTACTGCTACCATGTGTGTGCTCCGGTCCGGCGTGCGGGTACGCCTGCCATGCAGAAGGTTCGGGCGTGGATCGGGGCAGAGGGGCAGTTTTCATGAGCCGGGCATGTGCCGCTCATGCCGGGTAATAACGGGAGGAGACATGGCTTCTTTTGATATGAACAATGTCGTGGCCGGGGCGATTCAGGGAGGCGCCGTCGGCAGCTGCCTTGGCTGGTATTTCATGCGCAGGCCGTCCCGTGCCTTGCGTATTCATGTCACGTCCTTTGATTCCGGCCTGCCAGGGAGACGCATCCCATGCATCTGAAAGGCAAAAAGGCGTTCGTTACCGGCGGTACCGAGGGTATCGGTGCGGCCATCGTGGCGCAGCTGGTGGCGCGTGGCGCCGAGGTCGTGACCTGTGCCCGTCATGAACCCGGACAGGCGCCGGGGCCGGGGGTGTCGTTCCGGCGCTGTGACCTGACGTCTGCGGCCGACCGCGAGGCCCTGATTGCCTGGCTCGTGTCGACGCATCCCGATCTTGCCGTACTGGTCAACAACGCGGCCGTTCAGCATGCGCTGGACTTCATGCAGGCCGATGTGGCGCAGATTCAGGCCGCAACCTCGCTGGAGCTGGCGCTGAATCTGGAAGCCCCCATCGCGCTGTCGGCCGGGTTGCTGCCCCTGCTGGCGCGCCAGCCCGAGGCGGCCATCGTCAATGTGACCACGGGGCTGGCCCTGGCCCCCAAGCAGTCGGCGCCGGTCTACTGCGCCACCAAGGCAGCGCTGCGCTCCTTTACGCGGTCGCTGCGCTATCAGGTGGAAACCTCCGCTCCGCATGTACGGGTACAGGAAGTGATCCCGCCGCTGGTCGATACCCGCATGACGGCGGGGCGAGGCACGGGCAAGGTTTCTCCATCGGCGGTGGCCGAAGCGCTGGTGACTGCCATCGAGCGGGGTACCGATGAGTGTTATGTAGGCAAGTCCCGGCTGCTGCGGCTGGTGATGCGGGTGGCGCCGGGTGTGGGGTACCGGATTCTGAAGTGCGAATGAGGGCGCTGGCCGGTACCGTGGCATGGTTTTCCCTGAAACCCGGCCGTCAGAAGGACGACACTGCGTAGTCTCACCCGATGTGCCTGGGGCCGGCACCCCCCTAATATCCAGTTCAACGTTGCTGGTTCAGCCGCCCCCTCACGCCATGAACTGCTGCAGAATGAGGAACAGCAGTGCCGAGAGCACGCCCGAGACGGGCACGGTGACCACCCAGGCGGCGGCCATGGTGATGAAGTGCGAGCGGCGCACCAGGCGGCGGCGCTTGCGCTCTTCCGGGGCCAGCACCTTGCCCTGCACGGCACCCAGCGCCCGTGAGCGGCGTTCGGCGTGCCATTCGCGGTAGAAGCCCACCCCGAAGATGGCGCCCACGGCGATGTGGGTGGAGCTGACCGGCAGACCCAGCCAGGAGGCGAGGATGACGGTGAGCGCGGCCGACAGTGCCACGCAGTAGGCGCGCATGGGGTTGAGCTTGGTGATCTCGCTGCCCACCAGGCGGATGAGCTTGGGACCGAACAGCATCAGGCCGAAGCTGATGCCGAGTGCACCGATGGCCATGACCCAGAACGGGATGGACACCGAGTCATCGAAGCGGCCCGCCTGGACGGTGTGGACGATGGCCGCCAGCGGGCCGACGGCATTGGCCACGTCGTTGGCGCCATGGGCGAACGAGAGCAGTGCTGCCGAGCACACCAGCGGCACGGCAAACAGCTTGCGCACCGACTTCTTGCGGTTCTCGAGGCCCTGGGACTGGCGCAGGACCATGGGTACCGACAGCTTCCAGGCGACCAGCCCGACGACGATGCCGATGAGCACCGAGACGCCCAGGCTGATGTGGATGAGGGCCGAGAAGCCCTTCAGGGCCAGATAGGTGGCAAAGGTGCCGGCCATGAAGCCCACCAGGATGGGCAGCCAGAAGCGGGAGGCCGCGATCTTGTCGTCGCGGTACAGGATGCGGGCCTTGATGAAGGCCAGCATGATGGCAGCGATGATGCCGCCCAGCACCGGGGAAATGACCCAGCTGGCGGCGATGCCACCCATGCTGGACCAGTGGATGGAGTCGGCGCCCGCGGCCATGATGCCGGCTCCGACCACGCCGCCGACCACCGCATGGGTGGTGGAGACGGGAGCGCCGATGTAGGTGGCCAGGTTCAGCCAGAGCGCTGCGGCCAGCAGGGCCGCCATCATCAGCAGGATGAAGGTGTCGGCGTTCTGGACGACCTCGGGCGAGACGATGCCGGAGGCGATG
>CALIXC010000073.1 GCA_938046755.1 uncultured Lautropia sp. | reverse complement strand
TACGGACAATACCGTCGCCCAGTTGCTGTTGAACTTCGAAGGTGAGGCCCTTCTCGGCGAGCGAGTCGCCGGATTCCTCCAGGACGAGCGCGTCGTAGACCTTGGGCATGGCATCGCGCGGGAACTGGATGTCGACGACGGCGCCGATGCACTGAACGATATGACCTTGTGCCATGGGGATTCCTTTGAATACTGTACGTTGATCGGTCGGGGACGTCGTCGGTCAGACGGCCGCAGCGCCGCCGACGATTTCACTGAGTTCCTGCGTGATGGCTGCCTGCCGCGCCTTGTTGTAGGACAGCTGCAGCTCGTTGATGATCTTCTTGGCGTTGTCCGAGGCAGCCTTCATGGCCACCACCCGGGCGCTGTGTTCGGATGCCATGTTCTCGGCCAGCGCCTGGTAGATCAGTGCCTCGATGTAGCGCACCATCAGCTCGTCCAGCACCGACTTCGGGTTGGGCTCGTAGAGATAGTCCCAGGAGTAGCCTGGATCGGGACGGTCGAGCTTGCCCTCGGGCAGCGGCAGCAGCTGCTCCACGACCGGCGTCTGCGTCATGGTGTTCACGAAGCGGGTGTAGGCCAGGTACACCGCGTCGATCTCGCCTTTCAGGAAGGCGTCGATCTGGACCTTGATGATCGGGACCAGCTTCTCGAGGCGCGGCGTGTCGCCGGGTTGCACGAGCTGTGAGACGATCTTCACCCCGGCGCGGTACATGAAGCCCATGCCCTTGGAGCCGATGGTGGTGGCCTGCACGCCGGCACCCTGGTCGTGAAGCTCCTGCATCTTGTGGGTGACTGCCCGGAAGATGTTGGTGTTCAGACCGCCGCACAGCCCCTTGTCGCTGGTCACCAGAATGATGCCGGCCTTCTTCACCTTCTCACGCTTCTGCATGAACGGGTGGACGTACTCGGGGTTGGCGTTGGACAGGTGCGCCGTGATGTCACGGATCTTCTCTGCGTAGGGCCGGGCCTGCCGCATCCGGTCCTGTGCCTTGCGCATTTTCGATACCGAGACCATTTCCATGGCCTTTGTGATCTTTTGCGTGTTTCTGACGCTCTTGATCTGGTTTCGGATCTCTTTGCTGCTTGCCATAGTGGAGAAACTCGTTGGCGCGCCGCTTGCGCGGCGCGCGGTTCAGCCCGCAGGCTGGGGGACTAAGACGTTCAGAATGCGCCGTTCTGCTTGAAGTCCTTCAGGACTTCGTGCATCTTGGCCTCGACATCCTTGTTGAAGGTCTTGTCGTGTTCCAGCTGGGCCACGAAGTCGGGGTACTTCGTCTGCACGTAGTCGTGCATCGCCTTGTCGGCAGCCAGCACCTTCTCCACGGGAATGTCTTCGTAGTACTGGTTGTCGGAAGCGAACAGCGTGAGCGCCTGTTGCCAGACCTGCAGTGGGGCGTACTGGGCTTGCTTCATCAGCTCGGTCACCAGACGGCCATGGTCCAGCTGCTTGCGGGTGCTCTCTTCCAGGTCGGAAGCGAACTGCGCGAACGCTGCCAGTTCACGATACTGGGCCAGCGCGATACGCGAGCCACCAGCCAGCTTCTTGATGAGGCCGGTCTGAGCCGCGCCACCCACCCGCGACACCGAGATACCCGGGTTCACGGCAGGACGGATACCGGCGTTGAACAAGTCAGTT
>CALIXC010000072.1 GCA_938046755.1 uncultured Lautropia sp. | reverse complement strand
CCATTGGTCCCGGCCTCGCCAAGGCCGCCCTGGCCGGTCGTGTCAACGGAAAACTGGTCGATCTGTCCCGCACCGTCCGCGAGGACGCTGAGGTGGCCATCGTCACCGACAAGGACCCGGAAGGCCTGGACATCATCCGGCACTCCACGGCACACCTGATGGCCTATGCTGTGCAGGATCTGTTCCCCGAGGCGCAGGTCACCATCGGTCCGGTCATCGAGAATGGCTTCTACTACGACTTTGCGTACAAGCGTCCGTTCACGCCCGAGGATCTGGCGGCCATCGAGAAGCGCATGCATGAGCTGGCCAAGCTGGACGAGACCGTGGTGCGCGAGGAATGGGACCGGCAGGAGGCCGTCAAGTACTTCGAGTCGATCGGCGAGAAGTACAAGGCCGAGATCATCGCGTCCATTCCGACCGAGGAAGGCATCACCTTCTACCGCGAAGGGCGCTTCGTGGACTTGTGCCGCGGGCCGCACGTGCCGTCCACCGGCAAACTGAAGGTTTTCAAGCTGATGAAGGTGGCGGGAGCCTATTGGCGCGGCGACGCCAACAACGAGATGCTGCAGCGCATCTACGGCACGGCCTGGGCCCGCAAGGATGACCAGGACGCCTACCTGCACATGCTGGAAGAGGCCGAGAAGCGCGACCACCGCAAGCTGGGCAAGGATCTGGATCTGTTCCATACCCAGGCCGAGGCCCCGGGCATGGTGTTCTGGCATCCGCGTGGTTGGACCATCTGGCAGCGCATCGAGCAGTACATCCGTGAAAAGTACCAGCAGAATGGTTACCAGGAAGTGCGCTGCCCGCAGATCCTGGACGTGGACCTGTGGAAGCGTTCCGGTCATTGGGACAACTACAAGGAGAACATGTTCTTCTCCGAGTCGGAAAAGCGCGAGTACGCGGTCAAGCCGATGAACTGCCCCGGCCACGTGCAGCTCTTCAATGCATCGCTGCGCAGTTACCGTGACCTGCCGCTGCGCTATGCTGAATTCGGTTCCTGCCACCGCAACGAGCCCTCCGGTGCGCTGCACGGCATCATGCGGGTTCGGGGCTTCACGCAGGACGACGGCCACATCTTCTGTACCGAAGAGCAGGTCGAGGCCGAGGTGACGGCCTTCCACCGGCAGGCCATGGCCGTGTACCGCGACTTCGGCTTCGAGAACGTCTCGGTCAAGCTGGCGCTTCGCCCGTCGCAGCGCCTGGGAACCGACGAGGCCTGGGACCGCGCCGAGAACGCCCTGCGTGCGGCGCTGGCCGCCTGCGACGTGGCCTGGGAGGAACTGCCCGGCGAGGGCGCCTTCTACGGTCCGAAGATCGAGTACCACCTGAAGGACTCCATCGGTCGCGCCTGGCAGGTGGGCACCATCCAGTATGACCCGATGATGCCCGAGCGCCTAGACGCCGAGTACGTGGCCGAGGACAACAGCCGTCGTCGTCCTATCATGCTGCACCGCGCCATCGTCGGATCGATGGAGCGTTTCATCGGCATCCTGATCGAGAACCATGCCGGGGCCATGCCCACCTGGCTGGCGCCGGTGCAGGTGTCGGTGCTCACCGTCACCGACACGGCTGCCGACTATGCCGAGGACATCCGGCAACGGCTGATAAAACAAGGATTTAGGGTTATCTCGGATTTGCGGGGCGACAAGATCGGCTATAAAATCCGGGAGCACAGCCTGCAGAAGATCCCCTATCTCGTCGTGGTCGGTGAGAAGGATCGGCAGGCGGGCACGCTGGCCGTCCGCGCCCGTGGGGGCAAGGATCTGGGCAGCATGAGTTTCGAAGGTTTCGCCAGCCTGCTGGCGCAGCAGGTGGCAGAGAAGGCGAACTGAGGTCTTTCCTCATTGCCTTTGGGCCGGCAGCTTGCTGCCGGCTTTCGTCCATTCATTCGGAGATAATCAGCATCGCTACCGAACGCAACCACCGCATCAACGGTGAAATCCACGCCCCCGAGGTTCGCCTGCTGGGCAAAGAGAACGAGCAGCTGGGTGTCTTCCGGCTGGGTGAGGCACGTCGTATGGCCGAAGAGGCTGATGTCGACCTGGTCGAGATCGCGCCCAACGCTACTCCGCCGGTCTGCCGGCTGATGGACTATGGCAAGTTTCGCTACCAGGAACAGAAGCGTGCTGCCGAGGCCAAGGCCCGCCAGAAGGTCGTCCAGATCAAGGAAGTGAAGTTCCGCCCGCAGACGGACGACGGCGACTACAACATCAAGCTGCGCAACATGATCGGCTTCCTGCAGGATGGCGACAAGGTGAAGATCACCCTGCGCTTCCGCGGCCGCGAGATGGCCCACCAGGAGTTCGGCATTCGCCTGCTGGAGCGGGTGCGCAACGACATCGAGGAAATCGCCCAGGTCGAATCGATGCCCCGCCTGGAAGGCCGCCAGATGGTGATGATGGTGGCACCCAAGAAGAAGAAGTGATCGGGTTCCTCGATGAAAAGCGCCTCCTTGTGAGGCGCTTTTTGTTACCACTCGCAAGTCTCATTTCACATCAGGCGGCTACTCCTCCCGTTCAGCGCCACCTCAGCTGCGGCGCCACGTGCTTCACCATGGCTTCCAGCAGGTGCACGTTGTATTCCACCCCCAGCTGGTTCGGGATCGTGAGCAGCAGCGTGTCGGCTTCAGCAATGGCCTCGTCCTCGGCCAGCTGCCTGGCCAGCACATCCGGTTCTGCCGCATAGGCGCGGCCGAACACGGCCCGGAAATTCTTGTCGATGTAGCCCACGCTGTCCTGCCGCTGGGCCTCGTGGCCGAAGTAGCGGCGGTCCCTGTCGTCCATCAGCGGGAAGATCGAGCGGCTGACGGAGACCCGCGGCTCATGGGCATGGCCTGCCTTCTTCCAGGCCTCGCGGTAGGCGCGGATTTGTTCGGCCTGCTGGACATGGAAGGGCTTGCCGCTTTCGTCTTCCTTCAGCGTCGAGCTTTGCAGGTTCATGCCCAGCTCGGCTGCCCAGACGGCGGTGGCATTGGAAGCCGCCCCCCACCAGATGCGCTGGCGAAGGCCTTCGGAATGGGGTTCCAGTCGCAGCTTGCCGGGCGGGTTGGGGAACATCGGTTGGGGGTTGGGCTCGGCAAAGCCTTTGCCGGCCAGCATCTCCAGCAAGACCAGGGCGTGACGGCGGGCCATGTCGGCGTCGGTCTCGCCCTCGGAGGGTTGGTAGCCGAAGTAGCGCCAGCCATCAATGACCTGTTCGGGCGAGCCGCGGCTGATGCCCAGCTGCAGGCGGCCGCCGGCGATCAGGTCGGCGGCACCGGCGTCTTCCACCATGTACAGCGGGTTCTCGTAGCGCATGTCGATGACGGCAGTGCCGATCTCGATACGGCGGGTGCGTGCGCCGATGGCGGCCAGCAGCGGGAAGGGTGAGCCCAGCTGGCGGGCGAAGTGGTGGACGCGGAAGTAGGCACCGTCGATGCCGATCCGCTCGGCCTCGACCGCCAGTTCGATGGATTGCAGCAGCGTGTCGGCTGCGGTGCGGGTCTGCGAGCCACCGGCGGCTGACCAGTGGCCGAAGGAGAGAAAGCCGAGTTTCTTCATGGGGCAGAGTCTGGAGGGAAGAAATGATCCCCATTGTGACGCATGCCGGCCGGTTGCGTTCTTGCGCCTGCCGGGGCTGAAGGCCTTTGGGCGAGGAATGCGCCATGTGCTCGGACAGCGTGTCCCGGATATGGCATGTCTTCTTCAGGGGCATGCGTGCTCGCCGTGCGACCCTGCCGTCCGTCTGTCTGCTTGCGGGAGATGACGGCGCGACGTGCTTGCTAAGGTCATGCGGGGCTGTCCATGTCTTTCCGATGAAAGCGGGCATCGGGCCGGGCGTCGGGTGGAAGGCTGATGGGCCGGGCGCCATGAAGGAAGGCGATGGTCGCGGGTGGACGAGCCATGGGCATGCAGGGGTAGAGCATGAAGAAGGTGTGGGACTTTCTGTTGCTGTTGGTTAGCGGGCTGCTGGTCTTCGTGGCCATCATCGCGGTGGCGCTGTGGCTCGGCTACAGGCTGATGCGCGGCTCGCGCCCGCTCCCATTGGACAAGCTCGACCTGTCCGCCACCGACGTCCACTGACACGGCCAGGGCGCGGATCGAGCCGTCCACGCCCGCCAACTCGTTCCCACAGCCAGCCGTTGACGTCGAGGGACCTGGCCCGCCCCGCGCTCCGTTGGCGCAGCCCGCCGCTCGCCACGCCCGCGTCCCTCTGCTCGTACTTACTCGTAGGCGGGCTCGACGCTGACATCGCGCGCCATATTGGCGAAACGGGACAGGTGCCCCTGGAAGGCGACCGGGATCGTGCGGGTCTGACCATTGCGGTGCTTGGCGACGATGATGTCCGCCTCGCCGGCGCGCTCCTCGGGCTGGTAGTACTCCGGACGGTGCAGCAGCATGATGATGTCGGCGTCCTGCTCCAGCGAGCCGGACTCACGCAGGTCGGACATCTGCGGCTTGTTGCCGGTGCGCTGCTCAGGGCCGCGGTTGAGCTGGGCGACGGCCACCACTGGGATGTCGAGCTCCTTGGCCAGCAGCTTCAGGGAGCGGGAGAACTCGGAGACCTCCTGCTGGCGGGATTCCACGCGCTTGCCCGAGGTCATCAGCTGCAGGTAGTCGATGACCATGAGGCCCAGGTCGCTCTGCTGCCTGAGCCGCAGCGCCTTGGAGCGTATCTCCGGCATGGTGAGATTCGGGGAGTCATCGATGAACAGCGGCGCCTCGCTGACCGGGTTGTAGGCGCGCGCCACGTCCTCCCAGTCGCGCTCGCTCATCTGCCGCCCGCCGCGCAGCTTGTTCATGTCCACCCCGGACTCGGCGGCCAGGATGCGCATCATGAGCTCCATGCGGCCCATCTCGAGGGAGAAGTAGCAGCTGGGGATGAAGGAGCCGTCCGCGCGGCGGGAGTGCATGGAGGCCGAGCGGCAGAAGTCGACGGCGAGGGTCGACTTGCCCATGGCGGGACGCGCGGCGACGATGATCATCTGCCCGGGGTGCAGGCCGCCGGTCAGCTCGTCGAGCTCGACGAAGCCCGTGGGCACGCCCGTCATCTGGCCGTTCTCACGCGCCTGCCCGGCCTCGATCTCGAGGTTGGCCTCGTTGAGCAGCTCGCCGACGGGGACGTAGTCCTCCTTCTCCCCCTCGGTGTGCGCCACGGAGTAGACCTCGGCCTCGGCGAGCGTGACGAGCTCGGCGATATCGCCCGCGTCGGTGGAGTAGCCGAGCTGGGTGATGCGCGTACCCGCCTGGACGAGCCCCCGCATGAGGGCCTTCTCGCGCACGATGCGCGCGTAGTAGGCGGCGTTGGCCGCCGTGGGCACGGTCGCCATGAGGGAGGCGAGGTAGGGGGCGCCGCCGACGCGGTCGATCTCGCCGCGCTTGGCCAGCTCGTCGGCCACGATGAGCGGGTCGGCCGGCTCGGAGCGGTTGTAGACCTCGACGATGGCGTCGAAGATCGACTCGTGGGCCGAGCGGT
>CALIXC010000071.1 GCA_938046755.1 uncultured Lautropia sp. | reverse complement strand
ATGGCTCGACATCCTGCAAGCCGCCCTGCCCGACTGCCTCTGCCTCGCCATCAGCCACCAGGCGGCGATCAAGGCGCTGTTCCCGCAGCTGCTTGACCTCAACCGCTACCGCGCTGTCGCCCTATAATGACGTTCCCAACCACCACCCACGTCCCAAATGAACCCGCACACCGCCATCCGCCTGCGCCCGCTTGAGCGCGAAGACCTCACCTTTGTCCACCAGCTCGATAACAACGCCAACGTCATGCGCTACTGGTTCGAAGAGCCCTACGAAACCTTCGCCGAGCTGACCCACCTCTACGATGAACACATCCACGACCAGCGCGAGCGCCGCTTCGTGGTGGAGGCCTATGGCAAGAGCGTGGGCCTGGTGGAGCTGGTGGAGATCGACCACGTTCACCGGCGGGCCGAATTCCAGATCATCATCGCCCCCGACCATCAGGGCAAGGGCATTGCCTTCAAGGCGGCCCGGCTGGCCATGGAGTATGGCTTCAGCGTGTTGAACCTGTACAAGATCTACCTGATCGTCGACCGTGAGAACCACAAGGCGATGCACATCTACCAGAAGCTGGGCTTCGAGGTGGAAGGCGAGTTGAAGCACGAGTTCTTCATCAACGGCCAGTACCGCGATGTCATCCGGATGTGCCTGTTCCAGCACGACTTCCTGTCAGCCAACCGTCCTCAACAGGTCGGGCTGGTGACACCGACGGCACAGTGAGGCGGCACAGGCATCGTCGATGACCGAGGAACATCCCTATTCCGCTGCGCCGAAATCTCCCCACCGCTGGCTGCTGCTGATGATGGTGGGCCTAGGCCTGCTGCTGGTCACGGTGGACATCACCATCCTGCTGACGGCCCTGCCGGTGCTCACGCATGAACTGCACGCCAGCGCGGCCGAAGGGCTGTGGATCGTCAACGCCTATCCGCTCTTCAGCACCGGACTGCTGCTGGGCGCGGGCACGCTGGGCGACCGCATCGGCCACCGGCGCATGTACCTGGTGGGGCTGGTCATCTTCGGGCTGGCCTCGCTGATGGCGGCCTATGCGGGCTCGGTGGCCGTTCTGGTGCTGGCCCGCGTGCTGCAGGCCATGGGCGCCTCGGCCATGCTGCCGGCCACGCTGGCCCTCATCCGGGTGGGCTTTTCCGACGAGCGCGAACGGGCGCTGGCCATCTCGGTCTGGGCCTGCCTGTCGCTGGTGGGTGCCATTCTGGGGCCGCTGCTGGGCGGCTGGCTGCTGGGCCACTTCCACTGGGGCGCGCTCTTTCTCGTCAACGTGCCCATCATCGCCGTGGCCTGGCTGGGCACCTGGTTCGTGGCGCCCGAACAGCGCAACCCGAACGCCGATCCCTGGGACCTGCCCTCTTCGGTGCTGGCGCTGTTCGCGCTCTCCTCGCTGGTGCTGGCCATCAAGACAGCCACCCATCCGCCCATTGACCTGGGCCTGCTGGGCACCGCCCTGGCCGCTGGCCTTGTGGCAGGACTGGCCTTCGTCCGGCGACAGCGCCGACTGACCCATCCCCTGCTGGACTTCTCGCTGTTTCGTAACCCCGCCTTTGCCGCGGGCGTGCTGGGCGCCGTGTCAGTGACGTTCACCACCGGCGGCGTACTGCTGGGCGTCTCGCAGCGCTTTCAGTGGGTGGCAGGCTACACGCCCCTGCAGAGCGGGCTACTGGCCTCGGTGCTGTTCATCGGCACGCTGCCCAGTTCCATCCTGGGAGGCCTGTGGCTGCACCATATCGGCCTGCGGCGGCTGATTGCCGGTGGTCTGGCCGTCGGGGCACTGGGCATGCTGGTGGCCGCCCAGGCGCTCCCGTGGCATCGATCGGGCCTATCCGCTGCCCATGAGGGCCTGGGCTGGCTGGTGACGGGCCTGCTGCTGGCCGGGCTGGGCTTGGGCGCCACCATCTCGGTGGCCTCCACCGCCATTGTGGAGAGTGCGCCGCCGCACCGCGCCGGCATGGCCTCGTCCGTGGAGGAAGTGGCCTATGAATTCGGCGCGCTGCTGTCGATCGCGCTGCTGGGCAGCCTGCTGGCCGGGCTCTACACGGTGTTCGTTCAGCTGCCGCCGGGCGTGGATGCAGCGGCCGCCCGAAGCATCAGCGCGGCCTTGGACATCGTGGCGGCATCCGGCGGCGCCCTGCCCGATCACCTGGCGCACCTTGGCCAGCATCTGCCCTCGACCGTGTCCGAACCGGGGCTGACCGGGTCCCTGCCTGCAGGGGACGCAGCCGCCCGCCAAGAGGCAGCCAGTCTGCTGGTCGCTGCCCAGACGGCCTTTGACCGCAGCTACACCGTGGTGATGCACCTGGGGGCCGCCATCCTGACCAGCGGAGCATGGATCACCAGCCGGCTGCTGCGTCCCCGGCAGCGGAACTCCTGAGCTAGGCATCGGGCCCCGGCTGGCGCCGGCGCAGCTTCAGCTCGCTGACCAGCACCCCGGCCACGATCAGTGCTGCCCCTGCCACGGCCAGCAGGGGCAGGCGTTCACCGACCGCATAACCGGCCACCCCACCCCAGACCGGTTCACCAGCATAGATGACCGTGGCGCGGGTGGGCGAGACCGTCTTCTGGGCCCAGTTCATGCCCAGCTGGATGACGATACTGCTGAAGCCCAGCCCGATGGCCCCCAGGAGCCATACCCAGGAAAAGTCCGGCACCGATTCACCCAGAACGGGCATCAGAAGGAACGACAGTAGTCCGGCCGCATACAGCTGCACGACCGTTACCCGCCCCAGGTCCACCCGGCCGGCGTAGTGCCCGATCAGGATGATCTCGAAGGTGATGGCCACGGCCCCGGCCAGCGTGAGCCACGCCCCAAAGGTCATGCCGAACTCACCGTCCTGAGGCCCCGCCATCAACGCCAGCCCCGCGAAGGCCAGCGTCACCCCCACCAGGTTCATGGCCGATGGCCGGCGACGCATCACCAGCCACTGCAGCAGCGGCACCATCGGCACATACAGCCCGGTGATGAAGGCCGATTGACTGACCGGAATCGTCTTCAGCCCCCAGGTCTGCAGCACATAGCCCAGGCAGATGCTGATCCCGATCACCATGCCCGCCACCAGATCCTGGCGGGTAAGGCCCTGCAGTCGCTTCCAGAACACCAGCGTTCCGACCAGTCCGGCCGTGATGAAGCGCAACCCCACGAAGAACAGCGGCCCGCTGTGCTGCATGGCCAGCTGGATGATGAGAAAGGTGCTGCCCCAGAAAGCAGTGACCGCCACCAGCGCCAGTTCCTGGCGCGACAGCGAAAATGGAGAGGAAGGCTGCGGAAACGAAGACGGCGATGGGGACGATGTCCCCGACGCGGCAGGCTGAGTGCTCATGCCAAGAATGATACGGTCCGCCAGAGGCTGAAAGACCCGCCTCGCACTCTGGAAAACCCGGTGTACCCTGCCCTTCGGCCCTGGACGCTGGGCGTCGGGCCTTGATCTGAAGGCCTCGATCGGGGGCCCCTGATCTCCAAGGGCCTCGAACGTTACCCGTCGGGCTCCGAATAGATGCGTCAGGCGTGCTTGTTGCTGTTCTTGGCCCCGCCCTGGCGCGCCTTGAAGCGCGGGTTGGAGTTGCAGATGACGTAGATGCGCCCACGCCGCCGCACCACCTGGCAGTCACGTGCGCGTTTCTTGGCTTCCTTCAGGGATGAAAGGACCTGCATGGCTTGGGCTCCTTATGGCGCTTCATAAAAACACTAATGCTAATGCATTAGCAATAAGAATCAAAAGTCGCCTGTCAGATTCCCGCGGTGCTGTCGTCATAAAGGGACATAACGAGGGGGCTGCATGGCGGGTGCCCTCCTTTCAGACATCGGGCATCTCCTCTTCCCATCCTTTTATAGGGCTGTCCTTGGTCGCACGACGTGACAGAATGTTCCAACTGATTACCTATCTCACAACAAGGCCACTTGTATTGGGCAGGATGTATCGATGTCTTTGCGAAACCTCGACGATCTGCACGTTCTGGTACGGGTTGCCGACAGCGCCAGTTTCTCGGCGGCGGCCCGCAGCCTGCAACTGGATCCGAAGACCGTCAGCAAGCAGATCGCGCGGCTGGAACACGCGCTGGGCACGCCGCTCTTCGAGCGCAACACGCGCAATCTGCGCATCACCGACGAAGGACGCACCGTTGCAGCGCGGGCCCGTTCGGTGCTATCCATCCTGGACGAGATCCAGCAGGTGGGCCAGGGTGACGACGACACGCTGCGTGGTGTCATTCGACTGACGGCACCGGCACCGTTCGGACGCAAGCACGTGGCGCCAGCCATTGCCGAATTCAGTCGCCAGCATCCGCAGGTCGGCTTCGACCTGCGGCTGACCGACCGGATGGTGGATCTGTACGACGACGGCTTCGATCTAGCGATCCGCCTAGGCGAGCCGACCGATTCGCGGCTGCTGTCCACGCCGCTGGCGCTCAACCGCCGCATGCTGGTGGCTTCACCGGGCTATTTGGCCGCCCACGGCACGCCGCATCGGCCTGAGGATCTGAGTCGGCACCATGCCCTGCTGCCGGCTGGTCCGGACGGAACCCAGAACACCTGGACGATGCGCCAGGGACGGCGGGAACGGACGGTGGAGATAAACGGGGCGCTGGGCAGCGACAGCGGCGAGATCCTGCACGCCTGGTGCCTAGCGGGGCTAGGCATCTCGCTGCGGGAAACCTGGGACATCCACGATGCCCTGCGCAGCGGACGCCTGGTGCCGGTGCTGCCCGACTGGACGGTGCCCGTCACCCACATCAGCGCCGTGCGGGCGCGACGCGACCCGGTACCACGCCGGCTGGACACGTTCATCGAGTTCCTGGCCCGGCGCTGGCGGGATGCGCCCTGGAACACCGACGCGGCACACTGACCATCGATCTGCCCCGTGGGCCCCGGGCAGCGGGAAGCCTCCAGGGTGCCGAACTGCCCCGAGCCCCGGATCGCCCAGGGGGCCAAATGCTCCCCAAGCTCCTGACTGCCTGGACTACTAGACTGCTCAGGCCCCCAGACTGCCCGGGCTCCCGGATCGCACGGCTCACGGGTTGCCATCACGTTACCATCGTGTCTGGTTCCCAACGCTTGCCTGCCCGCCATGTCCTCCGTCGATCTCTCCGCCCACACGCCGATGATGCGCCAGTACCTGAGCATCAAGGCCGAACATCCGGATGCGCTGCTTTTCTACCGGATGGGCGACTTTTACGAGATGTTCTACGAGGATGCCCGAAAGGCGGCTCAGCTGCTGTCGATCACACTGACAAAGCGTGGCACGTCGGCCGGCGAGCCAATCCCGATGGCCGGGGTACCCGTGCAGGCGCTGGAGCAGTACCTAGCGCGGTTGGTGGCGCTGGGCCAGTCGGTGGCCATCTGCGAGCAGATTGGCGATCCGGCCGCCAGCAAGGGGCCCGTGGAGCGGAAGGTGATCCGCACCATCACCCCCGGCACGCTGACGGACGCGCAACTGCTGCCAGAACGCGAGGACCGGCCGCTGGCGGCGCTGGTGTTCTCCGACGCAGGGCGGCGAGGTGCCCGGACTACACCGCTGGTCACGCTGGCCACCGTGGTGGCCGCCAGCGGGCGCTGCACGCTCACCACCCTGCCCGAGGCCGAGCTGGAAGCCGAGATCGAGCGGATCGGCCCAGGCGAGCTGCTGGTGTCCGAGGCGGCGGCACGCAACAAGTCGGTGCTGCTGGAGCGTCTGCGCCTGCATGCCCGCACCACACCGGTAATGCCGATCCTGGCCAGACCGGACTGGCAGTTCGACGTGGCGCGCGCCGGTCGCACCATCTGCGAGACCCTGGGCATCCAGACGCTGCACGCCACCGAGCTGCAGGAGGACGAGGCCGGTCAGGCCGCCATCGGTGCGCTGCTGGTCTACCTGGGCCAGAACATCGGCCAGCCCTTCCGGCACCTGCAGCCCATCGAGCGCGTGCGGCGCGAGGCACACATCATCATCGACCAGGTGGCACGCCGCAATCTGGAACTGGTACGCCCGCTGCAGGAGGAACAGGGGCCGACGCTGCTGTCGCGGATGGATGTCTGCACCACCGCGGCCGGCAGCCGGCTGCTGCGCCAGTGGCTGCTGGCGCCGCTTCAGGACCGCACTGCCGTGCATGCCCGCCAAGCGCTGGTGGCGCTGCTGCTGGATAAGGACATGGCGCAGCCCATCGGTCGGCTGCTCTCGCAGGCGGCCGACATCGAGCGGATCACCTCGCGCATCATGCTGGGCAGCGCGCGGCCACGCGAGCTGGTGGCGCTGCGCGACAGCCTGCCGGTCCTGGGCGCCTGCGTCTCGCAGCTGCAGGCCCAGCTGGATGTTCCGGGCACTGAAACCGAATCGGCGGCCCTCACCGCACTTCAGCAGCTGGCACAGGCCGCCGACATCGACCCCGGCATCGGCGAACGGCTGTCGGCCACGCTGCTGGACGAGCCAGCCACGATGATCCGCGATGGCGGCGTGATCCGCCCCGGCTTCGACGCCCAACTCGACGAGCTGCGTGCCATCGACGAGGGCTGCGATGGCTTTCTGGCCGAAATGGAGGCGCGCGAGCGCGAGCGCACCGGCATCGCCACGCTGAAGGTGGGCTACAACAGCGTGCATGGCTTCTACATCGAGGTGGGCCGCAGTCACGCCGACCGAATCCCCACCGAATACCGGCGCCGCCAGACGCTGAAGGCGGCCGAACGCTACATCACGCCCGAGCTGAAGGCCTTCGAGGATAAGGCACTGTCGGCCCGCGAGCGGGCGCTGGCCCGCGAGCGGGCGCTCTACGAGCAGCTGCTGACCGAGCTGGCCCCGCACACGCCGGCCCTGCAGCGACTGGCCGCCGGCCTGGCACACCTGGATGTCTGCCAGGCCTTTGCCCAGGTGGCCGGGCAGTCAGGCTGGAGCCGACCAGGGCTGCTGGCAGTGCCGGGGCTGCGCGTGAAAGGCGGACGCCACCCCGTGGTGGAAGGCATGGTGGAGCAGTTCATCGCCAATGACTGCGAGCTGACGCCGCAGCGGCGGTTGCTGATCATCACCGGCCCCAACATGGGCGGCAAGTCCACCTACATGCGCCAGGCGGCGCTGATCGCCATTCTGGCCTGGTGCGGCAGCTTCGTGCCGGCAGCAACCTGCGAGGTCGGCCCCATCGACCGGATCTTCACCCGCATCGGCGCATCCGACGACCTGGCAGGCGGCCGCTCCACCTTCATGGTGGAGATGACCGAGGCAGCCGTCATCGTCAACGCTGCCACCGAACGCTCGCTCGTGCTGGTCGACGAGATCGGCCGCGGTACCTCCACCTTTGACGGCCTGTCACTGGCCCATGCGATTGCCCGCCACCTGCTGGTGCAGCGCCGTTGCCTCACGCTCTTTGCCACGCACTACTTCGAGCTGACAAGCCTGGCCGCACATGAGGAGGCAGCCGTGAACCTGCATCTGTCGGCCACCGAGCACAACGGACGCATCGTATTCCTGCATCACGTCGAACCTGGGCCGGCCAGCAAGAGCCATGGCCTGCAGGTGGCCAAGCTGGCGGGGCTTCCCGCCGGACTGCTGCGCCATGCCCAGACGCTTTTGCAGGCTCTGGAAAAGAATGCGGCCGACCAGGGGCCCCAACTGGACCTTTTTGCAACGGAAACCCTGCAAGACAGCACTGTTACGTCAGACGTACCGGCATCCGACATGCAGGAGTGCGAAAATAGAGAGGAGCAATTCTCTTCGCTCAGGGCAGATGCCACGGCACAGCAGGTGCTGGCCGAGCTTCGGGCGCTCGATCTGGACGCGATCACGCCCCGCCAGGCCGCCGAACAGCTGCACCGCTGGCGCGAAGCCCTGCAGCCCCCAGGATCATGAGCAACAGGCCGATGCAACCCGTCCCTCCCGAAGTGCCTCCGTCCGCCTCGCGGCGGCGGGCCTTGCGGAACATGACGGCCGCCGTCACCGCTCCGCCCTTGGCCGCAGCCTCGCTGCTGGCCACGGCCCGGGCCGATGCCCCTAAACCCGAGTTCGACGCCAGAGCACTGTCCGAGCTGGACGAGATCCATGAAGCCCAGGGCAGGCCCGCTGACGCTTCCGGCAAGCCCGTATCACCGCACGAGGGCTGGGGCAGCGGAACCGTCCCCTTCGATGGCCAGGACCGCGCCTTCACCTTCGGCTTCATTGGCGATACCCCCTACAACCGGCTGGATCAGCAGGGTCTGAAGCGGGTGATGGCGGGGCTGGACGATACGGACCTGGAGTTCGTCCTGCACGTGGGCGACATCAAGAGCCGTGGCGAGCGCTGCTCCGACATTCTTCTCTCGGACCGGGTGGAAATGATGGATCGCAGCCAGCATCCGCTCATCTACACGCCCGGCGACAACGAATGGACCGACTGCGGCTGGATCGACCCGGACGACCCCTATGCACCGGGTACGCCGCTGGAGCGCTTGCACTGGCTGCGCTCGCGCGTCTATCACCACCCCGAGTCGCTGGGCGCACGCCGCATGCGCGTCGAGCAGCAGCGCCAGATGATTCCACAACTGTCGGTGCGTGACTCCAACAGCCTGGAACAGCCCCGTCTGCCCGAGAACATGCGCTGGCGCATCGGTTCGCTGCAGTTCTGCACGATCCACGTGGTAGGCAGCAACAACGCCATGTTCTCCACCCCCGCCATGCGCGAGGCCTGGGCGTTGCGCCAGCAGGCCAACGCCATCTGGCTAACCGAGACGGCCGTGCTGGCCAAGCGCTATGGTGCACGGGGTCTGATCATTGCCACCCACGCCAACATGGGCTTCGAGGCCGCCCGCAACGACGGCTGGACGGCCACGCGCCAAGCCATCATCGCCACGGCGGCCGACTTTGGCGGGCCGGTGGCGCTGCTGCATGGCGACACCCACATCTTCCGCACCGATCGCTTGCTGCTGCGCTCCCACGGCCTGGAGAACTTCACCCGGGTGGAGTGCTTCGGCTCGCCCTTCACCTGGCAGTGGGTGACCATCCGCTGGAACCCGGAAGCCGCCATGCCCGACCGCCCCGATCCGGAACGCGGACCGGCCTTCAGGGTTTATACCCACCACGCCTGAGCTCTGCTATCGGCTCGCCCTGGGCGAACTGGATCCACGGCACCAAGCTCTTGCTCCCGAACATGGACCCGTGGACGCTCTAGTTCTGCTCCCGAAGATCTGGTCATGCCCCCGCGCCAAACCACACCAGCTGCCTGCCCGACCAGCCGACGCCCTCCATGTATCGCCATCTTACAGACAGGCGACTTGCATGACGGCACGTATCAGAAGGTACAACCATTTACTATCATCTCCCCGCCCACAACATGGCCAGCATAAAGCGCCGCAGCCAGGGTGCTAGTATTAGTAGCCAACTTGACATATGGCAATGGCGAATGATCTCGGAAAAACCCTTCCCTCATTCGCCTTCCTCTGGCTGCATACCCTCGCCGGCCCGGCCGGCCGGGCCTGTCCACTCCCCTTATCGAGAGAGAAAGAGAACCATGCGTAAACTGATCTTTGCCGCCCCGCTGCTCGCCCTGGCCTTGGTCGCCTGCGAAAAGCAGCAGGACCCTGCCGCCGAAGCCGCTCAGAAGGCCCTGGACGACGCCAAGCAGAACGCCTCGCAGGCTGTGGATTCCGCCAAGGATGCCGCCTCCAAGGGCATGGATGCCGCCAAGGATTCGGCCGGTGCCGCCATGGACAATGCCAAGCAGCAGATGGACAACGCCAAGGAAACGGCCACCCAGCAGATGGATGCTGCCAAGGACACCGCAGCCAAGGCGGTGCAGGGCGCCAAGGACGCTGCCAAGCAGGAATCGAAGTGATCTGATCCCGCCGTGCAGGCCTGAACATCCTTCAGGTCCGCTGAATCTGACAGGATGCATCCTTCGGACGCCTTCTCTGGCGTCCCAAGAAAATCGCCCCGATGGCCAAGCCACCGGGGCGATTTTCTTGCAGGCAGATCTTTGGAGGCCCCTTGGG
>CALIXC010000070.1 GCA_938046755.1 uncultured Lautropia sp. | reverse complement strand
GGCAACCGGCTATTCGGCGATGGCGCTGGCTTTTTGGCGTTCGGTTTCCATGCGACCACAGCCTTTGAACTGAAACAGGGCCAAGTCGTTCCCTTCAACCAGGTACTGCACCAATGGGGTTCCGGCCCGTATCGGTACCTGCAATTGATGGTGTTACCGGGCGAGCAGCAGAACCAGTTCCGTGTCTGCTTCAACATCAGCTTCATCGGCACCCACAGCCTGGTCTGCAACACCTGGCAGGTGCCCCACAGCTGGAACTATCTGCACACCCTGCATTACGTTGGCCCCTACCTGGACGAAGGAAGCTCGAAGTTCCGCTACCGCCCCTGATCCAACACGGCCGGCAGGACACCCTCGCCGGCCGTTCCGGAAACCCGCGCACGGGCAACGAGGCCCCCTTCATGCCTCGCTACCATCCGCAGGGGCCATGCCCTACAGCCAGCGCCGCACCGTGGCGCAATAGGACGTGAAGCGCGTGCCAAAGCGCTCTTCGAGCACGCGCTCCTCGGGTCGGATCTGGAAACGGTTCAGGTACCCCACATACAGTGCCACGCCCAGCAGCGCCAGCGGCGTGGACAGCCACAGCGCCCAGGCCAGCAGGAAGCACAGCATGCCCAGGTACATCGGGTTGCGCGTGTACCGATAGACACCCTCTGTCACCAGCGCCACGGTCTGCTGCGGCAGATGCGGGTTGATGGTGGTGCGCTGCCTGCGAAAACTCCAGACAGCCCACAGGCCCAGCATCATGCCCGTGCCCACCAGCACACCGGCCAGCCACGCACGGCCCGGCACCAGCCATACCAGTGACGGCACCGCGCCTCGCAACCCCCACATCAGCAACGCCGACACGAGCGTCACCACCGGCGGGGGCACCCGCAACTCAAGTCTTTCCATGGTCTGCCTTCCCGGCCACCGCACAGGCCCGAGCGGCACCTGCCGCCCGGACATTCCCCCGGCTGTACCGCCTGCCCCGGCAGGCGGCATCACCGGATGCGTCCTGCCTCACTTCAGCGGCTGATGCACCGCATCCTTGCCGCGCTTGACGCCCGGGCGCTCTGCCAGCTGCTTCGTCCAGCGCTGCACGTTCTTGTACGACGCCACGTCCAGGAACTTCGCGGCACCGTACAGCTCACCCAGCACCAGCCGGCCGTACCAGGGCCAGATGGCCATGTCCGCCACCGTATAGTCGGTGCCGCAGATGTACTCGCGCTCGGCCAGGAGCTTGTCCAGCAGATCCAGCTGGCGCTTCGTCTCCATGGCAAAGCGGTTGATCGGGTACTCGTACCGCTCGGGCGCATAGGCATAGAAATGCCCGAAGCCACCCCCCAGATACGGGCCGCTGCCCACCTGCCAGAACAGCCACGACAGGCACTGCGCCCGCGCCGCGCCCGAAGCCGGCAGGAACTTGCCGAACTTCTCAGCCAGGTACACAAGGATTGCCCCGGACTCGAACACGTTCACCGGCTCCGGACCGCTGCGATCGACCAGCGCCGGAATCTTGGAGTTGGGGTTGATCGCCACGAAGCCACTGCCGAACTGATCGCCCTTGCCGATGTCGATGGCCCACAGGTCATAGGCGGCCTCCTTCACACCGGCTTCCAGCAGCTCCTCGAACATGATCGTGACCTTCTGCCCATTGGGCGTGCCACGCGAATACAGCTGGAAGGGCCGCTCGCCCACCGGCAGCACCTGCTCGAACTGCGCGCCCGCCGTGGGCCGGTTGACCGACGCATACTTCCCGCCGTTGGCCTTGTCCCAGGTCCAGACCTCGGGTGGCGTGTAGGTGGATGAACTCATGACATGCTCTCCTTCGATGCTTCGATGAACTTCCGGACGAAAACCGGCCCATTGTAGAGCGCCCCGGCACCTGCCGAAGGCAGCGGGGCGCCCCCAGGCGGCATCAGCGCAACCCGGTCCCCGTCCCCTGGTCATCGGGCCGCTGGATCAGCTCCACCTTGTAGCCGTCCGGATCGGTCACGAAGGCAATGACCGTCGAGCCCCCTTTCACCGGCCCGGCCTCGCGCGTCACGTTGCCGCCGGCCGCGCGGATCTTCTCACAGGCCGCATAGGCGTCCGGCACCCCGATGGCGATGTGCCCGTAGGCCGTCCCCATTTCGTACTCGGTCGTCCCCCAGTTGTAGGTCAGCTCCAGCTCAGCCTGGGCCGGGTTGCCGCCCTCGTAGCCCAGGAAGGCCAGCGAGTACTTGTATTCGGGGTTCTCCGATTGGCGCAGCAGGCTCATGCCCAGCACCTCGGTGTAGAACTTGATGGACCGGTCCAGATCACCGACCCGCAGCATGGTGTGCAGCAGTCTCATGGGAATGCCCTCCGTGAAAGAAGGCCCCATTCTATGACGACAGCCCCCCCTTTCGACGAGGCGCGCAACGCCGTCACTTCTTCGGCTCGACCCGCGACAGCGTCACCCCCGTCCAACCGAACACCAGCGTCAGCACCAGGCTCATGTAGCAGAAGATTGCGTACGGCAGATAGTGCCAGACCGGCACCCCCAGCACGTTGAAGATGAACACCCCGCACACGCTCCACGGCACCAGCGGATTGATCACCGTGCCCGCATCCTCCAGCGTGCGCGACAGGTTGCGTGGGTGCAGGTGCAGCTTCTCGTAGACGGGCTTGAACGTCTCGCCTGACAGCAGGATGCTCAGGTACTGCTCGCCGATCAGCGTGTTCACTCCCACCGCCGTGGCCGCCACGCTGAACGTGGCCCGCCCCGTCGTCGTCAGGAAGCTGCGGATGCCATCAAGCAGCGCCGGGATCACCCCCAGCGCGAACAGCAGGCCGCCGAAGCTCAGCCCCAGGATCACGATGGTCTGCGTGAAGAACATGCTCTCCACCCCACCGCGCGACAGCAGCTTGGCGATGTCGCCCCAGGCCTCGGGGAACGAAGGCCCCTTGAAGAACCACTGCCCCAGCTCGGTCAGGCTCGGCGTGCTGTGGAAATAGGTCAGCACCAGCGCCAGGAAGATCGTGGCCATCAGCGTCACGATGGCGTCGATCTTCATCAGCGCCATGCCCAGCAGCAGCACGAAGGGCAGCAGCGAATACAGATGCACCAGGCCCGAGCCTTCCAGCTGCTGCCGGAACACCACCACGCCGTTCAGATCATGCGGCGCCACCGCCGGCAGCAGCCACAGGTAGACCGCTGCGCTGATCAGCCAGGCGGGCACCGTGGTGTACATCATGTTGCGGATGTGCTCGAACAGGTCGATGCCCACGATCGAGGCGGAAATGCCCGTGGTGTCCGAGATCGGCGACATCTTGTCGCCGAAGAAGGCCCCCGAGACGATGGCCCCCGCCGTCATGGCCAGATCGGCATGAAAGGCGTGTGCCATGCCCATGAAGGCCATGCCGACCGTGGCACAGGTGGTCAGGCTGCTGCCCAGCGAGATGCCGATCACCGAACTGAGCGCAAAGGCCGAGAAGTAGAAATAGCCCGGCGAGATCAGCCCGAAGCCGTAATACATCAGCGTGGGAATGGCACCGCTGATCATCAGCGCCGTGACCAGAAGCCCGATGAAGAAGAAGAGGTACAGCGCCCCCATGCCCTGCCCGACCGCACCAATCATCCAGCCCTGCATCGCCCGGTAGCGCACGCCCCGGCAGAGCCCGTACACGAGCAGGCAGACCATGGCCGTCAGGATGGCCATGTGCGGCACCCATTCCAGCCAGATGATCGCGTAGCCCATCAGTGCCACGATGATGGCGGCCACCGCTGCGGCCTCCCAGCGCGGCATCTCCAGCAATGGTTTGGCACTGAACATGATGTCTTCCCTTGTCTTCCGTGATGTTTGAATGGGAGGGCTGAAGCCACGCCCCACCCTTTCGGGCCGGCGCGGCAAGACGCCTCTGCCAGGGCGCCGGACAGGCGGCAGCATATGCCGTGCATCAATACGAGACATACAATGTCACAATATCGGATGCACCATCCTGGTGCACGCTGTCCGGCCCCCTGGTGCTTCCCGACAGGCACTCCCCGGCGCGAAGCCGCGCCATAACCGGAAAATGCCTCGGGCGGCGCCTGATTATCTCATGCCCCATCCCCCTTTCCCGGGCCACGACAGCCATTGAACCATTCTGGTGCAGCCTTCCCGCCCGGTCCGGACACGTTTCGATTTGTATTAATATGGGCCGCTGGACAATCGTGTCCGCCCCTCAGGGCGCCGCGATCCGCCCCACATCCGGCTGGGTGCCGGCCCGACCCGGATCCCCCTCATTGCCCGGCCCGTCCACTCATGGAGGCTTTCCGTAGCCATGAAATACAAATCTCTCGATGACTTCATGAACATGGTCAAGCGGCGCGATCCGCAGCAGACCGAATTCCTGCAGGCCGTCCAGGAAGTCATGAACAGCCTCTGGCCCTTCCTCCAGAAGAACCCCCGCTACGCAGGCTACGGCCTTCTGGAACGTCTCGTCGAAGCAGACCGCATCATCCAGTTCCGCGTCAGCTGGGTCGACGACAAGGGCGAAGTCCAGGTCAACCGTGCCTGGCGGGTCCAGCACAGTGCCGCCATCGGTCCCTACAAGGGCGGCCTGCGCTTTCACCCGTCGGTCAACCTGTCCATCCTGAAGTTCCTGGCCTTCGAGCAGACCTTCAAGAACGCACTGACCACCCTGCCCATGGGCGGCGGCAAGGGCGGCTCCGACTTCGACCCCAAGGGCAAGAGCGACGGTGAAGTGATGCGCTTCTGCCAGGCGCTCGTCCTGGAGCTCTTCCGCCACATCGGCCCCGACACCGACGTGCCGGCTGGCGACATCGGCGTGGGCGGCCGCGAGGTGGGCTTCCTCAACGGCATGTACAAGAAGCTGGCCAACCAGACCGGCAGCGTCTTCACCGGCAAGGGCATGTCCTTCGGCGGCAGCCTCATCCGCCCCGAAGCCACCGGCTACGGCGTGGTGTACTTCGCGCTGGAAATGCTCAAGCGCGTCAACCAGGACTTCCGCAACCAGCGGGTGGCCATCTCGGGCTCGGGCAACGTGGCCCAGTACGCCGCACTCAAGTCGCTGGAACTGGGAGCCCGCGTGCTCACTATGTCCGACTCCGAAGGTACCCTCATCCATGAGGCCGGCATCAACCACGAGATGCTGGAAGCCATCTTCGAACTGAAGAACGTCAAGCGCGGACGCCTCTCGACCTTTGCCGCCGAGCGTGGCCTGAAGTTCGAGAAGGGCCGTACTCCGTGGCACGTGCCGGTGGACATCGCCCTGCCCTGCGCCACCCAGAACGAGCTCAACGCCGAGGACGCTCGGACGCTGGTGGCCAATGGCGTGCAGGCCGTGGCCGAGGGGGCCAACATGCCCACCACGCTGGAAGCCGTGGACGTGTTCCAGGAAGCCCATACGCTGTATGCACCGGGCAAGGCCAGCAACGCCGGCGGCGTGGCCGTCTCGGGCCTGGAAATGAGCCAGAACGCCATGCGCCTGTCGTGGAGTGCCGAAGAGGTCGACAAGCGCCTGCACGACATCATGACCAACATCCACGAGAACTGCGTGCGCTACGGCAAACGCGACAACGGCAGCATCAACTACGTGGATGGTGCCAACGTCGCCGGCTTCGTGAAGGTGGCCGACGCCATGCTGCAGCAGGGCGTGTACTGACCCCTGCCGGATAGACGGCCCCCGGTCCGTCTTTCCCCCGCTCCACCCGAGCAAACGCCCGGCACATCTCAGGATGTCTGGGTGTTTTCTTTGGTGCGCCCAGCATGGGCGCACGTGCTGGAGCGAGAGAGTGAAACCGATCCATTCAACCAGTACAGGAATGAGCAGATGAAATCGAGTAAAGCGAACGTCGAGGACTTTTTCAATGATCTCGGGCTGGCCGATCCCGAGAAGCATCAGATCGCCCTCACTCTACGCAAAGAAATCAAACGCCTGGCCGAGACTTCAGAGGAGCGCGTCATGTACGGGGGGGGTACTCTACTATTTGGAGGACTCGTTCTGTGGCATCTTCTCTTACAAGAACCACATCACGCTCGAGTTCAGCAAGGGGTACCAATTCGAAGACGAGGCAGGCGTGCTCGAAGGTTCAGGGAAGTTTCGGCGTCACATCAAATTCAAACATCTGTCCGACATCCGCGACAAACGCCCGGCTGTCTACCTTGAACAGGCTATCGCACTGGCGAAAAAATGAGACAGTGCAGAACCATGAAGCAACGCCGTTGGATTGCCCGGACGCTTCGTCGTTGCGCGCTTGCCTGAACCGTACATTCGTCCCCAATCGCGCGCCTGACGGCGCATTTCTTTCAATGTTCAGAAAAGGAACAAATCATGCTGAAAAAACTGTGGTGTAACATGATGGTTTCGGATGTCAACAAGGCCATCGAATTCTATGCCGACGTGCTGGGCTTCCAGCATGTGATGAGTGTTCCGATGGGGTCCGAGGAAGTTCTCTTCCAGCATGACCGCAACAAGGTTCTGGTCTACGCACTGATCAAGAACGGCGATATCGAGCTTATGCTGCAGGAGCAAAAGAGCCTACGCGAGAACATCCCCGCCTTTGCGGATTCCGCCGACATCAGCAGCAGTGCCGTGCTGTATTTCGAGGTCGACGATTTGGTCACGCTCGCTGATCGACTGAAGACGCAATGTGAAGTTGTACGCGACTTGCACGATACCTTCTACGGCATGAAGGAGATCTACGTCAAGGATCTCAACGGATACGTGCTTGGGTTCGCTCAACGCGCAGCGCAGTGAAGCGTTCTACTGTCAACCGCAGACAGTTGCTTTTAATGTGAAGTCCGTTCAAAGAAGGCCTTGCCTGAAGGCCACTGGCGACTGGTAGCCAAGTCCGTCCGACCTACGGTGCAGAAAAAGGGGCTTTGATTGGCTCCCCTTCGGGCACTCACGGAACCAGGCTTGAATGTCCCGGTAATCGCCCCTGCAAAATCCTGAATCCCCGATTTGGTTCATGGTGCAGGCAGGGCAGCCAACTCCTGACATCGTATCCCCCCCTGTCGGCAATATTCCACGCGGCCTGCCAACGCCCTGCCCCGCGCCCGCGACAGGCGCGGTGGAGCGGGACGTCACTGCGGCGATTTCGCGGCAGCCGTAAAGGAAATTCCGACTGCCGGGCGAGGCCCGGTTGTCGGAATTTCCGGAAGGCGGGCTCTGCATTGCGCGACGAAGGGAGCGCAATCCAGAGCCCGCAGAGCGTTGAGCCGCAGGGGCGTACCGGTCCGCGGTGCCTCCCCCAACGGAGTCGTCTCCCGCCATGCACCGCCCCCACACAGAGGCCATCTCCCCCAGACGCAGCCCCCTGACATGACCGCCCTCCCCCTGGAAGAACCGGCCAAATGCGACTTCAGAACTCGAAGCTCGCCGTCAACGACACCTGCCGCGCATCCCCCAGCGCCAGACCATACTCGTTCACACTCGACGTATAGTAGGTCTTGTCCGTCAGATTCTTCACATTGAACTGGAAGCGTACCTTGCGATCCATGATCGCCGTATCGTAGGTGGCAAACACATCCGCCACCGTGAACGACGGCAGCCAGAACGAATTTGCCGAATCCCCCGGACGACGACCACTGTAGCGCGCACGCGCCCACACGCAGCCGGTCATTGGCCAGAACCTCACCCACATCGTAGACTGCACCCGCCGACGCCGTCACACGGGCCACGTTCCAGAGACGGTTGCCCTGATAATCCGGATCACGCGTGGTCTTCGCATCCAGCAGCGCCAGACTTCCGATGGCGCTCCACTGCGGCGCGACCTCACCCGCCACATCCAGCTCCATCCCGCGCGAACGCGCCGCACCCGACGTACGCCACTCGGTCAGCCCCGTCGCACCATTGAACTGCGACACCAGCACGTTTTTCTTGCGGATGTCGAAAAATGCCAGCGACCCGGTCAGCCCACCCGGCATTTCGTACTTGGCGCCCACCTCCCAGGATTTTCCGGTCTCGGGCTTCACGCTCGAATCGATCAGACCGCTGGAATGCGGCGCAATGGTCGAAATGGGCTTGAGTGACGACGTGTAGCTTGTGTACAGCGACGATTCTGGCGTGAGCTTGTAAACCAGGCCCAGGCGCGGCAGCCACTTGCTGTCGTCGGTATCGGTATTGCGCTTGAACGGACGGCCACGGCCGGCAATCTGCGTCCAGTGCAGATAGCGGATGCCCGCCGTCACGATCCAGCGGTCATCGAGGTGCACCGCATCCTGGAAGAAGAGCGACTGGTTGTGCAGCTGGTCGGTCTGGTCGCTGTCGCTGGCCACCACGTTGTTGCTGGGAGCCACCAGCCCGTAGACCGGGTTCAGGTAGTTGAAGTTGCTGTTGGCCGTGCCACGGATCATGTCCGCACGGTAGATCTTGCGGTATTCGGCATCCACGCCCACCTGCACGTCGTGCTGCATGCCCATGAACTGTGTGCTGCCATCCACATAGGCGGTGCCGTAGGCGTCGGTACTCAGGGCACCGCGCGTACCGTCGGCGCGGCGGCGCAGCGTGTGGTTCGTGGTGTTGATGCCCATCACGCGCAGCTGGTCGGCATCGTAGGTCTCGCGGTTGTAGCTCAGGCTCACGTGGCCGGACCAGCCCGGCACCAGGTGATGGTCGAGCGAGAACTGCGCCAGATGGGCCTTGCCCTTCATCTGGTTCATCGGCTCGTCCAGACGGCGGTTGGCCGGCACGTCCAGCGGGCGCTTCGTGGTCGGATCCAGCACGTTGCCACGGTCGAACGGCGCGTCGTAATCGCGGAATTCATACCAGAACACGGCCTGCGTATCCTTGCCATACCAGGCCACCGACGGCGCCAGCAGCAGATCCTTGCGGGTGCCGAAATTGCGCCAGTAGTCTTCCTTCACGTAGTCGGCCACCAGGCGCCAGGCCAGGCCCGTATCCCCGATGGGGCCGGTGGTGTCGAGGTTCACGCCCGTGCCCGTACGGCCATGGGCATAGGTCGAGGCCGTGAGGCCCAGCGACGAGCGCTGCCGGAGCTGCGGCTTCTTGCTCACCACGTTGACCACACCGCCCGGGTCCATGATGCCGTAGAACATCGACGACGGGCCCTTCAGCACCACCACGCTCTCGGCCGCGGCGTTCATGCCCCGGCCCTGCACCAGCGGCATGCCGTTGTGCATGATGGAACCATCGCGGTTGCCGCCGAAGCCACGCTTCATGATGGTGTCCTGCGTGCCGGCCAGCGTGTTGCCCTGGGTGATGCCGCTCACGTTGAAGAGTGCATCGTCCATGTAGCGGGGGCGCTGGTCACGCAGCACCTGGGCCGAGACGGCGTTGGTGACCTGCGGGGTTTCGAGCACCGGAATGAGCGAGCGCAGGGTGGAGGCATCCTGCACGGGCTGGTAGCTGGATTCGTACTCGGCAGGCACCGGTTCCGCCCGGCCCACCACCAGCACGGACCCCAGCACATCACCTTCACCATCATCGTTCACCCGCACACGCTGCCCGGCACCCGCGCCCTTGCCGGCGCGTGCCGTGGCCCGCAGGCCGGTGCCGGCCGGCGTATCGGATTCTGCCGTGCCCCTGCCTTCGACGGCGGTGGTGTCGGTACCTTCGAGCCAGGTGTCGCCCGTCACGGATTCGGGCAACGGGGTGTATACCGACGGATCACCGGGTGTGGGGGCGTCGGGATCATCCTCCTGCGGGGCCATGTACCGGACACGGTCGCTGATGTCATCAACCGGTTTTCTGTCGCTGCTCCCATTCCGGGTGCTGTCATGAATGACAGGGGGCTCCCATTCCGGGTGCTGTCATGAATGACAGGGGGCTCCCAGGCAGAAGACTGGGCATCGGCCAGCAGCGGCAGTGCCGCAATCAGCGCGCACAGGCTGCGCAGCGCGAAACGGGAAGGAATGGCTTGAACCATGAGTGATGACCCTACAGAAGAGCAGGAATGCCGGCAGCTGCGCGAAAGGGCGCAGCAGGCGCGATGGCTGGTGCACGGAAAA
>CALIXC010000069.1 GCA_938046755.1 uncultured Lautropia sp. | reverse complement strand
GGCCGGCCACCCGCAGCGCGGCAGGCGCCTCGGGAACCGTGTCGGCCGCCACGCCCGCCTCGGCCAGCTTCTTCTGCAGCGCCGTGGCCTTGCCCTTGAGCAGGTTGCTGCGAATCTCGATGGCGGCCGGCAGCAGCAAGGTGGCTGCCAGGGTCTCGGCCTGCTCGCCATGGGTGGCGGCAAGCCCTTCCCACAGCCAGTCCGGCAGGCTGAAACGCACGGCCAGCGGCTGCTGTCCCAGCCACTGATGATAGGCCGCGGCTTCGGGTTCGGCGTTGGTTCGCAGCGCCTCGGAAAGGCGCATCAGGCCCTGAAGGCGCTCCCGGGAAGCCGAAGGCTGCCCATCGGGATCCGCACGGCCACCCTCCTCCAGGAAGGACTCATAGGCCCGACCATGGCGCAGCACGTCATAGACCCGGTCCGACAGCCAGCGGCGATCACGCGCCCCCAGCGACGGGTGCCGGCGCAGCCACGCTCCCAGTTGCTGGTCGGCGGGTGCAGCCTTCCCCCAGGCGGGTGACGGAGTGGCAAAGAGCCGTGCGGCCTGCGCGGCATCGGCCGGCAGCACGGCGGCCAGCGCATCGGCGGCCAGTCCAAGCAGCCGGGCATCGATGCGCGGCGGCATGTCGCGTGCGCCGGACTCCTGAGGGATTCTGTCGTTCATGCGGGATGCCAAGGAAAGAGTGAATCAGGCGCGGCCGCCCGTCAGCAGCGGATGCAGCAGCATGCGCTGTTCCGGCCGGTCCTCGCCATCCAGCAGCACGCCGCCCAGGGGCGTGAGCGTGATGCGGCCGGCGGCTAGCCAGCTCAGCACCTGCGGGAAGAGCCGGTGCTCCATCTCCAGCACGCGCGCCGCCAACACCTCTTCGGTGTCATTGACCAGCACCGGCACCACGGCCTGGGCGATGATCGGCCCCACATCCACTTCAGGGGTGACGAAATGCACCGTGGCACCATGCAGCATGGCGCCGCCGTCCAGCGCCTGACGGTGGGTGTGCAGCCCCGGGTGGGCCGGCAACAGCGCCGGGTGGATGTTGACCAGCCGGCGCGTGTAGCGCAGCACGAAGCTGGCGGTGAGCACGCGCATGAAGCCGGCCAGCAGCACCCAAGGGGCCTGGGCGGGCGGCACCAGTGCATCGATGGTGTCGGCCAGCGCCTCGTCGAAGGCGGCGCGGTTGGGAAACTGGCGATGGTCCAGCGCCCGGCAGGTGATGCCCTGCGCCTTCGCCCAGGCCAGACCAGCCGCATCGGGGCGGTTGCTGATCACGCCCGCCACCTCCACCGGCAGCTTTTGCTGCTCGATGGCCTCGACAAGCGCCATCATGTTGGAGCCGCGCCCCGAAATGAGGATGACGACACGGGCAGGCGAGGCACTTGGTTTCTGGGCGGCAGCACTCATATGGGGGTATCGGTGTGGATTGATGGCGTCCATGCGACGGCGAGCAGCCTGCGCCCGGGCGGAACGCAGCTGCGGGATAGGGCGCGTTCGAGCCAAGCGCCCAGGCCATCCAGGTACGATCCGGTCAGCTGGAAACTTCGATCCGGAATGGTAGCAGCGGGCGCCCCGCCACCGAGCCCGTCAGGCCCCTGTTGCCCCCAAAAGCCACCGATCGTGGCCTTCCGGACACCTTATCGCCCGCAACCGGGCGCTTTCCGCGCGGACATCCCGAGCGATATCCTTATAATCAGGCCGGTGAAAATCCTCCGATCCCTACCCCCTGCCCATCTGGACCAGCCCTGTGCGCTGACCATCGGCAACTTCGACGGCGTGCATCTGGGCCACCAGGCCCTGGTGCGCACGCTGGTGGCCGACGCGCGCGAGGCCGGCCTGCCGGCAGCGGTGCTCACCTTCGAGCCCCATCCGCGCGAGTACTTCCACGCGCTGGCCAGACAGCGCGGCCGCGATGTCGGCCCCGAGCCCATGCGCATTTCCACGCTGCGCGACCGGCTGGAGATGCTGGCCTCGCTGGGGGTGGACCGGGTGCATCTGGCCCCGTTCGATCAGCGGGTGGCACAGTGGCCGGCTGAGGATTTCGTGCGCAGCTGCCTGGCGCAGGGGCTCCATGCCCGTCACATCCGCATCGGCACCGACTTCTGTTTCGGTGCACAGCGCCAGGGCGACTTCGGCATGCTGAAGTCGCTGGGCCAGCAATGCGGCATCCGCGTGCTGGCCATGCCCACGGTGGAAGACGCGGGCGTGCGCATCTCCAGCTCGCTCATCCGCGAGGCGCTGCTGCAGGCCGACTTTCCCTGGGCGGCGCAGATGCTGGGCCGTCCCTATTCCATCTCCGGCCGCGTCAGTCACGGCCGCCGGCTGGGTACCCGACTGGGCTTTCCCACGCTGAACCTGCGTTTCCCGTGGGGGAGCCCGGCACTGCAGGGCATCTTCGTGGTGCAGGTGTACGGCCTGTCCGACGATCCCGCGCAGGCCGTGCCCGGCGTGGCCAGCTTCGGCACCCGCCCGGCCGTGGAGGCCGACGGCGCCTGGCTGCTGGAGGTGCATCTGCTGGACTGGTCGGGCGATGCCTATGGCCGCCTGGTGCGCGTGGAATTCCTGGAAAAGCTGCGCGACGAGCAGTCTTTCCCCGATCTCGACTCCCTGGGCCGGCAGATTGCCGATGACGTGTGCAAGGCACGGGCCCATTTTCAAAAGACGACCGACTCCGATGGCCAAATCGACTGACTCCGGCGGCAACGAGGGCGCTGCCGGCTACCGCCACACCCTGAACCTGCCCGACACCCCCTTCCCGATGCGTGGCAACCTGCCCAAGCAGGAGCCGGGCCGCGTGAAGCAGTGGGAAGACCAGGGCGTCTACCGCCGCATCCGCGCGGTGGCCAAGGGCCGGCCGATCTTCGTGCTGCACGATGGCCCCCCGTATGCCAACGGGGTAATCCACATGGGTCACGCCATCAACAAGATCCTGAAGGACATCATCGTCAAGTCGCACAACCTGGCCGGCTACGATGCCCGCTACGTGCCCGGCTGGGACTGCCACGGCATGCCCATCGAGCACCAGATCGAGAAGAAGTACGGCAAGAACCTGCCCACCACCGAGGTGCAGGCCAAATGCCGCGCCTACGCCGGCGAGCAGGTCGAGAAGCAGAAGACCGACTTCATGCGCCTGGGCGTGCTGGGCAACTGGGACCATCCCTACATGACGATGCGCCCGGCCAGCGAGGCCGAGGAGATCCGGTCGCTGGCCACCATCATGCGTGCCGGCTTCGTGTTCCGTGGCCTCAAGCCCGTGAACTGGTGCTTTGACTGCGGTTCCGCGCTGGCCGAGGCCGAAGTGGAATACGCCGACCGCACCGATCCGACCGTGGACGTGGGCTTTGCCTTTGCCGAGCCTGAGCGGGTGGCCCGCGCCTTTGGCCTGGACAAGCTGCCCACCGATCACGGCTACGCCATCATCTGGACCACCACGCCCTGGACGCTGCCGTCCAACCAGGCGCTGAACCTGCATCCCGAGATCGAGTACGCGCTGGTCGAGACCCAGCGTGACGGCAAGCCCACGCTGCTGATCCTGGCCAAGGAGCGCGTGACTGCCCAGCTGGAGCGCTACGGGCTGGAAGGCCGCATCATCGCCACGGCCCCCGGTCAGGCACTCGACGGCGTGGCTTTCCGCCACCCGTTCTACGACCGCACATCTCCGGTGCACGTGGCCGACTATGTGACCATCGACACCGGCACGGGCCTCGTGCACTCGGCGCCCGCCCACGGTGTGGAAGACTTCCAGACCTGCCGCGCCCACGGCATGAAGGACGACGAGATCATCAACGTGGTGATGGGCAACGGCCGGTACGTGTCCACGCTGCCGCTGTTCGGCGGGCTGTCCATCTGGGACGCCAACCCGAAGATCGTCGCCCACATGCGCGACAACGGCACGCTCTTTGCCACTGAAAAAGTGGCCCACAGCTACATGCACTGCTGGCGGCACAAGACGCCGCTGATCCTGCGCGCCACCAGCCAGTGGTTCGCCGGCATGGACCTGAAGCCGAAGGAAGGCGCCACGCTGCGCGAGCGCGCCCTGCGCGGCGTGGAAGAAACCACCTTCTACCCGGCCTGGGGCAAGGCGCGGCTGCACGCCATGATCGCCAACCGTCCGGACTGGACGCTGTCGCGCCAACGCCAGTGGGGCGTGCCCATGGCCTTCTTCCTGCACAAGGAAACGGGCGAGCTGCACCCGCGCACCCCTGAGCTGCTGGACCAGGTGGCCGATCTGGTGGAGAAGCACGGCATCGAGATCTGGCAGACGCTGGATCCGCGCGATCTGCTGGGTGACGAGGCCGATCAGTACGAGAAAGGCAAGGACACGCTGGACGTGTGGTTCGATTCCGGCACCACGCACCAGACGGTGCTGCGGGGCTCGCACCGCGATGACTCCGCCTTCCCGGCCGACCTGTACCTGGAGGGCTCGGACCAGCACCGCGGCTGGTTCCACTCGTCGCTGCTCACCTCGTGCATGATGAACGACGCCCCGCCCTACAAGGCGCTGCTCACGCACGGCATGGTGGTGGACGGCCAGGGCCGCAAGATGAGCAAGTCGCTGGGCAACGGCGTGGAGCCCCAGGAAGTGGCCAACCGGCTGGGCGCCGAGATCCTGCGCCTGTGGACGGCCAGCAGCGACTATTCGGGCGAGATCTCGGTCTCGGACGAGATCCTCAAGCGCGTGGTCGAGGCCTATCGCCGCATCCGCAACACGCTGCGCTTCCTGCTGGCCAACGTCTCCGACTTCGACATCCAGAAGGACGCCGTGCCGCTGGACCGAATGTTCGACATCGACCGCTACGCGCTGGTGATGACCGAGCAGGTTCAGAAGCGCATCGTGGACCACTACCTGAAGTACGAGTTCCACCCCATCGTCTCGCTGCTGCAGACCTTCTGCTCGGAAGAGCTGGGCGCGTTCTATCTGGACATCCTGAAGGACCGTCTCTACACCACGGCCGAGAACAGCCTGGCACGGCGCAGCGCGCAGACCGCGCTCTGGCACATCACCGACGCGCTGCTCAAGCTGATGGCGCCCATCCTCTCGTTCACGGCCGACGAGGCCTGGCCGGTGTTCGCCCCCGAGCGCTGCCGCGAACCGGGCGCCAGCATCCAGGAAGAGCTCTTCCACGTCTTCCCCGAGCTGCCCGATGCCCAGGCGCTGGACGCCCGCTGGAGTCTGATCCGCAAGGCGCGTGCCCAGGTGCAGGCGCACCTGGAGTCGCAGCTGCGCGAGCGGGGCGAGATCGGCTCGTCGCTGCAGGCCGAGGTGGCGCTGACCGCACCGGCCGGCGAACTGCATGATGCCCTGGCCAGCCTGGAAGACGATCTGCGCTTCGTGCTGATCACCTCGGCGGCCCGCCTCTCCGAGGGTGCAGCAGACTCCGAGCTGGCCATCGACGCCAAGGCCAGCCCGCACCAGAAATGCGAGCGCTGCTGGCACTGGCGCGCCGACGTGGGCGCCAATCCCGAGCACCCGGGTCTGTGCGGTCGCTGCGAGAGCAACCTGTTCGGCGAGGGCGAGCCCCGCCAGCATGCCTGAGCCACGGAGCCATCCATGACAGCCCCCGACGATCCCCACACCCCCGCCTCCGACCCGACGGCGCACCGTGCCGCCGTCTGGCCTTGGCTCGTGCTGGCGCTGGTGGTCATCGTGCTGGACCAGATCAGCAAGTACCAGATCATCGGCCGCTTCGCCTACGGCGAGCGGCTGCCGGTCATCGCGGGCTTCTTCGATCTCACGCTGCTCTACAACCCCGGTGCGGCCTTCAGCTTCCTGGCCGGCCACAGCGGCTGGCAGCGCTGGTTCTTTGCCGGCATCGCGGTCGTGGCCTCGGCAGTGCTCATCTCGCTGCTCTTCTCGGCGCGGGGGCAGCGGATGTTCTCCTTGGCGCTTGCACTCATTCTGGGCGGCGCCATCGGCAACCTGGTCGACCGCCTGGTGCTGGGACACGTCACCGACTTCCTGCTGTTCTACCAGGGCGGCTGGGCCTTCCCGGCCTTCAATCTGGCCGACTGCGCCATCACGCTGGGCGCCATCCTGCTGATCTGCCACGAGCTGCTGCCCTGGCTGCGTCCCCGCAAGGCCCGGTAAGCGCTTGCCTGTC
>CALIXC010000068.1 GCA_938046755.1 uncultured Lautropia sp. | reverse complement strand
GGCAGGCCCAGCACCCGGGCCAGCCGCTCCAGCGTGCGGGCCACGTCGGCATGCCGCTGCGGCGACAGCACCAGCACAGGTACGCCCAGTCGCTCCAGCTGCTTCACCAGCGGGCCATCACCGGCCACCAGCACCAGGTCCGGCCGCAGGGCCGCCACCGCCTCCACGTTGAAGCTGCCGATGCCTCCCAGATGAGGCAGCTTCGTCACCGATTCCGGCCAGTTGGAAAAACGGTCCACCCCCACCAACCGATCGCAGGCCCCCAGCACACAGACTGATTCGGTCAGCGTCGGCGACAGCGATACAAGCCGCACCACCCGGGCAGGCGGCGCCAGGGCCTGTCCCCGGTCATCGGTGACCGGGCGCACTTGCCCTCCCGCCGCATCCGCGCCTGCGGCCATCGCGGCCCACATCCACGCAAACCCGACCAGTGCCAGCAGCCCCGTCAGCCACCGCCGGCCAGCCCTGGCCGCTCCCATCCCACACCGTCTCATTCCACACTTCCCCTGCAATTGACGCCGAAACAACGCTTTACGTTCCTTGTCACTTGGCATTGGGTAATTTTTCTGACATTATCGTTAATTGGTAACAAAATGTCCCTATTCGCCACAAACAACTGAACGAACAACAAAGGCCCCGAGGCCTCTCCGCCGGCTGCAGCGGTCGCCAGGAACCACACTGCCCTGACCTGTTCGCCCAGCGCCGTCGGCACCCAGGAACCTCTCCCTGTTGATCCGGTCCGGTCCATTGTGCCGGATCCCGTTCCGTGGCGCCCAGTGCCCCCGGACGGACCCTTGTTCTTGTATCGGATTTGTCATGATCACCCATTTCCTCGCTGCCCGCCGGACTGCCTATCGTCCACAGGTGCAGGCCCGTCAGGACGCTCTACGCAACGAGAAACTCGCAGCATCCGGCCTGTCGCATCCGCAGCGACGCAGCCTGCTGCGCCGTGCCGGCTCGTGGCTGCTCGCACCGGCCTGCATTGCCGGCGGCACGGCCCTCGTGCTGGACATGCTGACGATGCCGGCCACCGCAGCACAGAATCGCCATTTCCCCGACAATACCCAGCTGGGACGGATCCGCTTCGGCCAGTTCCCCGATGCCACGCTCAACGGCAAGCCCGTCCGGCTGGGGCCGGGCGCGCGGATCCTGAACCAGGACAACCTCATCGTTCCGCCCATCGCCGTCCACGGCAAGAGCTACGTGGTCGGCTATGTCACGGACACGATGGGCATGATCATGACCGTCTGGATCCTGAGCGAAGAGGAATACCGGGCACTGCGCAGGCAGCACAGCCGCTGATCCGGCCACGCCATCGGGCGGGTCGGGCCACGCCACCCGCTTCGTGCCGCCGGCACCGGCCCCCGGTTTCCGCCGTCCCAGGCCCCGGACATTCCCGGATGGCAGAGCGGCCACACGACGGCCCCTGCCAGGCACGGAAAGACCCGGCCCCGTGGCTCCGGAAGCCACACGCTGCCGGAATCCGTCCGGGTCTTCGCAAGGACACGACCGCATGAGCCGAAAACTTTACCTGCGCACCTTCGGGTGCCAGATGAATTCCTACGACAGCGAACGGATGGCCGACCTGCTGGCCGAGACTGAGGGCGCCGAGCTGACCGACGACCCGAACGAGGCCGACATCGTCCTGTTCAACACCTGTTCCATCCGCGAGAAAGCCCAGGAGAAGGTTTTCTCCGACCTGGGGCACTTCCGCGCCATGAAGGCGGCCCGGCCCGAGCTGATCATCGGCGTGGGTGGCTGCGTGGCCAGCCAGGAAGGCGAGGCCATCGTCTCGCGCGCGCCCTTTGTCGACGTGGTCTTCGGCCCGCAGACCCTGCACCGCCTGCCCGAACTCATCGACCGACGCCGCCAGACCGGCCACTCACAGGTCGACATCCGCTTTCCCGAGATCGAGAAGTTCGACGCCCTGCCACCGCCGCGCAAGGTGGGTGCCAGCGCCTTCGTCTCCATCATGGAAGGCTGCAGCAAATACTGCAGCTTCTGCGTGGTGCCGTACACCCGCGGCGAGGAAATCTCCCGCCCCTTCGAGGACGTGCTGTCCGACGTGATCACCCTGACTGAACAGGGCGTGAAGGAAGTGACGCTGCTGGGCCAGAACGTCAACGCCTACCTGGGCCAGGTGGAAGGCTTCGACGCCCCGGCCGACTTCGCCACGCTGCTCGACTACATCCACGACATCCCGGGCATCGAGCGCATCCGCTACACCACCTCACACCCGCGCGAGTTCACCGAACGGTTGATCGACGCCCACGCCCGGCTGCCCAAGCTGGCACCGCTGGTACATCTGCCCGTGCAGTCGGGCTCCGACCGCATTCTGGCCGCCATGAAGCGCGGCTACACGGCGCTGGAATACCGCTCCATCGTGCGTCGCCTGCGTGCCGCCAACCCCGGCATCGGGCTCACCACCGACTTTATCGTGGGCTTTCCCGGCGAGACCGAGGCCGATTTCCTGAAGACGCTGAAGCTGGCCGAGGATCTGGCCTACGACGACGCCTACTCGTTCATCTACAGCCCCCGCCCCGGCACCCCGGCGGCCAACCTGCAGGACGACACCCCGCCCCAGGAGAAGGTCGAGCGGCTGCAGCGCCTGCAGGCCGTGATCCAGCAGAGTTCCCAGGTTATCGCCCGCGGCATGGTGGGCTCGCGCCAGCGCGTGCTGGTAGAAGGCCCGTCGCGCAAGGATGCCAGCGAGCTGTCGGGCCGCTGCCCCAACAACCGCATGGTCAATTTCCCCGGTTCCCCCAACCTCATCGGTCAGATGATCGACGTGGACATCACCGCCGCCATGAGCCACACGCTGCGTGGTGAGCCCGTGGCCGAGCAACTGCCCGACGTGCTGGCCAGAGCGGCGGCCGAACGCCACGCCCAGGTCGGTCTGGATGCCCGGGAAGTGGTCCGCCCGCGTGCAGCCTAAACATCATGAAGCGACCTGGGCCTGGCCAGCTGCGATGGATGACGGCGGTTGTGCTGTCCCTGGCCGCACTCACCCCATGGGCACAGGGCGCCGAAGACACCACGGCCAGACACGCCGGCGCCCCGGAGACCCTAACGGAGACGAGGGCCCTCCAGCAAGGCGCACTGGCCTTCGAAGCCTCCCTACCGGAAGGCAGCTTCTCTGCCCTGCCTGCCCTGCTGCAGCAGGCACGCGCCCTGCTGCCCGACCAGCCCGAGGCCGCCTGGCGGCTGCTGGAGCCGCAGACCTGGCACTACGCCGGCAGCCGCGACTTCGACTACCTGCTGGGCGTGGCCGCCCTGGACAGCCACCGCGCCAGCGAAGCCGTGATGGCCCTGGAACGAGTGCTGAACAACCATCCCGACGACATCCCCGCCCGCACCGAACTGGTACGGGCCTACCTGGCCCTGGATGAACGACAGAGCGCCCATGAGGCCTTGCAGCAGCTGCTGCAGGCGCAGACACTGCCCGACGACGCCCGGCAAAGCATCCAGCGCTACCTGGACATCATCAGCCGCCAGCCCCAGGCTGGCAACAGGCGCTGGCAGCTGACGGCCAACCTCACCGCCGGCCACGACGGCAACGTCAACGCCGGCAGCACCCGCTCGCGCTGGGTCGTCGACGACGGCCAGGTGCTCACCCCGCTGGCCGAGAACCGCCCCCAGTCCAGCCCCTTCCTGGAGCTGGGCCTGCAGTTCCAGCACACCCTGCCGCTTTCCGACACCCTGGTCTGGAGCAACGGCCTGCAGGGCAGCCAGCGCATGAACACCCGCCAGCATCCGCAGGATACGGGCATGCTGGGTGCCAGCAGTGGTCTAGCCTGGACCCGGGGAACCCATCGCCTGTCGGCTGCCCTAAACCTGCAGCAGATGTGGCTGCACGGCCATCGCTTCCGTCGCGCCAGCGGCGTGCTGACCCAGTGGCAGTTCGATCCCGATCCCCGCCACCAGCTGGGTCTCTATGCCCAGCACTTCCAGCTGGACTTTGACGACCAGCCGCTGCGCGACGCCCGCCGCACCGTGCTGGGGATCACCTGGGCGCACGCCCTAGCCGGCCCGGGCAACACGGTCTTCATTACCAACCCCTACGGCGGTCAGGAAAGCCCGCGCCAGCCACTGCCCGTGCTGGACTTCCGCCTGGCCGGCCTGCGCCTGGGCCTGCAGCGTGACCTGGGCGCCGGCTGGCGCGGCCATCTGGGAGTACAGTGGGAAGAACGCCGCCACCGCGGTCCCGACCCGCTTTTCGGGCGAACCCGCCACGACCGGCAGCTGGATCTGCGCCTTGGCGCCGAATACCCGATCGGCCCGCACCTGCTGATCAACCCCCAACTGCTGCACACGCGCAACCACGCCACCCTAGCCCCCAACGACTTCCGGCGCACACAGCTGCTGGTGGATGTCCAGTATCGGTGGTGAGGGAATGCGCTGAAGCGCTGAGTGCACTGGTCGGACACCTGGCCCAGCCCTTGGGCTTTCGCGCCTCTGTTGCCCCTGACCCACACGGGTCGCCACTGCCCCCTCCGGTATCGGCCATTCATTCCGGGCCGCCGCCACATCCATCGCCCGCCGCCGATCAGCGGGCGGCAGGCGTCGATTGCCGGCCCGCACGCCCCTGCCCGACCGCCCCCGCCACACCCACAATGACCGCCGCGTCCTTCATGCCTCGTGGCGGCTCCTGTCTTGGCGGAACTTCCAAACCAGCCTCTGTCGTTTCCGGACGCCAGCACCCGTGGCACCCCGCGTGCCGCCGCTGGCTGCTTCCGCACGCCCGAAACGCACAAAGAGCATGAAGAAGCCCCCGTCGATGGACAGGCGCCCGGACTGCGGCTCGCTCGCCACGAACGCCTGACGCGCTCCCCTCTCGATGTGCGCTCATCCCAGGGCTTCCGGACGGACAGCCACCGCCCAGGACAGTTGCGCGGCCACTGGCTGCTGTACATCGGTCTGCCACTACTCGTGCTGGCCATGCCGCCCGGCCACACGCCAGCCCTGGCCCACTCCAGCGGACTGCCTGCGCCCACACCGGCCGCTACCGTACCCGCCACCATCGCCGGACGCCTGATCATGGCCAGCGGCGACGTACGGATCGTGGATGCCATCAGTAACACAGCCCCTCCCCTCGCGACTGGGAACACGACGTCATCGGGCCACCCCGCCCGCACAGGCGACTGGCTGCAGCCCGGCCAGATGGTCGTCACCGGCAGCCACGGTCGCGCCCAGATCCGCTTCCGCGACGGCGCGCTGATCTCGCTGCAACCCGAGTCCCGCTTTCGCATCGATCAGTACACCTACGGCGAAGCGAAACAGCGCAGCTTCTACAGCCTGCTGGAAGGCACCCTGCGTGCCATTTCCGGCGCCATCGGCAAGAAAAATCCCGACGACTTCCGGCTGGACACCCCCACCGCTACCATCGGCATCCGTGGCACCGAGTTCCTGGTACAGGAAATCCACTGCGCCCCCAGCTGCAAGCCCGGCCAGCAGGATGGCCTGAACGTCGCCGTCAGCCATGGCCGTGTCTTCGTCTTCAACGGCGCAGGTGCCATCGACCTGTCGTCCGGCCGTGCCACCTGGGTGGCTTCGGCCACCTCGCGTCCGCAGCCCACCACCCGCAAGCCGGTCATCGGCGCGCCGCCCACGCAGCAGCAGAAAGAAGAAGAGCAGCAGGCCGACCAGCCGTCCCAGGCCAGCGAAGAAACCGCCGCCCGTTCTTCGGACAGCGGTGACGAAGACACCCGCCAGGAAAGCACTACCGCCAGCGATCAGGACAGCACGCATGATCAGGGCGGCACGCACGCATCGGACCCGGCCGAATCGCCGTCCACCGATGCCGGCACGCAGGACACCGATGCCCCCTCCAATGACGGGGCACAAAGCAGTGCCGCCCACCAACAAGCCGCCAGCACCACTACCCTGAGCATCAAGGCCAGCACCTCGGCCACGGCATCGTCCAGCACTGGCACGGTTGCTTCCGTGAACGGCAGTCTTGCCGCACAGCCAGGGCAGCTAAGCGCCCCCGCCCTGAGCCTGCCTGGCGTCGGCCGGAACAGCCGCACGCCCGCGCCAGCCCCGATCTCGTCATCCCGTCCCGAGGCGCGCCCCCAGCCTGCGCCCGCCCCTGAAGGAC
>CALIXC010000067.1 GCA_938046755.1 uncultured Lautropia sp. | reverse complement strand
GCAGCGGACGTGGCCGCGTCGCTGGCAGCGGAAGTGGCGGCAGACGCCGAGGCGGCCGAAGACGTCGCGCCCTTACCGGCCGCGGTACCCGTACCGGCGGCGTCGCCACCGTTTGTGCCCGAGACCGATGCACAGCCGACCAGGCTCAGCGCCAGCGCCACGCCGGCCAGCCGCAGATGCACGGGCGCCGACATGCCGTCCGGCCGCGTCTCACCCGTCATTGCGCACCCCCTTCCCCTTTCTCCTGGCCCTTGCCGGCCTGGCCATACAGGAACTGGCTGATCAGGTTCTCCAGCACGATGGCCGACTGGGTCATCTCGATCTTGCCGCCATCCTCCAAGTCCTCGGTATCGGCGCCCGGTTCCATGCCCAGGTACTGCTCACCCAGCAGGCCGGCCGTCATGATCTTCAGCGAGGAATCCTTGGGGAAGTGATAGCGCGGGTCCATGCGCATGATCACCTTGGCCTGGTAGGTCTGCGGATCCAGCGTGATGTCAGTCACGCGCCCCACCACCACGCCGGCGCTGCGCACGGCAGCGCGGGCCTTCAAGCCGCCGATATTGTCGAAGTTGGCTTCCAGCTCGTAGCCACCGCGGATGTTGGTGGAGTTGGGGTCGGAAGCGCGCACAGCCAGGAAAGCCAGCGCCAGGATGCCCGCCAGCACGAAGCAGCCCACCAGCGCGTCCATTGATTTGCGTTGCATTGCCATCGAAGTAACCTGTCTTGGATCACAGACCGCCGAACATCAGCGCGGTCATCAGCACGTCACTGGCCAGCACGGCCAGCGAGGAAATCACCACGGTGGTGGTGGTGGCGCGGGCCACGCCTTCCGGCGTCGCGTCGGATTCATGACCGACGACCAGCGCGATGAAACCGCAGAGCAGCGCGAACATGAAGCTCTTGATCACACCGTTCAGCACATCCGCTCGGAAGCTCACGCCGCCCTGCATCTGGGACCAGAACGACCCGGGATCGACTCCGATCATCTGCACCCCGACGATCCAGGCGCCCACGATGCCCACGGCCGAAAAGAGCAGCGCCAGCAGCGGCAGCGCGATCATCACGGCCATGAAGCGCGGCGCCAGCACCCGTTGCATCGGGTCCACCCCCATCATCTCCATGGCGATGAGCTGCTCGCCGCTCTTCATGAGGCCGATGCCCGCCGTGATGGACGTGCAGGCGCGGCCGGCAAACAGCAGCGCCGACACCACCGGTCCCAGCTCGCGCAGCAGCGACAGCGCCACCAGCAGGCCCAGCGAGGACTCGGCGCCGTAGCGCTCCAGGTTGTAGTAGCCCTGCAGCCCCAGCACGAAGCCCACGAACAGGCCCGAGATGAGGATGATGGACAGCGAGCGGTTGCCCACGAAGTAGACCTGCTCGCTGATGAGGCGGGGCCGCTTGAGCGAGAGCAGCGATGCCCACAGCAGCTGCATGAGAAAACGCCCGGCAAAGCCCAGGTCGTTGATGACGTGGCGTGCCCAGCACCCCAGTCGGGCCAGCAGGCCGATCATAGTCCGAGCTCCTTCTCGATGGGGCCGGCCGGATAGTGAAAGGCCACAGGCCCGTCCCGGCGACCATTCAGGAACTGCACCACCTGCGGATCGGTGGAGGCGCGCAGCTCGTCGGGCGTGCCATGGGCGATGATCCGGCCACGGCTCAGCACATAGGCATAATCGACAATCTCGAAGGTTTCCTGCACGTCGTGCGTGACCAGGATGCTGGTGGCATTGAGCGCCTCGTTCAGCGTCCGGATCAGGTGCGCGATGGTGCCCAGCGAGATCGGATCCAGCCCGGCGAAGGGCTCGTCGTACATCAGCAGCGGCGGATCGAGCGCCACCGAGCGGGCCAGCGCCACCCGTCGTGCCATGCCGCCGGAAATCTCCGAAGGCATCAGGTGTGCAGCGCCACGCAGGCCCACAGCATGCAGCTTCATCAGCACCAGGTCGCGGATCATCGATTCGGGCAGATCGGTCTGCTCGCGCAGCGGGAAGGCCACGTTGTCGAAGATGCTGAGATCGGTGAACAGCGCGCCGAACTGGAACAGCATGCCCATGTTGCGACGCATCCGGTAGAGCTCTCGCTTGGACAGGCTGTGGACATCCACGCCATTGAGCAGGACGCGCCCTTTCTGCGGGCGTTCCTGGGCGCCGATGAGGCGCAGCACCGTGGTCTTGCCAGACCCCGAGCCACCCATCAGGGCCACCACCGACCCGCGCTTGAACGACATCGAGATGTCATTCAGGATCAGCCGATCGCGCGTATAGCCGAAGCTCAGCGATTCGATGGACAGAAGGGTATCTTTATCCAAGTCAATCCTGTCAGGGGAAGAGGCAGCTGGCAAACTAACACGAAAAAACCCCGCCAACCGCAAAAACACACAATCGGGCGCCCGATTCACCATTCATTGATGCCAAATCGTCCCTCCGTCGGGACGCGCCCCGCGCCCATTTGCGCCGGCTGCAACAGGGCGGCACCCTGCGTCTGCCCCGCTCTTAATGAACGGCGGGTCAGTATAACCCAGATGCCACGCCCTGCGACACCCTTCCCCACCTTCCAGCACCCCGCTCCTGCCGCACACCCCGCAAGGACGTCACGACGGTGCGACCACACGGGGCGCCCTTGACGGCACATGCCCCACACGGCACCGGCGGCCCTCCCCTGACACTGCACGTCGCCAGATGCCGCGCATGGAATCGCACCGCCGCCGTCGGGCCCCAAACGCCACCACTCGCTCTATACTGAAAGCCAGCTGTCGGTAGCTCCATCACCCGTTTCATTTCCCTGTCCGCGCATGACCTCCCAGCCCCCTGCCCAGATCGACGACAACGCCCTGCTCGACCGTGCCCGCCAGGTGCTGGCCGTCGAGGCCGATGCCGTGCAGCACCTGCGCGAGACGCTGGACGAGAGCTTCTGCCGTGCCTGTCGCCAGATACTGGCCTGCCAGGGGCGCGTCATCGTCAGCGGCATGGGCAAGTCCGGGCACATCGCCCGCAAGATCGCCGCCACGCTGGCCTCCACCGGCACGCCGGCCTTCTTCGTGCATCCGGCCGAGGCCAGCCACGGCGATCTGGGCATGGTCACGGCACAGGACGTGTTCATCGCGCTGTCCAACTCCGGTCGCACCGACGAGCTGATGACCATCGTGCCGCAGGTCAAGCGCGTGGGCGCAGCCCTCATCGCCCTAACGGGTGATGCCGAATCACCGCTGGCCCAATACGCCGACATCCACCTGTATGCCGGCGCCCGGAAGGAAGCCTGCCCGCTGAACCTGGCCCCCACCGCCAGCACCACCGCTGCACTGGCCCTGGGCGACGCGCTGGCCGTGGCACTGCTGGAGGCACGCGGCTTCGGCAGCGAGGATTTCGCGCGCTCACACCCTGGCGGTGCACTGGGCCGCCGGCTACTCACCCACGTCTCGGACATCATGCGTCAGGGCGATGAGCTGCCCACCTGCCGGCCGCAGACACTCTTCACCGACGCGCTGCTGGAGATCAGCCACAAGCGCATGGGCATGGTGGCCATCCTGGACGATGAAAACCGCGTGGCCGGCATCTTCACGGATGGCGACCTGCGCCGGGTGTTCAGCGGCAGCCAACCCGATCTGTCCCGCCTCACCATTGGTGAGGTCATGACCGCCAACCCGATCACCATCGGGGCCGAGGTGCTGGCCGTGGAGGCCGTGCGCATCATGGAATCACGCCGCATCACCCAGATCCTGGTCACCGACCGACAGCACCACCTGGTGGGCGCGCTACATTTCCACGACCTGCTGGCCGCCAAGGTGGTGTGAGCCTGCCAACCCCTGAAGGAGAGCGCTATGGACCTACTCGCCGCAGCCCGGCAGGTGCGCCTGCTGGCCATGGACATCGACGGCACCCTCACCGACGGCAGCATCTGGATCGGCCCGCAGGGCGAATGCGCCAAGCGCTTCTCGGTGCGCGACGGCTTCGGCATCAAGCTGCTGCAGAATGCCGGCATCGAGCTGGCCATCATCACCGGCCGACGCTCCGAGATCGTGGCCCGGCGCGCCGAGGAACTGGGCATTCGTCATGTCTTCCAGGACGTGCCCAACAAGCTGGTCGTGCTGAAGGAACTGGGCGCCCGGCTGGGCATCGACCTGCATGAAATGGCCTTCATCGGCGACGACTGGCCCGACTTGGCCGCCATGCAGGCCTGCGTATTGCCGGCTGCGCCCGCCGACGCCGTGCCCGAGGTGCTGGCTGTCGCCCGCTGGGTGGCCCAGTCCCGTGCCGGCAACGGCGCCCTGCGCGAGCTGGCCGATTTCCTGCTGGCCAGCCGTGGCGAGCGCGACGGACTTCTGGCCCGCTACCGGCTGCCCCCCGCCCCGCCCGATGCGACGGCATGATCCTTCCCTGAGCCCGCCGCATCGCCTGTCCTGACGACGGTCTTTCAGGCCGTCCCGCAAACCCCCCCTCCCGCCTGCCCGTACCGCCCGTTTCATGAGCCCACGCCTCTTCGACCGCCTGGCCGCCGCCGCTTCGGTGCTGATCCTCATCGGCCTCGGCATGGTCAGCTACTACTTCGCCAAGCAGGCCGAGCAGAACCAGAGCGGCCCGCCCATCGAAGGACGGGCCGACCCCGACTTCTTCGTCGAGCAGATGACGCTGATGCGTGCCAATGCCGACGGCAACCCCTCGGTGCGGGTCGAAGCCGACCACATGCTGCACTACCCGCTGGATCAGCGGATGGACTTCACCCGGCCCCGCATCATCTCACTGGATGAGACCCAGCCACTCACCACCATCACCTCCCGCAAGGGCTCGGCCCCGGACAGCGGCGACTACGCCGACCTGCAGGAAGACGTGCGGGTGTTGCGCGCGGCCACGGCCGACGCGCCCCCCATGCAGCTGATCACCGAAACCGCCCGCGTGGACATGGTGAACAACCTCATCTCCACCGCCGACCCCGTACAGATGCAGGCCGGTAACAACCGGCTACAGGGCGTGGGCATGGAAATACGCGATCAGGATCAGCAACTCGAACTTAAGAGCCGGGTGCGCGGGCATTTCCCGGCTGTCGTGCGCGGCAATGACGTCAAAACCCGCTAAACTTGCAGGATCACCCTGGGAGCTTGGGCGGTAGAAAATCCGCGAGCTGCAAACCGACCCTGGTGGCACATGCCGCCGGCCGCTGACCGGCCTGCGCCCCACTGCCTGCCCTTTCTGGATTCCGATCGAGACCCGCATGATCCCCGCCCGTCCGCTGCCCGGCCCCTCGTCCCTTCTGCCCCTGGCGCTGGCCCTGTCGGCCCTGCTGCTTTCACCCGCCGCCCACGCCGAGAAAGCCGACCGCGACAAGCCGATCAACATCGAATCCAACCGGCTGGAATACAACGACGCCACCAAGGTCTCCACCTTCATCGGCAACGTCGTGCTCACCAAAGGCACCATCCGCATTACCGGCGACCGCATGGTGCTCACCCAGGTGGGCCGCAACGCGCAGACGGCCCGGGTCAACGGCAACCAGGCCAGCTTCCGCCAGAAGCGCGACGGCATGGAGCAGTACATCCACGGGGTAGCCGACCAGATCTTCTACGACAGCCGCACCGACCAGGTCACGCTCACCGGCCGCGCACGGCTGCAGCGCCAGAACTGCAACCAGCCGGTCGACGAAATCACCGGTGGCCACATCGTCTACAACGCCAGCACCGAGACCTTCTCAGTGGACGGCCAGCAGCGCGGCGAACGCCCCGGGCGCGTGCGCATCATCATCCAGCCACAAACTACCCAGGAGGGCGGCAAGGCCGCCAACCAGCCCTGCAAGCCCGGCTCGCCCCTGCCGCTGCAGCCTGAAAGAAGCCTGTCCAGGCCCACCCCTACCCAGCCGACCTCCCGGAAACCCTGACCTCTGTTTCGACCGATGAGCGACATCCTCCACCACGAGCACGAACCCATCAGCCGCCTGAAGGCCGAGCACCTGATGAAGGCCTACAACGGCCGCGTGGTGGTCAAGGACGTATCCATGGAAGTCTCCAGCGGCCAGGTGGTGGGGCTGCTGGGCCGCAACGGCGCCGGCAAGACCACCTGCTTCTACATGATCGCCGGCCTGGTGGCCACCGACGGCGGCAACATCGTCCTGGACGAGCTCTCCATCAGCCACCTGCCCATCCACCGCCGCGCCCGGCTGGGGCTGTCCTACCTGCCGCAGGAAGCCTCGGTGTTCCGCAAACTCAGCGTCGAGGAGAACATCCTGGCCGTGCTGGAGCTGCAGGTGGACAAGCGTGGCCGCGGCATCAGCCGTGCCGAGCAGAAGGCACGGCTTGAATCGCTACTGAAGGAACTGCAGATCGAGCACATCCGCTCCAACACCTCCATCTCGCTGTCGGGCGGCGAGCGCCGGCGGGTGGAGATCGCGCGGGCGCTGGCCAGCTCGCCCCGCTTCATCCTGCTGGATGAGCCTTTCGCCGGCGTCGACCCCATCGCCGTCATCGAGATCCAGCGAATCGTCAACCTGCTGAAGAACCGGCGCATCGGCGTACTCATCACCGACCACAACGTCCGCGAAACGCTGGGCATCTGCGACCGCGCCTATATCATCAACGAAGGCGTGGTGCTGGCTTCGGGCAGCCCCGACCAGATCATCCAGGACGAGCGCGTCCGCAAGGCCTATCTGGGAGAAGACTTCCGGATGTAACCCGACCCGCGGCAATCTCGCCGCACAGGGCGCGTCGCGCCCCTTCCACACGCTGTCGCATCCGCCTCGACGCGGCTGCGCCGCCCCGACGCTGCCGACATCCGGGAAACCACTGGTCAGCCAGGTGCGCGCAAGCGAGGCATCCGATGGTAAAACACGGCAGGATCACGCTTACCCTGCCCTTTCTGTCGGACCCGATGCCCCCGATGAAGCCCGCGCTTCAGACACGCCAGAGCCAGCAGCTCCTGCTGACCCCACAACTGCAACAGGCCATCCGCCTGCTGCAGCTGTCCACGGCCGACCTGGAGCAGGAGATCGAGCGCGCCGTCGAGCAGAACCCCTTTCTGGAACGGGTGGAAAACCCCCGTCACGACACCGTCAGCCTCCATGCCGACGGCAGCCTGCGACATGAGCGGGGACCCAGCGCCGACGCCTGGCCGCCCGCCGGCAGCTCGGCAGCATCAGCACAGGACATCGGCGCAGATGCATACAGCTCAGGCGCCTCCCAGCAGGACGGTGACTTGGCAACCCAGGGCACCGATGCCTTCGGCGAGCATGACCCCACCGTCAGCACGCCCGACGACCGGCCCGACATCACCCTGCTCGACAGCGGCCCGGATGGCGACGACACCTGGGGCATCGCGCGCAGTGCCGGACCGCCCCCCGAGGGAGACGACGACGAGCCTTACGGCAGCACGCTGACCTCATCGCCCTCACTGCGCGAGCACCTGCTGGACCAGCTGGCCGAGATCCACTGCGATGCCCGCCAGCGCGCACTCATCCACCTGCTCATCTGGGAGGTGGGCGACGACGGCTATCTGCCTGCCGGATTCTCGCTGGACGCCCTGGCCGACGAATTCATGGCTGACGCCTCCGGTAGCCAGGACACCGACGACGCCACACCCACCGAGAGGCTTGCCCCCACCGATTTCTCGGCTGCATTGGAAGCCGCCCTGCAGACCTTGCAGGGCTTCGATCCGCCCGGCGTGGCTGCGCGCACGCCCGGCGAATGCCTGCGCCTGCAGCTGCTGCACCTGCAGCAGGACCGAGCCGATGCGTCCCACCGAACGGCCTCATTCCACGGCGCCCCATCCGGAAGCCCGATCACCGAGGCCCCCCCCGAACCCGCTGACCTCATCGCCCTGGCCCTGCAGCTGGTGACCGACGACTGCTTGCCGCTGCTGGCAAGGCACGAGGATGCCCTGCTCTGCAAGCGCTTGTCCTGCCCGCCAGCAGAGCTTCGGGCCGCGCGGACCCTCATCCAGTCGCTGGATCCGCACCCCGGCAACCGCTTCGATGCCGAGCCGTCCCGATACGTCATTCCCGACATCATCGTGCGCCGGACAGCGCAGGGGTGGCGTGCAGAACCCAACCCCACAGCCCGACTTTCGCTGCGCGTGCACGACGAGTACGAGGCGCTGTTGAAAAACCACCGAAAAGCCGAGCCATCACCCGCACAAACCGGCAGATCTGGGGCAGAATGGGAGCAACAGGTCACGGAAGACAGTCATGCCGAGTCACCTTCCGCTCCCGAACACAACCTGCTGCACCAGCTGCAGGAAGCCCGCACGCTGGCACGCAACGTCCAGCAGCGCGGCGACACCATCGTGCTCGTGGCCCAGGCCATCGTTGATCGTCAGAAGGCGTTCTTCAATCACGGCCCCGAGGCGCTTCGCCCCCTGGTCCTGCGCGACATCGCCGAAGTCGTCGGCCGCCACGAATCCACCATTTCCCGCGCCACCAGCCAGAAGTACATCCGGACACCGTTCGGCACCTTCGAGCTGAAGTATTTCTTCGGCAGCCAGGTGGCTACCGACAGTGGCGGCGCCGCATCCAGCACCGCCGTCTGTGCACTCATCCAGAAGCTCATCGAGCAGGAGGATACCAACCAGCCCTTGTCAGACAGCCAACTCACTGAACTGCTTGGCCAGAAAGGCATCCAGGTCGCGCGCCGAACCGTTGCCAAATACCGGGAATCCCTCAAGATACTTCCTGCCGCGCAACGACGAAGCCGATGACTGCCCCACTGGCCGTGTGTGGAACCCTCTCCCAAGGAGTACCAGGCATGAACCTCTCCATCAGTGGACACCATCTGGAAGTCACCCCCGCCCTGCGCGAGTACGTCACCACCAAGCTGCGCCGGATCCGACACCACTTCGACCAGGTCATCGACGTCAACGTCATCCTCTCGGTCGAGAAGCTGGTACAGCGCGCCGAAATGAAGCTGCTTGTAGCCGGGCGCGAGATCTTTGCCGAGGCCACCCACACCGACCTCTACGCCGCCGTCGACACCCTCATCGACAAGCTCGACCGGCAGGTCATCAAGCACAAGCAGAAACGGCAGAACTACTACAGTGGCAGCGCCCTGAAGCGCATGCCTGAGCCCGCCTGACAGGCGCTGCGGCATGTGTCGACTCCCGTCGATGCATGCCGCTTTTCCCCAGGCGCGCCCTTGGCGCGCCTTTGCTGCACGGCATACCAGAAGCCTCTGAACCTGTCGTCCGCCCCTTCCCGGAAAGCACGCAAGCCGCTGAATCCAAACAGAAACCGCTTGCATATCCATCCTTTCCCGCACCATGGCGGCCCGCGCACGCCCCTGCGGAACACTCACCCGGGCTGCCCCCGCCCGGCGAAGCCGCCTATAATGACAGCATCGCGGGACAGACTCCCGCCGGTTCGCCCCTGTGCCAACCGCTGCAAAGTTCTATCACAGTCCCGCTGCAACAGATACAGGTAATTTCGGATGAACCGCATCTCGAAGCTGCTCACAGCACGCGACATCCTGCTCGACGTTCCTGCCACCAGCAAGAAGCGGCTGTTCGAGCACGCCGCCCTGCTGTTCGAGAACGAGCATCGCCTGGAGCGACAGAAGGTCTTCGATTCACTGTTCGCCCGTGAGCGGCTGGGTTCCACCGGTCTGGGCAAGGCCGTGGCCATCCCGCACGGTCGCATCCGCAACCTCAAGACACCGTTGGTGGCCGTACTGCGCAGCGAGAACGGCATTCCCTTCGACGCCCCCGATGGCGAACCCGTCCGGTTGCTGGTGGTGCTGCTGGTTCCCGAGCACGCGACCGAGGAACACCTGGAAATCCTGTCCGAACTGGCCGAGCTGCTGTCGGACGACGCCCTGCGCGAAACCCTGCTCACCGCCGCCGACCCCGCCCAGGTCTACCGCACGCTGGCCACCTGGGAACCGGTCCGACCCGCTGCCTGACAGCCTGCTCACGGCCACCGGCAGCGCCCCTTCCCTCCGGAGACACCGCCCATGGCCATGACGGTCCAGAACCTGGTCACCTCGCAACAGGGACGCTCCAACCTGCGATGGCTGGCCGGCCAGTCCGGCGGCGACCGCCCGCTTCACGGTACCAGCGTCCACGCCGTCGACCAGATCGGCTACCTGAACCTGATGCACGCCGAGCGCATTGCCGTGCTCGGTCTGCGTGAGCTGGACCACTACCGCAAACTGGATCGTCATCGGCGCAGCAGGCTGCATCAGACCCTCCTTGCTGCCCGTCCACCCGCCCTGATCATCTCCGACGGTCAGGAAGCGCCCAGCGCCCTGGTGGACTTCTGCAACCACAGCCGTCTGCCGCTACTGGGTTGCCCACTGGCCGCTGGCCCACTCATCGAGACCCTGGAGCAGGCGCTGGCCCACAAGGACCACACCTCCATGCACGGCGTACTGATGGACGTGCTGGGCATGGGTGTGCTCATCACCGGCGACTCGGGCCTGGGCAAGAGCGAGCTGGCCCTGGAACTCATCAGCCGCGGACACGGCCTGGTGGCCGATGACGTGGTCGACATCGAACGCGTCAGCCAGCACGCCATCGTCGGTCGCTGCCCGGCGCTGCTGCAGGGCCTTCTGGAAGTGCGCGGTCTGGGCCTCATCGACATCCGCACCATCTTCGGTGAAAGCGCCGTGCGCCGCCGCATGCCCATCAAGCTCATCGTCCACCTGGTGGGCCGCCGTACGATGGAAGACAGCTACGAGCGTCTGCCGCTGCAGGCACTTACCGAAACCATCCTGGGCATCCCGGTGCGCAAGGTCGCCATCCCAGTGGCGGCTGGCCGCAACATCGCCGTGCTCACCGAAACTGCCGTGCGCACCACGGTGCTGCTGCTGCGCGGCATCGACACCACGCGCGAATTCACCCGGCACCAGCAGGCCCTGATCCTCGAGCAGAACGGCGCGGCCCCTCACCCACCGGGTCACAGGCCAGACGCTCGGGGGTCTGCCGAGAACGCCTCCTCCCTGCCCATCGGCCAGATGGACACCCACCTGGCCGACCCCAGCCCCAGCGATGCCACCTATCCCGACTGGGCTCCCGAAAGCTTCACGCTCACAATGATGCCCAACGACACCGCCGAGGAATCCCCCCTGACCCCTGTCGAGACACCGTCGTCCGCACACCCTGCCGTTGGCCCGGCCACGAGCCCGCAGACTCCGGCCGCTCCCGGCCCCGACACGACCGATACGCCCTCCCTTTCGCCTATCTCGCCTTCTACCCCACCATGCAACTGATCATCGTCACCGGCATCTCCGGCTCCGGCAAATCGCTGGCCATCCATGTGCTGGAAGACGCCGGCTACTTCTGCATCGACAACCTGCCGGTACGCTACGTCCTCGAAGTCGCCCTGTCACTTGAACAGGAAGGCCACACCAAGGTCGCCATGTCCATCGACGTGCGTGTGGGCACGCGCCTCACGGGCCTGCGCGACGCCGTGCGCCAGCTGCGCGCCCAGGGCCACGACGTGAAGGTGCTGTTCCTCAACGCCCGCACCGATTCCCTGGTGCAGCGCTATTCCGAGACCCGCCGCCGCCACCCGCTCACCCTGCCCGGGCGCAGCAACAATACCAGCCACGGCGCCGACCCCAAACTGGCCCCCACGCTGGAAGAATCCATCGAACGCGAGCGCGAGCTGATGGCCGAGATCGAGGACATCGGCACCTCCATCGACACCAGCGACCTGCACCCCAACACCCTTCGCCAGTGGGTGCGTGACCTGGTGCGCACCGACCGCGCCTCGATGACGCTGCTCTTCGAGTCCTTCGCCTTCAAGCAGGGCGTGCCGCTGGATGCCGACCTGGTATTCGACGTGCGCTGCCTGCCCAACCCCTACTACGACGTGCAGCTGCGCACCCTCACCGGGCTGGACCAGCCGGTTAAGGACTTCCTGGTGGACCTGCCACCGGTGCAGAAGATGATCGGCGACATCACGCGCTTCATCACCGAATGGCTGCCCAGCTACGTGCAGGACAACCGCCACTACCTCACCATCGCCATTGGCTGTACGGGCGGCCAGCACCGATCCGTCTACGTCGCCCAGGCACTGGCCGAGCACTTCGCCCGCAGCGAGCGCGTGCTGGTGCGCCACCGTGCCCTGGACAGCCGCCCCGGCGGCACCGGCATCGAGGCGTTCAACGCCGAGTGCCGCTCCTCCGTGCTGCGCTACACCAAGGAGTGGGAGGACTACGTCACCCGTCAGGCCCGCTGGGTGGACTTCGAG
>CALIXC010000066.1 GCA_938046755.1 uncultured Lautropia sp. | reverse complement strand
GCGGGCAAGGGGGCGGCCGTCATGGCGGCTGCCGTGGATGCCGCCTGGCCGGACGTGGATGTCTCGGGCGTGGTGGTGACCCGCTACGGCCACGCCGTGCCCGCCGGCCGCATCAAGGTGCTGCAGGCGGCGCACCCGGTGCCGGACGAGGCCAGTGTGCAGGCCTCCACCCGCATCCTGCAAGCGGTGCAGGGCCTGGGACCTGATGACCTGGTGGTGGCACTCATTTCTGGCGGTGGCTCGTCGCTGCTCACGCTGCCCGGGCCAGGCATGACACTGGCCGACAAGCAGGCGCTCAACCGCATCCTGCTGGCCAGCGGCGCCACCATCAACGAGATGAACGTGCTGCGCCGCCAGCTTTCGGCCATCAAGGGCGGGCGGCTGGCGCAGGCCACGCTGCCGGCACGGCTGTGTACCCTCATCATCTCCGACGTGCCGGGCGATGATCCGGCTGCCATCGCGTCCGGGCCCACCATTGCCGATCCGGCCACACGCGAAGAGGCCCGGGCCATCGTGGCCCGCTACCGGATGGAACTGCCCGCCGCCGCCCAGGCCATCCTGGCCACGCCGATGACACCGGCCGCGCCGCATCCCCGCGCCGAGGTGAAGATCATTGCCGCGCCGATGATGGCGCTGAAGGTGGCCGCCGACGAGGCCCGCACCCTGGGGCTGACCCCGCTCATCCTGGGTGATGCGCTGGAAGGCGAGGCCGCGCAGATGGGGACCGTGCTGGCCGGCATCGGACGCGCCACGGCGCTCTATGGCCAGCCGCTGGCAGCACCGGCCGTACTGCTGTCAGGGGGTGAAGCCACCGTTACCATCGGCCCGGATGGCGCCGGCAAGGGGGGGCGAAACACCGAAAGCCTGCTGGCCATGGCGCTGGCCCTGGCCGGCCAGAAGGGTGTCTGGGCACTGGCGGCCGACAGTGACGGTATCGACGGCACCGAGGATGCTGCTGGCGCCATCATCACCCCCGACACGCTGACACGTGCGCGGGATCGGCAGCTGGACCCGCGCGCCTTCCTGCGCGCCCACGACAGCTACAGCTTCTTTGCCGCGCTGGATGATCTGGTGATGACCGGCCCCACCGGCACCAACGTCAACGACATTCGGGTCATGCTGGTGGGGTGACGCAGACGCCGGAGTGCTCCCCATCGTCCGGTCCACAGCCACGTCGAACAGTCGTAGGCCGGCTTCCTGGACCGGCCTGAATCGTTCGGGCATACTGGTTGGCAACCGATGGAGCGAACCGAATGACAGCGACCTTTGATCCTCTCGTCTCGGAGTTCGATACGCCCGAGCAGGAGGCTGACTACACGGCATGGCTGCGCGAGCAGGTTGCCGCCAGTCTGGCTGATCCGCGCCCCTCAATCCCACATGACGAGGTGGAGCGTCGCATGGCGCTGCGTCTGGCAAAGCTGCGCGAACAGCACAAATCCAGGGATGAAGCTGCCTGATGTGGCCGATCATCTGGCGCGAAAGCGCGGATGCCGATCTGGCGGCGATTGTCGATTACATCGCGCAGTTCAGCCCTGATGCCGCAGAACGGATGTGGCGGCGCATTCGGGACGCCGTTCTGCCTCTGGCGCAGTTTCCGTACCTGCACCAGAGCAGCGAGCACGTACCCGGGCTGCGCGAAATCGTTGTGCGGCCAGCTTACATCGTGCTTTATCGTGTCACGGCCAATCAGGTTGAAATCGTGGCCGTCAAGCACAGCAAGCAGGACTGGCCCAGGCAGGCCACGAGCATCTGAACGGAGCCAGCCCGGCCGTTGTCCGCTGGATCGACAGGGATGACCGGCCCCACCGGCACCAACGTCAACGACATTCGGGTCATGCTGGTGGGGTAAGTGACTCAGGGTCTGGGTCCAGCTCTACCGGGGGCCGTTGGGCTGGCGAGCGTGGCGGAATGTCCAGCGTGATGTCCGCCACGTCGGGATACTCATAATGGGCAAAAGCCTGCGCGATGGTCCAGACCGGCCCGTGACCTTCCTGGCCGTCAGTGGCGGGGGAAAGCGGGCGGGCCGGCTTCATCTCACTGCTCCCGGCTGCGATTCAGCAGCGCGTTCAGGATGATGGCCCCGAAGGTGGCGGTGCCGATGCCGCCCAGCTGGAAGTTGCCGAAGTGCAGGCTGAAGTCGCCGGCGCCCAGAATCAGCGTGACGGCGGCCACGATGAGGTTGCCGTTCTGGCTGAAGTCCACCTGGTGGTCCACCCAGAAGCGTGCGCCGGCCACGGTGATGAGGCCGAACACCACGATGGACACGCCGCCCAGCACGGCCGGCGGGATGGTGGAGATGGCAGCGCCGAACTTGGGCGAGAAGCCCAGCAGGATGGCGGCCAGCGCCGCAATCACGAAGATCAGCGTGGAATAGACGCGGGTGACGGCCATCACGCCGATGTTCTCGGCATAGGTGGTGACGCCCGTGCCGCCTGCCGTGCCCGAGACGATGGTGGCCACGCCGTCACCGATGAAGGCGCGTCCGATGGATGTGTCCAGGTTGCGGCCCGTCATGGCCGACACCGCCTTGATGTGCCCCAGGTTCTCGGCCACCAGCACCAGCGCCACCGGGGCGATCAGCAGGATGGCCCGGGCCTCGAAGGCCGGCGCGGTGAACTTCGGCAGGCCCACCCAGGCGGCCTGCGCCACCGGGGTGAAGTCGATGGGCGCGCCCAGGCCCAGCACATTGGTCAGCACCCAGTACAGCACATACGAGACCATCAGCCCCACCAGGATGAGGAGCTTCTGGATGGCCCCGCGGGCGAACACCGCCACCAGGCCCACGCTCAGCGCCGTGAGCAGCGCCATCCAGCGGTCGAACTCGTTGGCACTCACGCCCTTGACCACCACCGGCGCCAGGTTCAGACCGATGACGGCCACCACCGCGCCCGTCACCACCGGCGGCATCAGCCGCTCGATCCAACCCGTGCCCACCGCATTGACCAGCAGCCCGATCAGCACATAGACCACGCCGCAGGTGATGATGCCGCCCAGCGCCACCGGCAGGTTGCCATTGGGCCCCACGCCCGCATAGCCGGTGGCGGCAATCACCACGCTGATGAACGCAAAGCTGGAGCCCAGGTAGCTGGGCACCCGGCCGCGCACTACCAGGAAGAACAGCAGCGTGCCCACACCCGACATCAGGATGGCGATGTTCGGGTCAAAGCCCATCAGCAGCGGGGCCAGTACCGTGGCGCCGAACATGGCCACCACGTGCTGAAGGCCCATGGCCACCATCTGGGGCCAGGGCAGGCGCTCATCGGGGGCAATCACCCCCTGGGTCTTCAGCGTCCAGTGAAAGGCGCGCACCGGAGTGTCGGCGGCGGGAGTTTGGGAATCGGGTGAAGCCATGATCGGGTACCTGTTCAGTCGTACCCGAATTTTGCATCAACGCGCCATCGGCTTCATCTGGTGGGGGTGTTCTGCTGCCTGTGAAGGGTCTGCCGGCAGCCCCTTCCATCAAGATGGCGCAGCTTGGTTGAGAAGAGCCCGCCGCCTGCCCGGGTAGGTGCGGTCCGACAGGCTGCCTCGGGCCCGGGAGCCATACAAGTGCATTCCAGGCAACAATGCCCGGACTGTCGCCGGATCGTGGTAATGTCAACGCTGACAGATATTGATGCAGGGCCCGTTCCTGCCAGGGTGGGCCCTGTTCCCAGGAGATGACCATGAAACTCTTCTACATGCCGGGCGCCTGCTCCATGGTGCCCCACACCGCTCTGCAATGGATCGGCCAGCCCTACGAGGCCGAAGCCGTCACCTTCGCCCAGACCAAGGAAGCCGCCTACCTGGCCATGAACCCCCAGGGGGCCGTGCCGCTGCTGGTCGACGGGGACCTGGTGCTGTCGCAGAACGTGGCCATCCTGGCCTACCTGGACGCACGCTTCCCCGAAGCACGGCTCTTTGGCAGCGACACCATCGAAGGCAAGGCCCGCGCATGGCGCTGGCTGGCCTTCCTGAACGCCGATGTCCACAAGGCCTTCGGCCAGCTCTTCCGCACTCCCCCCTGGGCAGAAGACGAGACCGTCAAGAACGCCATGCAGCAGGCCGCCCGTGCCCAGATTGCCGGCATGCTGAAACAGGCCGATGACCAGCTGGCCAACCACGCCTGGCTGGGCGGCGAGGAAATCTCCGTCGCCGACATCTACCTGTACGTCATCCTGCGCTGGGCCAACGGCCTTTCCGTGGACCTGAGCCAGATGAACCACCTGAACGAGTTCCAGAAGCGCGTGGCCGCCGATCCCGGCGTGCGCGAGATCTGCGCCCAGGAGGGGTTGCAGCCGTGATGTCCATGCCATCCTGCAGTGCAGGGTGATGGCCAACATGAAAGCGCGTGTTCGGCAGCAGAAGGCTGTCGAACACGACGCCTGGTTCCGGCGACAGGTTCAGGCCGGGCTGGATTCAGCCAACGCCGGAAGATTGATTCCGGCCGCGGAGGTTGAGGCGCGGTTTGCTGAGAAGCGGGCTGCCACGCGGCGCCGGCTGAAAGCTGGCGCTTCATGAGTGTTGCGGGTTGAAGTGCCTGATTGGGCGCTCGACCAAAGCCCGTGGTTCGGCTGCACGCCCTTCCGTCATGGGGGCGATGTTGGCGGAGGTCTTCCGTATGCGGGGCGTCGTGAGCATTTACCATCGTTTGAAACAAAA
>CALIXC010000065.1 GCA_938046755.1 uncultured Lautropia sp. | reverse complement strand
AACCTGCGGTTTCAGACCTTGCAAGTCCTTGGCAGCAGAAAAGTGCAGAAACAGGTATTATGTAACATTCTTTAACGTGATTGACTGATTTTCAGGGCTCCAAGCACGCTTTTGGGTACGATTCCGCTTTCCCTTGACCATCTTTTCACCGTCTTACCGGATTCCACTAATGACTGCTCGACTGATCGATGGCACCGCCATTTCCGCCCAGGTCCGCGAAGAAGTACGCGAGGCTGCCCAACAAGCCACCGGGCGGCGCCCCGGCTTGGCCGTGATCCTGGTGGGTGATTCGGCGGCTTCCCAGGTCTATGTGCGCAACAAGATCCGCGCCTGTAAGGCGGCGGGCTTTCATTCGGTCAGCGAGCACCTGCCCGAGGAAACCACCGAGGCCGCCCTGCTGGCACGGCTGGATGAACTGAACAAGGATCCTGCCGTGCACGGCATCCTGGTGCAGCTTCCCCTGCCTGCCCACATCGACACGCGCCGCGTGATCGAGGCCATCTCACCGGACAAGGACGTGGACGGCTTTCACGTGGCCAATGCCGGTGCACTGATGACCGGCACGCCACAACTGGTTCCCTGCACCCCGCTGGGCGTGATGCGCCTTCTGGAAAGTACGGGCGTGCCGCTGCGTGGCGCCGAGGCCGTCATCGTGGGTGCCAGCAATCTGGTGGGCAAGCCGCAGCTGCACCTGTTGCTGCAAGCCGGCGCCACCGTCACGCTCTGCAACAGCAAGACGCGCGATCTGGCCGCGCAGACCCGGCGTGCCGACATCCTGGTCGTGGCCGTGGGTCGTCCCCGCATGATCACTGGCGACATGATCAAGCCGGGCGCTGTGGTCATCGACGTGGGCATCAACCGGCTGCCTGACGGCAAACTGACGGGGGACGTGGACTTCGACAGCGCCCGCAACGTGGCCGGCTGGATCACCCCCGTGCCGGGGGGCGTCGGCCCAATGACCATCGCCATGCTGCTGCAGAACACCATCACGGCAGCCCGTCGTCACCTGAAGCTAGCCTGACGACCGCTTACCTAAGGATCCTCTGAATAAGTCCCGCGAACCGGCGCGCCACGGAACGGGATGCAGGACAAGGCGACATTTGCTGTCAATAGCGGCGCTATTGACAGCAAATGGCAACGCAGTCATGCGCCCGTTACGGGGATGTGACGGCCGCGGGGACTTGTTCAGAGGATCCCTAACGACAACGGAACGGGCAAACACGGGCCGGACCAGCCTGCACGCCATCCAGCCTGGTGCGCCATTCGGCATGCAGGTCGCACCTTGTGTCAGTTGTCTTTATGGCGGCCCACCCCCATGTCGTGAAGACGCCGATGAATGAGGCAAGCGCCAGACTGTCCCACAATTCCTGCTTTTCTTTCAGACCCGCTTACTTCACTCTTTCAGGCTTCCTCCAATCTCCTCTTTCTTCTTGCCATGACTAATCCTGCTTCCCGTGCTGCACAGTCGACGGCAGACGCCGCCCCCTCCGACAACCCGCTGCTGGACGGCCCCGGCCGACTGCCCCGCTTCACCACCGTGAAGCCCGAGCACGTGGGGCCGGCGCTGGATGTGCTGCTGGCCGATGCTGAGAAGGCGCTGGCCACGGCCACGGCAGCGGACACGCCCACCACCTGGAAGGACTTCGTGCTACCGCTGCAACACGCCACCGAGCGCCTCGGGCACGCCTGGGGCATCGTGCAGCACCTGAATTCCGTCATGGACACGCCGGAGCTGCGCGAGGCCTTCAATCAGAACCTGCCACGCGTGGTGGAGTTCTGGACCCGGATGGGCCAGGATCAGGCGCTCTTCGAGAAGTACCGCGCATTCCGTGCCAGCCCGGCCCATGAGGCGCTGGATGCCGCCCGCAAGACGGCCATCGAGCACGAGCTGCGTGACTTCCGGCTGAGCGGAGCCGAGCTGGTCTCGCCTGCACGCGAACGCTTTGCCGCCATCCAGGAAGAGCTGGCAGCGCTGCAGCAGAAGTTCTCGGAAAACGTGCTGGACGCCACGAATGCCTTCGAGCTGCTGGTGTCCGACACGGAAGAAGGCAAGGCGCGTCTGGCGGGTCTGCCCGAAGATGCCATTGCGGCCGCCCGGGCCGATGCCGAACGGCAAGGGAAAACGGGCTGGCGATTCACGCTGCAGTTCCCGTCGTACTTCCCGGTCATCCAGTATGCGCACGACCGCAGCCTGCGCGAGGCGCTCTACCGTGCCTATGCCACCCGGGCGGCCGAAGGCAGCCCGCAGGACAACACCGCGCTGATCCAGAAGATCCTGGCGCTGCGCGAGGAGAAGGCACAGTTGCTGGGCCTGGCCAGCTACGCCGAGCTGTCGCTCGTGCCGAAGATGGCCGACTCCCCAGCCCAGGTGGAGCAGTTCCTGCGGGACCTGGCGCGACGTGCCCGCCCCTTCGCCGAGCGCGATCTGGCCGAGCTGCGCACCTTTGCCGCCGAGAAACTGGGACTGCCCGAGCTGCAAGCCTGGGACATCGCCTATGCCAGCGAGGCCCTCAAGCAGGCGCGTTATTCGTTCTCGGACAACGAGGTGAAGCAGTACTTTGCGCTGCCCCGCGTGCTGGCAGGGCTCTTCGGGCTGGTCGAGCGGCTCTTCGGGGTGTCGATCACCGAGGACCACGCCGAGGGCTGGCATCCGGATGTGCGCTTCTATCGCATCAGCGCGGATGACCAGCTGGTGGGGCAGTTCTATCTGGATCTGTACGCCCGCGAGGCCAAGCAGCCGGGCGCCTGGATGAACGACTGCCGCGGCCGCCAGCACGAGGAAGGCGCCGTCGTGCAGACCCCGGTGGCCTACCTGGTGTGCAACTTCCAGGCGCCGGTCAACGGTCAGCCCGCCCTGCTCACCCACGACGACGTGACCACGCTCTTCCACGAGTTCGGCCACGGCCTGCACCACATGCTGACGCAGGTGAACACGCTGGCGGTGTCGGGCATCTCGGGCGTGGAATGGGATGCCGTGGAGCTGCCCAGCCAGTTCATGGAGAACTGGGCCTGGGAATGGGACATCGTGGAATCGATGACCCACCATGTGAAGACGGGCGAGCCGATGCCGCGTGCACTCTTTGACCGGATGCTGGCCGCCCGCAACTTCCAGGCCGGCCTGCAGACGCTGCGGCAGATCGAGTTCGCGCTCTTCGACATGACGCTGCACCAGCAGGCAGCGCGGGCACTGGCTGCCGGCGAGACCGATCCGGTCCAGCGCATTCTGGATGCGGTGCGCGCCGAGGTGGCCGTGCTGCTGCCACCTGCGTTCAACCGCTTCCAGAACAGCTTCAGCCACATCTTTGCCGGCGGCTACGCGGCGGGCTACTACAGCTACAAATGGGCGGAAGTGCTGTCGGCCGACTGCTATGCCGCCTTCGAGGAAGAAGGTCTGTTCGAGCCCGCCGTGGGCCGGCGTTTCCTGGCAGAGATACTCTCTGTGGGGGGCAGCCGACCGGCCATCGACTCGTTCCGCGCGTTCAGAGGACGGGCCCCCGAGCTGGACGCCCTGCTTCGGCATAATGGGATGGTAGAAGAAGCCTAGGGAAGGCAACACACCCCCCGGGGACCGGAACGCCATGGGCGCTCCGGATCCCGGGAGGATGGCTGATGCACGGAAGTGCCCTTCCCGATATCCCCTGAACACAAGGATTTCGATGAAAGCGCTTGCGGCATCCCTGCTCGTGGTGACGGCCGGTGGCCTGGCAGCACTGCCGGGTGCCGCAGCCGAGTACAAGTGGACCGACCGGAACGGCAGCATCGTCTATGGCGACCATCCGCCTGACGAGAGCGCGGTGCCACTGCGCCGCCCGGGCGGCCTCACAGTGACGCAGACGGTCAAGGCACCGGTCGATCCCACCCTGCAGTTTCCACTGGCACTGCGCGAGGCAGCGCGGGCCAACCCGGTGGCGCTGTACGTGGCCAATGACTGCCAACCCTGCCAGATGGCAGCCCAGCACCTGCGCCTGCGCGGCATCCCCTTCCAGGAATGGAAGGTGACCAGCAACGCCGACTTCGAGCGCTTCAAGGCCCTGGGCTTTTCCGGCAACGGTTTCCCCGCCATCAGCGTGGGCAGCCAGCGCAGCGTGGGCTACGAGGCCAATGCCTGGAACCGGATGCTGGATAGCGCACGCTATCCGACCGAATCGGTGCTGCCCTCCTCCTACCAGTACCCGCCGGCCGCCAACCTGTCGCCCGACATTCCGATGCAGGGCGCCACTGCCTTCCGCCAGCCCCCGCGGATCATCGATGCCAGCGAAGTGCTGCCGGCCGGTGGCGAGCGGCGGGATCCGAGTGGCGCTTCGAGCGGCGCTTCGGGGGGCACTGCGGCACCGTCCGACTTCCGCTTCTGAGCATCCCACCTGCAGAAAAGACCGGCCGACCGCCTGCCCCAGGGCGATCATGCGCTTTCCGCATGAACTTATTTGCTGATCGATGCAGGCGCCGACCTGCAGCCGGCTGCGCCAATATCCTTGCTGTCGTTGCAGCTATCATCGGTGTCGTCTCATCTGCCTGACACGACACCATGAATCTCCAGCAATTGCGTTCGGTCCGTGAGGCCGTCCGACGCGGCTTCAACCTGACCGAGGTGGCACGGGCGCTTCACACATCGCAGCCGGGCGTCAGTCGCCAGATCCGCGAGCTGGAGCAGGAGCTGGGCTTCGAGCTGTTCGTGCGTGCCGGCAAGCGCCTCACCTCGCTCACCCATGCCGGCACGGTGGCCGTACCGATCATCGAAGGCATTCTGGGCGGTGCCGAGAACCTGCTTCGGGTGGGCGAGGAATACTCCCAGCAATCGGCCGGTAAGCTGTCGATTTCGGCCACGCATTCCCAGGCCCGCTACGCGCTGCCCGATGCCGTCCATGACTTCCGCCGCCGTTACCCCGACGTGCAACTGAACCTGCACCAAGGATCGCCTCAGCAAGTGGCCGAAATGCTGCTCAGCGGCGAAGCCGACATCGGCATCGCTACCGAGGCACTGACCGACTATGACGGGCTGGTGACGTTGTCCTGCTATCGCTGGACACACAGCGTGATCGTGCCACCCAACCATCCGCTGCTGAATGATCCGGAGCTGACGCTGGAGCGGGTGGCCACCTTTCCGGTCATCACCTACAGCCCCGGCTTCACGGGGCGGCTGCACATCGACGAGGCCTTCCGGGTGCGCGGCCTGGAGCCCGACATGGTGCTGACGGCGATGGATGCCGACGTGATCAAGACCTATGTGGAGCTGGGCCTGGGCATCGGCATCATCGCCTCCATTGCCTTCGACGAGGAACGCGACACACGGCTGCGCGCCATTGACGCCGGCCACCTGTTCCCGGTCAACGTGACACGCCTGGCCTTCCGGCGCGGCGCCTTCCTGCGGGGCTATGTCTACGATTTCATCGAGACCTTCGCCTCGCCACTGACCCGAGAGGTCGTGGAACAGGCTGCCCAGCAAATGCCGGGCATCGATTTCCAGATCTGATCAGCGGCCAGTACGGAGCCCGCTGGACAAGGCCCGTCCCGAAACTGCCGCCCTGCCCGGCGGAAGGGGTACAGGCACTACACTGCATCAGATCATCGCAGCCGGATCCACCGGCTGGGGATGGGCGTTGGACCAGTCGGCGCCAGCCTCGAAGCGCGTCTCCTGGCGGGCACGCAGGTGCAGCAGCTGACCCCGCCCGATGCCCTGGCGCTGCTGCAGCTGCTGCCAGGCCTCGCGCGACATCTCCACGTCGATGAAGCTGCCGTCGTCAGGGCGACGCAGTTCCAGCCGGGTGCGCGGGCCGACAGTGAGCGCCTGCGAGAACTCGACGGCCAACGTGTCGGCGGCGGGCTCGTCCACCACCTCGATCTCGTGTGGGCGCACGTAGACCGTGTTTTCATCAGCCGTGGTCTTTTCAATCTTTTGCCCAGGCTCGTGCACGGCATGGAAATGCCCGCGAAACAGGTTCACATCCCCCAGGAACTTGAGCACGAAGGGCGTGGCTGGACGGTCGTAGACCTCGTCGGGCGTGCCGACCTGCTCGACACGGCCCCGGTTGAGCACCACGACCCGATCGGCCACCTCCATGGCCTCGTCCTGGTCGTGAGTAACGAAGACGCTGGTGATGTTCATCTCGTCGTGCATGCGGCGCAGCCAGCGACGCAGCTCCTTGCGTACCTGGGCGTCCAGCGCCCCGAAGGGTTCGTCCAGCAGCAGCACGCGGGGCTCGACGGCCAACGCACGGGCCAGCGCGATGCGCTGGCGCTGCCCGCCCGAGAGCTGCGACGGGTAGCGATCGGCCAGCCAGTCCAGCTGCACGAGCGAGAGCAGCGCATGCACGCGGCGCTGGATCTCGGCCTCGTCGGGTCGGCGGTTGCGCGGCATCACCCGCAGCCCGAAGGCGACGTTCTCGAAGATCGTCATGTGGTTGAAGAGCGCGTAATGCTGGAAGACGAAGCCCACGCCACGCGCCTGCGGATCAGCATGGGTGGTGTCCTCGCCATGGAACAGCACGCGACCGCTGTCCGGCACTTCCAGCCCGGCGATGATGCGCAGCAGCGAGGTCTTGCCCGAGCCGGACGGCCCCAGCAGCGCCACCAGCGACCCCGACGGGATCTCCAGGGAGATGTCGTCGCAGACCACGGTCTGGCCGAAGCGCTTGTTCAGGTGCTCGATGAGGATGCTCATGATCAGATCCCGAAGGCGCGCCAGAGTTCCGCGTCGTTCGGGATGCGCCCCTCGGCCACTTCCGGCGCGGTGACGGCGCCCGCCTGCGAGACCATGCTGCCAGGCGGCACGCTGCGCGTGAGCCAGACATTGCCGCCGATGACCGAGCCGCGGCCGATGGTGACCCGCCCCAGCACCGTGGCGCCGGCATAGATGACCACCTCGTCCTCGACGATGGGATGGCGCGGCTCACCCTTGACCAGCGAGCCGTCCTCGCTCTGGGTGAAGCGCTTGGCACCCAGCGTGACGGCCTGGTAGAGGCGCACATGGCGACCGATAATGGCCGTCTCGCCGATGACGACACCGGTGCCGTGGTCGATGAAGAAATGGTCACCGATCTGCGCGCCCGGGTGGATGTCGATACCGGTGGAGGAATGGGCCAGCTCGGACATCACCCGCGCGGTGAGCGTGATGCCCTGCCGGTAGAGCAGGTGCGCCAGCCGGTGGTGGATCATCGCCCAGATGCCCGGATAGCAGATGAGCACCTCGTCCTTGCTACCGGCGGCCGGGTCACCCTGGTAGGCGGCCGTCACGTCGCTGTCGATCAGCTCGCGCACCTCGGGCAGTGCCTGGCTGAAATGGCGGACCACATCCATGGCCCGTTCGTCATCCTGCGGCGAAAGCGTTTCATTGCCAGCACGGAAGAGCAGCTCGCGCCGCACCTGCTGGTGCAGCGCGGAGAGCGCCAGGTCCAGCGTGTAGCCCACGTAGTGGTCGATATTCTCGGAGCACAGGTCCGGCCGACCCAGCCGGTGCGGAAAGAGCGCCGCCGCCAGACCGTTGACCACCTCGGTGAGCACCGGCCGCGAGGGCAGCAGCGGAGGGCGGTCGTTGCCGTTCTGCCGTGCGCGCAACGAGCTTTCACGCCGCTTGCGCAGCAGCGCCACCACCTCGTCCACGCCGAATCGGGTGGGCTGGCATATCGTTCGGGAAACCATCGCCGTTCTCCCCCTGGAAGGATGTTGTCTGCAAGGCAAGTGGGGAATATACCGCCTCACCTCCAGGGTGTGTGACCGATGGGCTGCATCATGAGATGTACTTCGCGCATGACGAACTGCCCTTGCCCCCGCCTGACGATCCGTCGCTGACAATCTTCCAGGCCCTTATCATCAACGTCCCTCCTGCAGTCCAGAGGCAACGATCCGCCCGGATGTCGTCTGCAGACTGTCCGGTCATCGCAACCGTGCAGCCTCACGCCGTCATCAATCGCTAGAATCAAAGCGCACGGGCCCCCTTGCCCCCGGGCCCGATTCCCCAAGGATCCCGCATGACATCCCTGCTGCTCAGCGCATTCATCTACCTGGCTTCGGCGGCCATCGCCGTGCCGCTTTCCAAGCGACTGGGGCTGGGCTCCGTCCTGGGCTACCTGATTGCCGGCGTCCTGATCGGTCCGGTCTTCGGCCTGGTGGGCCAGGAGACCGAGAGCATCCAGCACGTGGCCGAGTTCGGCGTGGTGATGATGCTGTTCCTGGTGGGTCTGGAACTGGAGCCGCACAAGCTGTGGCAGCTGCGATGGCAGCTGCTGGGGCTGGGGGGGCTGCAAGTGGTGCTCACCATCGCCGCCATCACGGGCATCGCCATGCTGATGGGGCTGTCGTGGACGGTGGGCGTGGCCGCCGGCTGCGTGCTGTCGATGTCATCCACGGCCATCGTGCTGCAGACCCTGGGCGAGAAGAACCTGCTGGCCAGCCAGGGGGGCCAGGCCAGCTTCTCGGTACTGCTCTTTCAGGACATCGCGGTGATCCCGATGCTGGCACTGCTGCCGCTGCTGGCGCTGCCCGAGCTGGCCGGCCAAGCCACCGAGGCCGCGCACCATGCCGATGCGGTCAACCTGCTGGCCGGCCTGCCCGCCTACGAGAAGGCGGGCATCACCTTCGGGGTGATCTCGCTGATCGTGGTGGGCGGCCATTTCCTGGCCGGTCCGATCTTTCGCTACATCGCCGCCGCGCGACTACGCGAGATCTTCACGGTGGTGTCGCTGGCGCTGGTCATCGGCATTGCGGTACTGATGTCACTGATCGGGCTCTCGCCCGCGCTGGGCACCTTCCTGGCCGGCGTGGTGCTGGCCAACAGCGAATACCGGCACGAGCTGGAAAGCAACATCGAGCCGTTCAAGGGGTTGCTGCTGGGGCTGTTCTTCATCACGGTGGGCGCCGGCGTCGACTTCGAGTTGCTGGCCCACCAGGGCTGGAAGATCCTGGGCATCACGCTGTGCGTGATCGTCGCCAAGGGCCTGATCCTGCTGCTGCTGGGCAAGGTGTTCCGCCTGAAGCGGCTGGACCAGAAGCTCTTTGCACTGGCGCTGGCGCAAGCCGGCGAGTTCGGCTTCGTGCTGCTGTCACTCGTCGAGAGCAACGGCGTGATGCCCTCGCACATCGCCAAGCAGCTGCTGCTGACGGTGGCACTGTCGATGCTGTTCACGCCGCTGCTGTTCATCGTCTACGACAAGGTGATGGTGCCGCGCGCCTATGCCCGGGCCAAGGCGGGTGATGCCGTGCGGCCCGACGTGATCGAGCAGAAGCACCCGGTGATCATCGCCGGCCACGGCCGCTTCGGGCGCGTCATCAACGCCATGGTCACAGCCTGCGGCTACAAGACCACCGTGATCGATCACAACGCTGCCACGGTGGCGGGCTACAAGCGCTTCGGCGTCGAGACCTACTTCGGTGACGCCTCCCGCCAGGAGCTGCTGCTGATTGCCGGGCTGGCCGAGGCGCGGCTGCTGGTGGTAGCCATCGACAATCACGAGCAGGCCATGAAGATCACCGAATTCGCCCGCAAGACCAATCCGGGCATCAAGATCGTGGCCCGTTCCTACGACGCGCAGCAGACCTACGAGCTGTACCACGCCGGCGCCGACGAGATCGTGCGCGAGAACTTCGACTCGGCGGTGCGATGCGGCAAGCGGGCCCTGGAATGCCTGGGCATGCCCAAGCTGAAGGCCGAGGAAGTGGGCAACCTCTACTTCCATCGCAACCGCCACGGCATGGCCATGGCCGCCAAGGCCTATGACCCCAGCATCGGCATGTTCGAGAACAAGGCGCTGATCGAGATCGTGCGGTCAGAGATGGCCGAGACCGAACGGCTGATCCGCCAGCTGCTGCATGATCAGGCCATCTCGTGGCCCAAGGACATGGCCGAGACCACCACCGAACATGGAGACATGAACATGCAGGAGCCCGTCGAAGGAGGCTGAGCAGCATGAAGGAGAATGAGGAGACGACATCGGCGGGGGATGAGACCAACCAGACCACAGACCCGCTGCACGCCGGGCAGGCTGAATCATCGAGGACTGCCGCCTTGCGAGCGGCAGATGCAGCCACCGCGCCAGCCACGCAGACGCCCACGGTACGCCGTGGCTGGCCGAAGGAAGGCTGGCTGCTGCTGTTTGCGGTGGCGGCGCTGGCCTTCAACCTGCGATCACCCATCGTGACCATCGGCCCGCTGGTGGGCATGATCCGCGACGATCTGGGGGTCTCGGGCAGTTTCATGGGCTTCGTGACGGCGCTGCCGGTGCTGGCCTTCGCGCTGTTCTCACCCTGGGCGGCACGGCTGGGCCGACGCCACGGCATGGAGAACGTGCTGGTCGCTTCACTTGTCGTGCTGATGGCCGGCATCGCACTGCGCTCGGCCCTGCCGTCGCCGCTGACGCTGGTGCTGGGCACGGCACTGCTGTCTGCGGCCATTGCCATGGGCAACGTGCTGCTGCCGGCCCTGGCCAAGCGCAGGCTGCCCGAGCACGTCAATCTGGTGGTGGCGATGATGACGGCCGGCATGCTGGTGTCGTCCACGCTGGCCGCCAGCATCGCGGTTCCGCTGGCCCGCTGGCAGGGCTGGACCTGGCCGCTGGGCATCTGGATGCTGACCACGGGGCGGCCGCCCCCACCGGCAGCGCTCCGACCACCCGTACCCCGCTGAACGTCTGGCGCATTCCGGCGGCCTGGGCGCTGAGCCTGTACATGGGGCTGCAGTCGCTGGTGTTCTATGCGGTGGTCGGCTTCACGCCCTCGGTACTGCAGGAAAAGGGCCTGTCGGCCGAGCAGGCCGGCAACCTGGGCGCGCTCTTCCAGGCCGTCTCGCTGCTGGGGGTAGTGGCCGTGTCGTGGGCACCGGTCCGTGGCCGCGGCCGCCAGTGGCTGAGCGTGGGCATCAGCCTGACGGTGCTGGCAGGCAGTCTGGGGCTGTGGCTGGGCAGTACGGCCACGCAGTGGCTCTGGGTCTCACTGGCCGGCATCGGCACCGTCGGCGTGTTCTCACTGTGCCTGATGCTGTTTGCCGAACGCACCGATTCCCCGGCCGAGGCGGCCGCCCTGTCGGGCATGGCCCAGGCTGTCGGCTACGGCATTGCCGCCATCGGGCCGCTGGGCGTGGGCGTGCTCTACGACCTGCTGGGCTCATGGACGCAGACGATGGGGCTGCTGGCGGCGCTGAGCCTGCTGGAATGCCTGCTGGCCTGGTCATCGGCCAGCCCGAAGACGCTGGCACAGACCCTGGCAGACCAGCGGCACGGCAGATGAGATCCGCATATGCTCATGCGGAATCCGCATAAGACGGCCGCACGCCCGCTCATCCATGCCCTGCCATGGCATGATGCGCGGCATCGTACAACCTTGTCCCGGCCCCCGGGCCTTGCCGTCATGACCTTCGTTTCCCGCTCCCGCCGCGCCGTGCTGGGCCTTGCGCCCGCCGCCCTGCTGCTTGCCGCCATGCCCTCGGCCCAGGCAGCCGATGCCGCCGACCAGACGCTGCTCAATGCCACCTATGACGTGGGGCGCGAGCTGTTTTCCGAGATCAACCCGCTGTTCGTGGCCAAGTGGCAGAAGGAGCACGGCGGCCAGCTCAAGATCGACCAGTCTTATGGCGGCACGTCGCGCCAGGCACAGGACATCATCCAGGGCAAGAAGGCCGACACCGTCACCTTCAACCAGGTGCCCGACATCGAGATCCTGGTCAAGCGCCGGCTGGTGGCCAAGGACTGGGCCTCGCAGTTCCCGAACAACAGCTCGCCCTACTACAGCACCATCGCCTTCATGGTGCGCAAGGGCAACCCCAAGAACATCCGCAACTGGGACGACCTGGCACGGCCGGACGTGAAGCTGGTCTTCCCGAACCCCAAGACGTCGGGCAACGCCCGCTATTCGTACCTGGGCGCCTGGAACCACGCGCAGGAGCAGTTCCCGAATGACGAGGCAGCCGCCAAGGCGTTCATGGGCCGCTTCCTGGGCAACGTCGAGAACTTCCCCACCGGCGGCCGGGGCGCCACGGTGGCCTTCGCCCAGAACGGTCAGGGCGACGTGCTGCTGACCTTCGAGTCCGAGATCAAGAGCATCCTGACAGGCAAGGAATTCAAGGACCAGGGCTTCGAGCTGGTGGTGCCGCCGGTCAGCGTGATGGCAGCCTTCCCGGTGGCCATTGTCGACAAGGTAGTCGATGCCAAGGGCACCCGCGAGGTGGCGCGCGCCTACCTGGAGTTCCAGTATTCGAAGGAGATCCAGCAGCTGCTGGCCCGCCACAACCTGCGCGTGCATGACCCCGAGGTGGTGGCCGCCACGGCCGACCAGTTCGCCAAGGTGCGGCTCGTCGATCCCGCCACCTTCCCCGGCGGCTGGGAGGGCATCCAGAAGACGCACTTCGCCAGCGGCGGTCTGCTGGACCAGCTGCTCGCCGCCGGACGACGCTGAGTGTCCGCGCCCCGCTTCTTCCTGGCCCGGCCGCTGCTGCCGGGCTTCTGGCCCAGCCTGAGCGTGAGCCTGGTGTACCTGCACGTGGTCATTCTGGTGCCACTGCTGGTGCTGCTCTGGCATGCGGCCGATCTGGGCTGGGCCCAGTACTGGGCCGCCATCTCCGATCCCCGGGTGGTGGCCAGCTACCGGGTCACGCTGCTGGGGGCCTTCATCTCCACGGTGGTGGTGACGTTGGTGGGCCTGCTGCTGGCCTGGGTGCTGTCGCGCTATGAGTTCCCGGGACGGCGCTTTCTCGACGCGCTGATCGATCTGCCCTTCGCGCTGCCCACAGCGGTGGCCGGGCTCACGCTGGCCACCCTGCTCTCGCCCGGTGGCTGGATCGGACAGCTCTTCGCCCCCTGGGGCATCAAGATCGCCTATGCCTTCCCGGGGCTGGTCATCGCCATGATCTTCACCAGCATCCCGTTCATCGTGCGCACGGTGCAGCCGGTCATTGAGGATCTGGGCCACGATGTGGAGGAAGCAGCCGGCACGCTGGGCGCCCGCCCGGGTCAGGTGTTCTGGCGCATCACCCTGCCCACGCTCGTGCCGGCGCTGACGGCCGGGGCCAGCCAGGCCTTCATCCGCAGCCTGGGCGAGTTCGGCGCCGTGGTGATGATCGCCGGCAACATTCCGTTCCAGACCGAGATCACCTCGCTGATGATCTTCGTGCGGCTGCAGGAGTTCGACTACGCGGCTGCGGCGGCCATCGCCTCGGTGGTGCTCATCACCTCGCTGGTGCTGCTCTTTGGTCTGCAGCTGCTGCAGAACCGGCTGCTGCGCTGGCAGCGGGGAGGCTGATGCATGGACGAACGCACGAACGGCCCGCGCCGGCGCCCGGCCAACGGGGTGCAGCGACTGCTGCTGGTGCTCGCGCTGCTGGCCGCGGGCCTGCTGCTGATACTGCCGCTGACCATGATCTTTGCCCAGGTGGCGGCCGGTGGCTGGGCGCTGCTGATCGAGAACCTGTCGGCCGACTATCTGCACCATGCCTTCGGCCTGACGCTACTGACCACGCTGGTCACCATTCCGGTGAACCTGGCCTTCGGGCTGGCTTTTGCCTGGTGCGTCACTCACTACCGCTTTCGGGGCCGGCGGCTGATGCTGGCGCTGATCGACATTCCCTATGCCACCTCGCCGGTGGTGGCGGGCCTGTGCTATCTGCTACTGTATGGGGCCGAGTCGGTGGTGGGCCAGTGGTTTTCCGACCACGACATCCAGCTGATGTTCGCCTGGCCGGGCATCATCATGGTCACCATCTTCGTCACCTCGCCCTACGTGGCGCGGCTGCTCATTCCGCTGATGCAGACGCAGGGCAACGAGGAGGAACAGGCGGCGCTGCTGCTGGGCGCCAGCGGCTGGCAGATCTTCCGGAAGGTGAGCCTGCCCCGCATCCGCTGGGCCCTGCTGTACGGGGTGATGATCACGAATGCCCGTGCGGTCGGCGAGTTTGGCGCGGTGTCGGTGGTCTCGGGGGCGACCCTGAACCAGACGATGACGCTGCCGCTGCTGGTGGAACAGCTCAACAACGACTACAAGACAGCCGCGGCCTTCACGGCTGCTGCCATCCTGGCGCTGATGGCCGTGCTCACGCTGATCCTCAAGAGCTGGCTGGAACGCCGGGTACAGGTCCGCCAGGGCGCCCGACGGGCGTGACCATCCCGCATCGCAGGCCCCAGATTCTCCGCCAGGCAGGGGGTACGAGCGTTAAACTCTCCGTCCCTGAAACCTGGACGCCCCCTTCCTCGGAGCTTCTCTTACATGGAACTGGATTTCACCTCTCCCGCGTTCTGGCTGGCCGTTGGCCAGATCGTGCTCATCGACATCCTGCTGGGCGGTGACAACGCGGTGGTCATCGCCCTGGCCGTGCGCAAGCTCGACCCCTCCAAGCGGCGTCAGGGCATCGTCTGGGGGACGATCGGTGCCATTGCGCTGCGCATCCTGCTGATTGTCTTTGCGCTGTCACTGCTGTCGGTCCCCTACCTGAAGGTGGTGGGCGCGCTGCTGCTGCTGTGGATCGGCGTGAAGCTGCTGCTGCCCGAAGAAGAGGATGCACACGGCAACATCGCCAGTTCGGACAAGCTGTGGGTGGCCGTGCGTACCGTCATCGTTGCTGACCTGGTGATGAGCATCGACAACGTGATCGCCATTGCCGGTGCAGCACAGAGTGTGGGCGGTCACCATGAGATTCCGCTGGTGATCTTCGGTCTGCTGGTCAGCGTGCCCATCATCATCTGGGGCAGCCAGATGGTCATCCGGCTGATGGACCGCTTCCCCATCGTCATCACCATCGGCGGCATGCTGCTGGGGTGGATTGCCGGGGGCATGCTGATCACCGACCCGGCCGTGGCCGACCACGTCAGTGCCTGGCAGCCACAGATCAAGTACATCGCCGAGGTGGGCGGCGCCCTGCTGGTGCTGCTGATCGGCACCCTGAGTGCCCGCCGGCAGCAGAGCAAGGGCGCCTGATGCAGCCCGGCCGGCGGTTTCGGCACCGCCGGCCACGGGAACATCCGGTCCGGCTCAACCCGAGAACTGGAAATCCACGTCCGGCCGACGTCCGGACATCAGCTCGGCCAGTGCCCGCCCCGAGCCGCAGCCGTGGGTCCAGCCCAACGTGCCGTGGCCGGTGTTCAGGAAGAGCCCGCCCACCCGGCTGCGACCGATGTAGGGCACGTTGCCCGGGGTGGTCGGCCGCAGGCCAGTCCAGAACTTCGCCTGCTTCGGATCGCTCACGCCCGGGAACAGCGCCAGCGTGCGCTTGACGAGCGCCTCGCAGCGCACCGGGTTCAGCGCCATGCCGTAGCCGTTCAGCTCGGCCGTGCCAGCCACCCGCAGCCGGTTGCCAAAGCGCGAATACACAAGCTTGTACTCGTCGTCGGTCAGGCTGACCTGCGGCGCCCTGGCCGGATCCAGCACCGGCAGCGTGGCCGAATAGCCCTTGGCCGGATAGATGTCCAGCCGGATGCCGATGTCACGCGCCAGCCCTGCACTGAAGCTGCCCAGCGCCAGCACGTAGGCATCGGCCTTGGCCACTTCGTACTGGCCATGCTCGTCGGCCAGCTCCACGCCCTGCATCTCGCCACCGGCCACCAGCAGCTTCTGGATGCGCACGCCGTAGCGGAACTTCACGCCCTTCTCGGCCGCCAGGGCCGCCAGGCGGGTGGTGAACAGGTTGACGTCACCGGATTCATCGGCTGGCGTGAAGGTGGCGCCTGCCAGCTGGTTGCGTGCCGAGGCCAGGGCCGGCTCGATCTCGACCACGCGGTCGGGCGTGATGATCTCGCGCACCACCCCCATCTCCTGCATGATCCGTGCCGGCTCCAGCGCCTCGTCGAAATCCTTCTGGCTGGTGTAGAAGTGCATGATCCCCTTCGTGAGGTGGTCATACTGGATGCCCGTCTCCTCACGCAGCGCCTGCAGGCTGGCACGGCTGTAGGTGCCCAGGTTGATGAGCTGGATCATGTTGTGGCGGGTGCGTACCGCCGAGCACTCGCGCAGGAACTGCAGGCCCCAGCGCCACTGCGCCGGGTCGGCCCGCAACCGGAAGAGCAGCGGAGCATCTTCCCGCCCCAGCCATTTCAGCAGCTTCAGGGGGGCCGACGGGTTGGCCCAGGGTTCAGCGTGGCTGACCGAGATCTGCCCACCATTGCCGAAGCTCGTCTCGCAGGCTGCACCACTGTTGCGTTCCAGTACCGTCACCTCATGCCCTGCCTGGTGCAGATACCAGGCCGTGGTCACGCCCACCACTCCGGCGCCCATCACGATCACCCGCACGTCGTCTCTCCTTGGTTCTTGAATGGGGAATTTGCTGCAGAGCGCCAGCCTACCAGATCGGCCAGCCCCTGACATCCCGGGTATGTCCCTGTATCCCGTGGAGTGCCTGAGCAGGCTCGACAAAAATCAATGCCCGCCCGTTCTGGGCGCTCTACCATGCACGGAACAATCTGCATTCCGACACGGCCCTGCTCCATGTTGCTCTCGATCGAAGAACCCGCTCCCACCTCCGCACGCCCGCAATGGGCCGCCTTTCTGGAACTCGGTTTCCGCCCGCTCTACTCCCTCGGCTGCTTCTGGGCCATCATGGGCGTGTTGCTGTGGGTATACTTCCCAAGCGTGCTGCAGGGCACGCTGGGTGGCGTGTTCTGGCACGCCCATGAAATGCTCTGGGGCTTCATCATCACCATCGCGGTGGGCTTCCTGTTCACGGCCGGAGCCACCTGGACGGGCATCACGCCCATCAAGGGGCGTGCGCTGGCCGTCTGCTGCCTGTTCTGGATCCTCGCCCGCATCGCCTATCTGGTGCCAGCCGACGCCGCCTTCTGGGTGGGCGTGGTGGCCGAGAGCCTGTTCTTCGGCTGGGGCGCCGTGGCCATGTCCCACAGCATCTATCGTGCCCGCAGCCAGCGCAACTACGGCATTCCCCCCATGCTGCTGCTGATGGGCGTGGCCAACCTGATGTTCCTGCTGGCCGTGGAGGAAGGCGACTACGAGCGCATCATGGGCTTCTTCCAGACCGGCATGCTGGCCATGGCCGTCATTGCCCTGCTGGTGGCCCGCCGTGTCACGCCGTTCTTCGCCTCGCGCGCGGTGGCCGGACTCGACATTCCCAAACATCTGGAAAGCGGCCACTGGCAGCTGGCAGCCGGCATGGCAGCCATCACCTGCTCCCTGCTGCAATGGCAGCTGCTTGCTGCCCTCTTCCTGGCCGCCTCGGGTTTCATCGCACTCTGGCAGGTCATCAGCTGGAAGCCCCGGGCCGTGCTGCACAAGCCCATCCTGTGGATCCTGTATGCCGGCTATGCGGGCCTGGGCATCGGGCTGGTGGTGGCCGCCGCGCAGATGGCAGGCCTTGCCGAGCGTCCGGTCTGGGCCGTGCACATCATCGGCATCGCCGGGTTCTCGCTGCTGATCATCGGCATGGTCACCCGCACCGCGCTGGGCCACCTGGGTCGGCCGCTGCAGACCGACCGCTACATGGTGCTGTGCTACTGGCTGGTGCTGGTGTCGGCCATCCTGCGCCTGCTGGCGCTGGCCCTGCCGGTGCCCTTCAACACCCCGACACTGCACACGGCGGGTGCTGCCTGGATCGTGGCCTTCGGCGTCTACCTGTGGCGCTTCGTGCCGATGCTGATCCGTCCCCGCGTCGACAAGGTGCCCGGCAAGGGCCCGATCATCCGGCCAAAGATGGAAGTCAAGCTGGAGCCCAAGCCGCCCGTGAAATGAGGCCAGGCCGAGGGCGTCCGCTGCCGCTGCCGTGCGCCCTGTAAAAAAAGCGCCCCGAACCGGGGCGCTTCCTTTTTGGGGAACGGCTTGGCCGATCAGCCGATCTTCACGGCGGTGCCGCTGACGGCCACCATCATCATGCCGTTGGTTTCGCCCAGCACTTCGTAGTCGAAGTCGATGCCAACGATGCCGTTGGCGCCCTTGTCGCGCGCGGCAGCCACCATCTCGTCCAGAGCAGCCTGGCGAGCGCCGGCCAGTGCCCGCTCGTAGCCACCGGCCCGGCCGCCCACCACGTCACGCACGGAGGCGAACATGTCGCGGAACAGGTTGGCACCGATCACGGCTTCGCCGCTGACGACGCCCAGGTATTCACTGACGCGACCGGGTTCGGGGGGAACGGTGGAAAGGAAGAACTTGGGATCGCTCTTGCTGGAAAACCAACCCATGACGGGCTCCTTGTATTGGTTGCAGAAGCGCGGCAGCATATCAGAGTGGTGTGGATGGGCTGTGGCGCAGGTGTAACTTTGTGAGGTATGTCACATCCATGACAGTGACTTCGATGAGGGACTCCAGGGAGCGGGTACCTCCAAAGACGCTCTGGAAGCGTCAGCGGACAGCATGAGCCGAGGAAGGCACCCGCTCCCTGGGCGTTGCGATTCATGTGGGTCGCTCCATGCTGGAGATGACCCCGCTTGGGGCACCCCACAAAAAGCGGCCCGAAGGCCGCCTTTCCATGTGACACCCTTCAGGATGTCATGAGCACGTCAGAGCCGATCAGAACCGGATGGAGGGGGACGGAGGGCCTGCACGTAGATGGTGCGGGACTGACCCGGGTACGTGCTTGTGTTGTTGTCGTCGTACCCATGTCACGATGACGGTCTTCTTCGCGCTCAGCGCTTGTCCAGCCGCCGCGCCACGTGGTTGCCGATCACCTGGATGAGCTGGACCATCACCACCAGGATGGCGACGGTCAGCAGCATCACGTCGTTCTGGAAGCGCTGGTAGCCGTAGCGGATGGCCAGGTCACCCACGCCACCGCCGCCCACCACGCCGGCAATGGCGGTGTACGACAGGAAGCTGATGGACAGCACCACCAGCGACTGGACGATGCCCGAGCGGGCCTCGACCAGTAGCACGCGCCAGATGATCTGGCGTTCGCTGGCCCCCATGGCATGGGCAGCCTCGATCACGCCGCGTGGCACTTCGCGCAGGCTCTGCTCCACCAGACGAGCGAAGTACGGGATGGCGGCACAGGCCAGCGGTACCGAGGCGGCCATGGGGCCGATGGAGGTCCCCACCAGCCAGCGGGTGAACGGCACCAGCGCCACCAGCAGAATGACGAACGGGAAGGAACGCACCATGTTCACCAGCCAGCCCACCACGGCGAACAGCACGCGGTTCTGCATAGACTGGCCCGGACTCAGCAGGAACAGCCAGATGCCCAGCGGTCCGCCGATCAGCACGGCGGCCGTCAGGCCCACGGCCATCATCACCAGGGTTTCGCCCAGGGCCACCCATAGCTCGGGTAGCACATCCACGATTGATGGCGGCAGTGCCGCCCACAGCGCATCCAGCATCCTGGCGCTCCTATGCCTGCGGGGCCTGCGCCCCGCCTGTCGTATCCAAAGACCCTAGCGCGTTGCCGGCAGCACCGCTGGCCGCCATGGATCCACGTCCCTGTCCGGATTGCAGGTGCTGCACCAGCTCGCGGCCCAGGGCCGAGACCGGCGCCAGCGGCGCGCTGCCGTCCAGGTCAAGCTTTTCGACCAGAAGGCCCTGCTCCACCACGGCAGCCTGCCGGCACAGCGCCAGCACCACCGAAAGTTCGTGCGTGACGATGACGATGGTCACACCCAGCCGCTGGTTGATTTCCTTCAGCGTGGCCAGCACCGAGCGCGTGGTCTCGGTGTCCAGCGCGGACGTGGGCTCGTCACACAGCAGCACACTGGGTTCGGGCGCCAGCGCCCGCGCAATGGCCACCCGCTGCTTCTGGCCACCGGACAGCTGGGCCGGGTAGTGATCCAGCTTGTCGACCAGGCCCACCACCTCGGCACACTCGCGTACCCGCGCTGCAATGGCAGCCCGGTCATGCCGGCCATGGATGCGCAGCGGGAAGGCGATGTTGTCGGACACCGTGGCGTTCTGCAGCAGGTTGAACTGCTGGAAGATCATGCCGATCTTCTGGCGGGCATCGCGCAGGCCCTTCTTGTCCAGTGCCGTCAGCTCCTGGCCGGACACGAAGACCCGGCCGCTGTCCGGGCGCTCCAGCAGGTTCATCAGCCGCAGCAGCGTGGACTTGCCTGCGCCGCTGCGCCCGATAAGCCCCAGCGCATCGCCACGCGCGACAGTCAGCGACACGTCGCGCACCGCGTCGAAGCGGTCACTCCCAGCCAAGGAGAAGGACTTGCTGAGCTTTTCCAGCCGGATCAGCGGTTCCTGTGAAACGGACTCCGACACCATGCACCCTCGATTCCGGCTGGGTGACCCGACCTGCGGCGGGCGGTCACCCTGGCCCCATGTTCTGACGACACACTGTCCGATGCTTCCGTGGCATCGGCACAACCCAAAGACGACGATGGTACCGCAAGCCGCATCATCGGCCTGTGCAGATCCTCATGCGGAACTTCACTCAGGAACAACTGCTCAGGCTAGACCCGCCCAGGTCAGCCCCTGACCGGACGATACACGGTCAGTCGATACCCAGGTCGCGTATCTTGCGGGCCAGCGTGTTGCGGCCCAGCCCCAGGCGACGGGCGGCTTCGCCGCGGTGCCCCGCGGTGGCCTCCAGGGCCGCTTCGATGAGCGTGCGCTCGAAGCTTGCCTGCAAGGGTGTCAGCAGATCGTGTGCCTCCGGATCAGCCAGCTGCTGTCGGGCCAGCTTCGCCAGCAGCGCACTCCAGCCGGCCGGGTCGGCGCTCTCCCGATCGATATCCGCCTGATCCGGAGCATCCACGGGAGCGGAAAGCGTGCCCGAAGCCTGCGGGGCAGCGACGGATGCGGGCTGCGTCACCGGGCACACGTTGGCCGCAGGGCCTCGTGATGGAAGCATTTCCGGTGGCAGGTCCGCCATCGTCACCACATGGGCCGCCGTCATCACCGTCAGCCATTGGCAGACGTTTTCCAGCTGCCGCACATTGCCCGGCCAGTCAAAGGCGCACAGCACCCGCAGGGCATCTGCCCCCAGCTGCTTGGGCTCCACCCCCAGCGAGGCTGCGCTCTCGGCCAGAAAATGCTCAGCCAGCAGCGGGATGTCCTCCACGCGCTCGGCCAGTGGGGGCAGGCGCAGGCGGATCACGTTCAGGCGGTGGAAGAGGTCATCCCGAAAGAGCCCCTGGGCCACGCGCGCCTCCAGGTCCTGATGCGTGGCGGCAATCACCCGCACGCGGCTCTTCACGGGCTGATTGCCCCCCACGCGATAGAAGTGACCTTCGGACAGCACCCGCAGCAGCCTCGTCTGCATCTCGGCCGGCATGTCGCCGATCTCGTCCAGAAAGAGCGTCCCCCCTTCGGCCTGCTCGAAACGGCCACGCCGCAGGGTCTGTGCACCCGTGAAGGCCCCCCGTTCGTGCCCGAACAGCTCCGATTCCATCAGGTCACGCGGGATGGCCGCCATGTTGATCGCCACGAACGGCCGCTCGGCCCGCACGCTGTGCTGATGCAGCGCCCGCGCCACCCGCTCCTTGCCCGTGCCGGACTGGCCGGTCAGCAGCACAGTGGCATCGGATCGGGCCAGACGACCGATGGCACGATACACCGCCTGCATGGCAGGTGCCTGGCCCAGCAGGCCGGCATCCGACATGCGGGCTCCGGCCTGGGGGAACTGAGTCGCCTGAGCCTTCGCCCCCCGTTCAGGATCCGAATGGGCGCCGGCCCCCGCGCCCTGACCCGATGGTCGTGCCGACGCGGCCCCCCGGGCGGCCTCGGCCC
>CALIXC010000064.1 GCA_938046755.1 uncultured Lautropia sp. | reverse complement strand
TGCTTTCATGCCGACCAGTCTAGCCTGATCTGCGGCTGGCGGGCGGATGATGGGGGTTTTCGAGGTCCCCATGTGTCCCACCATACCCTCCGCCCCGGTTCACCGCCCGTCCCGCTGATCCAGCACCTTGGTGAGACGCTTGACCGAGACCGGCATGGGCGTGCGCAGGCTCTGGGCGAACAGCGAGACGCGCAGCTCTTCGAGCATCCAGCGGAAGGATTCGGCCTCACGGTCGAGCTGCATGCCGATGTCGCGCTGCCACTGACGCCAGCGTTGCAGCAGCGGCACCATGGAGGCCTGCAGGGCCTTGTCTCGGGCGGGATCTTCACGCAGCTTGTCCAGCCGCATGACAACGGCCTTCAGGTAGCGCGGATAGTGCTGGAGATGCTCGTAGCCCACCTGATGCAGAAAACCCGGCGGGAACAGCGCGGCCAGCTGCGCCTCGATGTCGTCAAGCGCGGACCGGTCGGCTCTCAGGCCGGTAAGCTTGCGGCGGATCTGGCCATGTTCGGTGACGATGGACTGCAACAGGCGGGCCAGCTCCTGGGCGGTGAGCAGCATGCGGGGCCGGCCGTCGGCCAGCGCCTTCTGGAACTGGGCGTCATCCTGGGGCAGGCCATCCTGCAGGAAGCTGCGGATGATGGCGGCCTGGGCCAGCTGCTCAGCCAGCGGCGCCGCCTTGCCACCGCTGCCCGGCAATGCGTTGAAGCCCAGTTCCAGGCCGGCGTTCTTCTTCACGTCGCGCGCCAGCGATTTCAGGGCTTCGTTCATGGAAAGAGCGAAGAGCCGCACCACGCCTTGCCTGTGGTGACGCTCAGCCACGGCCGGGTCGTCGTAGACGGTGATCTCGACGGCATCGCCCTTGTCCAGCAGCGCCGGAAAGCCCACCAGCCGTTCGCCGCCGGTGGTCTGCAGTTCCAGCAGTTCGGGCAGCGTCCCGAAGTCCCAGCGGGTGTGGCGCTGACCGGCACGCATGACGGTGTCGGCTCCAGCCGCCCTGCTGCCCTCGGCACGGCCTGCCTGTGTCCCCTCGGATGCCTTTCCGGGGGATGTCTTGCCTGCCTTCGGGGTCGGAGCAGGTTCCTTGGCAGCGCGCCCGCGCATCTGCGCGGCAATGCGCGAGAACTCGCTCTGGAAGGCAGACTGGGCCTGTGAGCCGTAGGCGGCCTGCAGCTCGGACAGGTGGCGCGAGACGGCCAGCACCCGGCCGTGCTCGTTGACCAACCGGAAATTCATCTGCAGGTGGGCGGGAATGTTCTCTAGCCGGAAATCGGTGGTTGCCAGCCGCCAGCCGCCCTTGACGCGCAGGAATTCCAGGAGCGCATCGATGAGCGGCGTTCCGGACGGGATGACGATGTCGCGGTGGCCGACTCCGGTTTCCGCCGGAGCGGAATCGGTTTCGCCGGCCGATGCCTTGCCGGTGCTCAGGCCGTCGAGGAATTCGGCGGCCGTGCCATCGAGCGGCAGCAGGTGGCGACGCCAGCGCTGCGGCAGTGACTTGAAGAGCAGCGAGACCTTCTGGGCCAGCATGCCGGGCACCAGCCATTTGCAGCGATCGGCATCGACCTGATTGAGCGCATGCAGCGGCACGGTGAGCGTGACGCCGTCATCGGCCGCACCGGGCTCGAAGTGATAGGACAGCGTGAAGTCGACACCCCGCATGCGCAGCAGGCGCGGAAAGCGCGCCTCGTCCACACCGTCGGCGTCCTTCTTCAGCAATGCCTCACGCGAGAGCTTCAGCAGTCCGGCATCGGCCTTGACGGCCTCGCGGTACCACTGCTGCAGGTCCCGGGCATTGCAGATCCCGGCGGGCACCTGGGCATCGAACCATGCCGCCAGCGATTCCTCGTCGACCAGCAGGTCGGGACGGCGGATCTTGTGCTCCAGCCGCTCGACATCGGCGATAACCTTGCGGTTGTGGCGGATGAAGTCGGCATCGACCGGCCATTCGCCGGTGACCAGGCCGTCGCGGATCATCAGTCGTCGGGATTCGGCCGGATCGACCTTTTCATAGGGCACGCGCCGGGCGGTGTAGAGCACGAGGCCGTAGAGCACGCCCCGCTCGTGTGCCATGGCCTTGCCGCTGTTCTTTTCCCAGTGCGGGTTGCTCCACGAACGCTGGATCAGGTCGCCAGCAGCGGATTCGACCCATTCCGGGCGGATGGCGGCGGCGGTGCGCGCCTGCAGGCGGCCGGTATCGACCAGTTCGGCCGCCATCAGCCAGCGGGCGCCCTTGGCGTTCTGCGGGGCGGCGGGCTTTCCACCCTCGGCCTTGGGCTGGCGACGGTTGAGGATGGACGACGGATGCAGCACGAACTTCTGCTGGTGCGTACCCTGCCAGCCCGGTCCTTCGGGCAGGCGGTGGGCGACGTTGCCCAGCAGGCCGGTGAGCAGCGCGCGATGGATGACGTCAGGCGCTGCTTCGTCGGTATTGATCTGCCAGTTGAGCCCACGCACCAGCTCGGTGAGCTGACCGATGACATCGGCCCATTCACGCAGCTTGCGGATGGACAGGAACTCGCGTCCGATGCGGTTGGCCAGCGCCCGGTGCGATTCGCCGCGCTGCTTGCGGCCAGCCTGCTGCTCCTGCCAGTAGCGCCACAGCCGGATCCAGGACAGAAAGTCGGACTGCGGTACGTTGAAGCGGGCATGCGCCTGGTCGGCTGCCTGCTGGGCAGTGGGTGGACGTTCGCGCGGGTCCTGCACGGACAGGGCGGCCGTGATGATCAGGACCTCGGCCAGGCAGCCGGTGCGATGGCCGGCCAGCAGCATGCGCGCCAGGCGTGGGTCGACCGGCAGGCGCGCCAGCTGGCGACCGATGGGGGTGAGCCGCTGGCGATCGTCGATGGCGCCCAGTTCGTTGAGCAGGGCGTAACCGTCGGCAATGGCCTTGGGCGAGGGGCGGTCCAGGAACGGGAAGGCCGAGACTTCGGACAGGCCCAGCGCGTTCATGCGCAGAATGACCGAGGCCAGCGACGAGCGCAGGATCTCGGGGTCGGTGAAGGCGGGGCGGTTCTGGAAGTCGTCTTCGCCGAACAGGCGGATGCAGACACCTTCGGCCACCCGGCCGCAGCGGCCGGCACGCTGGTTGGCAGCGGCGCGCGAGACGGGCTCGATGAGGAGCTGGTCGACCTTGCCGCGGATGCGGTAGCGCAGCATGCGCGCCAGGCCCGAATCGACGACGTAGCGGATGCGCGGGACCGTCAGCGAGGTCTCGGCCACGTTGGTGGCCAGCACGATGCGCGGGGCATTGCCGGGGTTGAAGACCCGCTGCTGGTCGGCAGCAGGCAGACGGGCATAGAGTGGCACGATCTCGGCACTGGCCAGCAGCAGATCGGCCCGGCTGCGGCTACCCTGCCCCCGGC